>JBEGTJ010000015.1:0-22500 GCA_041179465.1 Bacteroidota bacterium | reverse complement strand
AAGACGTTTCGGCCAATCGGCATGCGGTAGGGCGGCATTTCCATAAGGAACGGGGCGGACTTCTGCTGAGGAACCCATCGGTTCAGCAGCGCCGAGCCCGCGAGGGCCGCCACAAACCCCACTGCGTACAGCCCAAACAGCGTGAGTCCCTGGAGGCTAATGCCCATCCAAGGCGTGTTGGGTACCACGAGCCCGATGATGAGTGCATACACGGGCAAGCGCGCGCTGCAGGTCATCAGCGGCGTGACCGCAATGGCGAGCCACCGCTCCCGCGCCGACTCCATGTTGCGGGAGCTCATGACGGCGGGAATCGCGCAGGCCGTTCCGCTCACCAGCGGAACCACCGATTTGCCACTGAGCCCAAACGGACGCATGAAGCGGTCCATGATGAAGACCACCCGAGCCATGTAGCCGCTTTCTTCGAGCAGGGCAATGAACAAGAACAGCAGGGCGATTTGGGGCAAAAAGATGAGCACGCCGGCGACGCCGGGCAGCAGTCCGCTCGTCAAGAAGTGGTTGAAAAAGCCCTCGGGAAGGGCGTCGTTGAGCCCGGCTGAGAGCTGGGCTATTCCGCCGTCGATGGCGTCCATGGGCACCGAAGAACCGTAAAAAAGCGCCTGGAACAGGACGAAGAGGACGCCAAACAAAAGCACGCTACCCCAGACCGGGTGCACCACCAAGCGGTCGAAGCGCGCCGCGGCCCGTCGGTCGCGCACGGGGTCGTAGTGGTACACCTTGCGCAGCCACTGGTTGACCCAACGGTAGCGCTGAATGGCTTCGTCGGCCCGCGCGCGCTCGGGGCTGCGCCCGGATTCGCGCACCTCGGCGGCAAAGTCAGGGTCGCTCAAGCCGTCCAGCCAGGCCCGGTAGGTCAGTCCAGCCCCAATGCACTCCTGCTTTTTTTGCAGCCAGGGCAGGTGCGCTCCGGCCGGTTGAAAAAAGGGCGCCTGCTTGCTGGGCTTAGCTGATGCGATGGCTTCGCGCAGCGCGTCAAAGCCCATACCCGTGCGGCTGTTCACCGGAACCACCCGCACTCCAAGGGCGGCTTCGAGCGCGGGCAAGTCGAGCTGCGCCCCCCGGCGCTCCATTTCGTCGACCATGGTGACCGCCAGTACCGCCGGAAAACCCAAGTCCAAAACCTGGGTAAACACGAACAGGCACGTCTTGAGGTTCGTCCCGTCGGCCAAGCCTACCACGACGTCGGAACGCTCTGCCTCCGACGCCGTCGTCAGGGCGTCGAGCACCACGCGCTCGTCGTCGGAGGAAGGATGCAGGCTGTAGACCCCCGGGAGGTCGATGACCTCCGCCAACGTGTTGCTGCCGATTTTGGCCAAACCCAGGTGCTTTTCCATGGTGACCCCAGGGTAGTTCCCCACCTTTTGGTTCAAGCCCGTCAGCCGATTGAACAGCGACGACTTGCCCGTGTTGGGCCGCCCCACCAAGGCCACACGCAGCGCGCGCTTAGGCGTCATGGGGTTCGGTAATAGGTATTAATTCGGCCAGCTCGCGGCGCATGCTCACTAGGGTGCCCTGAACCCGAAAGCACAAGGGGTCCCGGAACGGGGCCGCAAACACGAGTTCCACTTCTTCGCCCGGCAGGCAGCCCATCTCAAATAGCTTCACGGGAAGCTCCACGGGGGCCTGCAAAATCAGGGCCTTCTGCCCCACTCCGAGTTCCGAGAGTTTCATGCTTCCAAGGTACAATACGCCAGCGGCTGTAGGCGCGTATTTAGATTCATTCTAATTGATGCTGCGGGGTCGAAAAAAGGGCGGAACCTTCCGCCCTTGGTTTGGCTAGAGAATCAGCGACAGCGGACGCTCAAGGTAGCCCTTGACGGTGTTCAAAAAGGCAGCACCTGTGGCGCCATCGATCACCCGGTGGTCGCAGCTGAGGGTCATTTTCATGACTTGACCCGGCACCACCGCTCCGTTTTTCACTACCGGCACCTCCTGAATTCCGCCCACGGCGAGAATCGCGGCATCGGGCGGATTGATGATGGCGGTGAACTCCTCAATTCCGAACATGCCGAGGTTTGAAATCGTGAAGGTGTTGCCCGCCCAATCGCTGGGCTGCAGCTTCTTGTCCTTGGCTTTTTGGGCAAAGCTGCGGACTTCTGCTGAAATGTCGGCCAGTCCTTTGGCGTCGGCATGGCGGACCACCGGCACAAGCAAGCCGTCTTCCACGGCCACCGCTACCCCGACGTGCACGTCGTAATTGGTGCGGATGCTGTCGCCCATCCACGAGGAATTGACCGCGGGGTGCTTTTTTAGGGCTTTGGCCACGGACTTCACCACGAGGTCGTTGAACGAGATCTTCACGTCCCCGGCAGCGTTGATTTCGCTGCGGGCGGCGGCGGCGGCCGACATGTCCACCGCAATCGTCAGGTAAAAGTGCGGTGCGGTGAACTTCGACTCGGCCAAGCGCTTGGCAATCGTCTTGCGCATTTGCGAAATCGGCGTGTCCACGTGGCCCGAGCTCGGGTACGCCACCGCGGAGGCCGCGGCGCTCGAACCGGCACTTAACGAAACCGGCGAAGCCGCCGCGAGTTCCACGTCGCGCTTCGTGATGCGCCCGCCGTCACCGGTGCCTTGAACGCTCGCGAGGTTAACCCCTAATTCTTGGGCCAGCGAACGGGCAAGCGGAGAGGCCTTGAGGCGCGCATCACCCGACGAAGGTGCGGCGGCGGGCGCCGCGGCTGGAACCGAGGGAGCCGGAGTCGCGGGTGCCGCTGGAGCTTCCTCGGCGGGGGCTGCAGGAGCCGAGGCCGCTGGCGCTGCCGGGGCAGCGGGTGCGGCCGAGGCTCCGCCCGAAAGGAGCGCTGAGACGTCTTCGCCCGCAGCGCCCAAAATCGCTAGAATGCTGTCGACCGGAGCCGTTTGGCCTTCTTGTACCCCAATGTGAAGGAGTACGCCCTCCTGTCCCGGAAACGCTTCAAAGTCCATCGTCGCCTTGTCGGTTTCGATCTCGGCGAGCAACTTGCCTTCGGTGATCGTGTCGCCCAACTTGGCGTGCCACTTGGCCACCACGCCCTCGGTCATGGTGTCGCTCAAGCGCGGCATCGTAATTACTAAGGCCATAACTTATTCGGTAATAAAGGGGTAATCTTCGTCGACGTACACGTGCTGCCAGAGCTCTTCGGCGTCGGGGTAAGGAGACTTTTCAGCAAAATCCACGCATTCGGCCACGAGATCTTTGACGCGGGCGTCAATGGCTTCGAGCTCGGCTTCGGTAGACCACTTCTTTTTGAAGAGCATGTCTTTCGCCATCAAAATCGGATCGATTTTCTGGTACTCGGCCACCTCGTCCTTCGTGCGGTAGTGCTGCGCATCCGACATCGAGTGCCCTTTGTAGCGGTACGTGCGGATTTCGAGGAAGCTCGGACCTTCACCGCGGCGCGCCCGCTCCACGGCTTCGTAGACCGCGTCGTAAACCACCGCGGGGTCCATGCCTTCAACCGGCGCACAGGGCATTTCGTAGCCCAATCCCAGTTTGTAAATGTCGGTGTGGTTCGCGGTGCGCTCCACCGAAGTGCCCATGGCGTAGCCGTTGTTCTCCACGATGAAGACCACCGGAAGCTTCCAAAGCATCGCCATGTTGAACGTCTCGTGCAGCGAACCTTGGCGCACCGCCCCGTCGCCCATGTAGCAGAGGGTAACGTGACTCTTACCTAAATACTTGTCGGCAAACGCCATTCCGGCTCCGAGCGGAATTTGGCCGCCCACAATGCCGTGTCCGCCAAAAAAGTTGTGCTCCTTTGAAAACATGTGCATCGAGCCGCCCTTTCCGCGCGAAGTGCCGTCGACTTTGCCCAGCAGTTCCGCCATGATTTTGCGCGGATCAACCCCCAAGCCAATGGGCTGAACGTGGTTGCGGTACGCCGTAATCATCTTGTCGCCCTGCTCCATGGCCAGGAGCGAACCCGCGAGCACGGCCTCTTGTCCGTTGTACAGGTGCAGGAATCCGCGAATTTTTTGCTGGATGTACAGCGCTGAGGTCATGTCCTCGAACTTGCGCCAGAAGAGCATGTCTTCGTACCACTTGAGGTAAACCTCTTTGGTGAGCTTCTTTTTTGCCATGGTCAAAACGCGCTTGAATGCGCGGTGCAAAAGTAAGGTTAGACGGCGTTACGTCCTTGCCGTAGTTCGTACACTAACCCCCTACTTCATGATTTGGTTCAAATCCACGAGCGCACTGAAGCGAATCGTGTTTTCGAGCGGAGAACGCACGGTTTGGTCCGCCGGGAACAGGTAGGCAAAATCGAGGCCGATGAGGTTGTAGCGCACGCCAAATCCCATGGTGAAAAACCGGCGGTTTCCCTTGGTGACGTCTTCGTGCTGGTAGCCCGCGCGCACCGCAAACTGGTCGTTGTACCAGTACTCGCCGCCCACATTGACCATGAATTCGCGAATGAGCTCTTTAAATCCGTCGGGCTTGGCCGTGGGGTCCCAGGACTGAATGATGCCCGGGATCACGCCGATCTTGTCGTCCTTGCCGGCCACGATCTCGCTACGGTCTCCGTCGTTGTCGGCGTCGAGCACGTCCCGCTCCGGCTTGGTCGGCACCATGAGCTTGTTGACGTCGGTGAGCAACGTAAGGCGGTTGTACTTATCGAGGCGCCAGTTAAATCCGCCCCCCAGGCGCATGTTGGTCGGAATGAAGTCGGCCTCGCCGCTTTCGGAGTACTTGATTTTGGCGCCGATGTTCGAAAGGGTGAGCCCCCCCACCCACTGGCCGCGCTGGCCGTCGGGCATGCTGAACTCGTCGCCTTGGTAAAACATGCTGATGTCGGTGGCCACCGTCTGGCCGACTTTCGTGAGCTGTCCGCCCACCACCTGGCCCTGAGCGAGGTCCGACAGCGCGTAGCGCAGCGAAACGCCCCCCGAAAAATGGTCCGAAAGCTTCAGCGCGTAGGCCACGTCAAGCGCCATTTCGTAGGGGCGGTAGGTGCCCTGCTCTTCGCCCTGCTCGTTGCGGAAGGTGATTTCACCCAGCGAAAAGTACCTCAGGCTCGCGCCCACGCCTCCGCGCTCCCCCACGCCGGCGGCGACATTCGCAAACATGAGTTCGACGTCGGGAACCAAGCGGCGGAGCCACGGAGTGTAGGAAAGTCCGCCGTACACGTTGCCCTTGCCCACAAACGCCAGCTTGGCGGGGTTCCAAAAAATGGCGTTGGCGTCGGGGCTCAAGCCGATGCCGGTGTTGGCCATACCCCCGGAGCGCGCGTCGGGCCCAATGTTGAGCATGGGCATGGCGGTCGTGACCACGTTGAGGTCGTTCAACCGATCGTAAAACGTTTGAGCTCGGAGCGACCCGCAGGCCAGCAACGCCGAAAAACTAAAGAAAAGCGCGCGTGAATGGTTCATATGGATTTAGCAAATATACAGTAGGCACTTAGGGCCGAAGGAGGATGAGGCGGTCAACTTGGTGCACCAGCTGGCCGTCCTTCGGACGCTGGACGCGCACCTTGGCAAAGTACCAGCCGTTGGGAAGCGGAACGCCGTTGGGCGCGGATCCGTCCCAATCGGGCGCCTGCAGTACCGACGTGGTCGCCAGGCCAATCCACTGGTGGGCCCAGACCGCACGGCCCGAGGCGTCGCTCACGGTCCAATCCACCTGAAGGCTGTCGCCGGCGGCGTTGTGCTCCACCTGCCAATGCGTCCAGCCGGGACTGGGATTGGGAAAGAGCCGAACGGCTCCGAGTTTGAGTTGTTCGCGGGAAAGCACCAGGAAGTCAACGCTTGCCTGGCTGGGATTATTGTACGTGTCCCAGGCGCGAACGGTAAAACGATGGAGTCCGTCGGTCAGATTCTGAAACGGCCAGGTAGCCGAACCCCGCTGGTAGGTGTTGGCGTCTGCTTGGTAGCGGTCGTTCATTACCAAGGGTTCGCTCCAGTTTTCGTCCAAGAATCCCACCAAGTCATGGCCGATGCCCGCACCAATGGCGTTGATCCCGTTGGGGTCGGCGAGGCGCACCAAGCCCAAGGGGCTCGACCCGGTGATTCCGCCGCTGACAAAGTTGGTGTCGTCCATGAACACCCGCAGCGCGGGACCCGCCGTGTCGACTGGGGCGCTGTGGGCCAAGTCGCCAATCCAAACATCTCCCATGGCCCCGGCGGCATCGCGGTCGGTGCTCTGGGCGTAGGCCAGCAGCTTGCCCTTTCCCCAGGCCAGCACGACGTCGAGCGGCATGCGCCATTCGGCGGCAAACTGCCCAGACTTCACGTCGACGGTGCCCTGGTACGCCAACTGATTCCGAAACCCATAGGAGGTCTCGTAGCCCACGTTGTCGTTGTCGAGCATGGCCTTGGGCTGCACCTTGTCGTACAAGCGCAGCCGCGCCGTTCCCTCGAAGTTGGTGTCCCGCACTCCCGACGTTTGGAGTACCGAGCCGCGCAACCGCACCAGGTCCAGGGCGCGGACGCTGTCGGCCGCAGCCCATTGCCCCAACGTGGGATCAAATACCTCCAGTTCGTCGACCTGAATGCGCTCCTCGGGGCCGTTGAGCCGCAAAGCCGGATCGCCCAGCAACGTAAAGCGAAGCTTGTCCCCGGTGCTTACGGAATTCTTGGCCTTCCGAATGATCTGACCGAGGGTTTGGTAGGCTCCGTTTTCTTTTTGAAGCACTACATTAAATACGCTGTCGGTCAGCAGGGTCGCCCCGCCGACAAAAACGGCCCGCGTGGTCGTGAGGAGCGCGACGGCTCCGCCCTCGGGATTCACCATCAACTCCTCTCCGGCGGAGGTGCGCAAGGGATCGTCGTAGCGCGAAAACTCGCACGTGACCGTAATAAAGAGCGGCAAAAAGCTCCGGTTCGTGAACGAACGGCAGTCGTCAATTTGCAGAATGTCTTCGCTGGCCCAGTTTACCTCGCCCCCGTGGCCGATGTAGGTCGTTATCAGGTTTCCTTCGTTCACGGAGCGCAAAAGGTCCTCCCGAAGTTTGGGATACGACTGATTTCCGGCGCTCGACACTTGGGCGTAGGCGTCTGAAAAAAGCTTGCGGACGTCGAATTCAGCGTGCTGCGTGTCGACGCGCTCGGCGATGCGGTCCGCCACGAGGGTCAAAATCTGCTCCCAGTCTTCGTCGACGTCGTCCGCCACGAACTGCACCCGCTGGCGCCAGGGACCCAACGACTGTTCCGGGTCGGCGTACCGGCGAATTTTGGCGACCACACCCCGCGCCTGTTCGAGGGAATTCACGGGGATGCGCCCGATTCCCAGATCGAGCGTCGAGGCCGCCAGGTTGCCGCCTTCGCCCAGGTCGAGGTAGCCAAAGAAGTCGTCGGAGACGAACGACGTCTTGATGCTCATGCTCGAAGGTGATTGGTAGGCCGGAACCCAGTTTTGCTTGGGCGTGAGCCGCCCCTTGTAGTCGTACGACGCGTCGCCGAAGAGCAAGAGGTACTGAAGCTGGGTCGAATCGGACGGGCGAGACCACAGCATGCGCAGCAGGTTGCGCAGCCCCATGAGGTCCTGTACGCCGCCCGAGAACTCGCGGTAGGCTTGAGCTACGTCGACCACCGCGACCTTGAGTCCGCGGGCGCGGTGCAGCTCGGCGAGGTCTTCGGCGGCCGGCAAAAACTCGTTGGGCGTGTAAATGACGTAGTCCACCGACGGCATGCCGTGCAGGTTTTGGTTTGGAACGCGGGTCCCCAATGAAGGCGTACGGGCCGCCTCGGGAGCGAGGTACCACACCACGTGGGCCGCACCCGGAGCCAAGGTTCGGCTTGCCGGATCCACGCTTTGCGCGTCCAAGGCGCTTCCGTCGGAACGGGTGCGCCAAATCCAGGTCCCCGTAGGCGCGGCAGGAAGCAGCCGGGCCGAGTCCGCCGGCAAAAATCGGTAGGCCTGAATGCTGCCGGCCTGGTACGCAAACGGCGCGTCGGCCTGTACCGCCACGTAGTCGATCCACGCCTTGGCGGCCGGATTGGCGCTCCGCTCCAGTTCCACGTCGGCGGTTTCCCAATTGGCCCCCACCGAAACTTGGGTCCAGGACTGCGTGAACTGGCGGGCGTAGGTGTCTCCGTTTACTCCCGAAACGGTTTGAAAGGTGCTGCTACCGACAAAGCCCTGGCCGGTGCGCAACTCGAGTTTCGGTCCAAACACGGTGCTGCGTCCCGCGCCCGACACGATGAATCGGGCCACGGACTGCGCGTCAAGGCGCGAAAGCCCCAAATCGAACTTCTTGATCAGGCTGAAGTCCAGCACGTCGCCGAACCAAGCCCGACCGCTTCCCACCAGGTTTACCGCGTCCTGTTCCGCCCACGCCAGATGCTGGTAACGGTTCGCCGGACGCACTGGCCCGCTGGGCGTTGCGTAGTTGGACATCGCCCGCCCCCCTTCGGTCGTGGTCACCAAGTAGGTCTGCGCGTCGGCATAGGGGTGGTTGGGCCGCAGCCAGCGGTTGGAGCTGCTGTCGAAGTTCCACACGTGCGGACTTTGACCGATAAAGTACAGGTACTCGTTGGCGGACAACTGCCCGTCGCCGCCGTCTTCAACGCGAAGCGGCAGCGGAAGAAGGTCGCTGGCCGCTCCCGTCGCCGAATTGAGTTCGCTCATCACGCCGGCCGGCCGCCCCCAAACCCCCAACTTTTCGGTCAAAAACGGAGGGGTTCCCAGCCCCAACTGCTGCAGGTCGGCGCCGCTCAGTCGGTAAATGTGCTCTTCTGACGTAGATATTTCGGCCCAATTTCCTTGAGCTAGTACCGACTGCGCGGGCCAAACCTGCCCCCAAAGGGCCCCTGGACCCGACAGAAGCAGGCCAAAAAGGGCGAGCAAATACGTACGAAAAAGCCTCATTCTGCGTTCAAAGTTCGTAAAGTCCAACGCGGTTTTTCGAGAAATCGTTTACAAACGCTCGGAAAATCGTATAATTGTGGCTTCTAATGATGCCCTACTCCATGGCCCTACGACGCCTGATTGCAGTCGCACTCCTCACCGTTCACGCTTGGTCCGCCCAAGCGCAAGACCCCCATTTCACTCAGTACTACGCCAATCCGCTGTACTTAAATCCCGCATTTGCAGGAGTCAAGCAGTGCCCGCGCGTGACCACCAACTACCGAAATCAGTACCCCAGTTTGGGCGTGTACCAGACGTTTTCGGCGTCCTACGACCAGTACGTAGACGGCCTAAACGGCGGGATCGGACTGATGATTATGCAGGACGAAGCGGCCAACGGCGACCTTTCCCTGACCGAAGCTTCGGGAATTTATTCCTACCACCTCAAGGTCAACCGCGACTTCATGCTGCTGTTTGGCGCGCAGGCTACGTTTCGCCAGCGCTCGCTGAACTGGAACAACCTGACCTTTCCCGACATGATTGACCCGTTCTTCGGGTTCGTAAAGCCCACGAACGAGATTCGTCCCGACCAAACCAGCGTACAGCAGTTCGATTTGAGCTTTGGCATGCTTGGATTTACCGAGAACTTTTATGTGGGTGCCTCGGCGCACCACGTGACGCAGCCCAACGAGGCCTTCTTGAGCACCTCAACCCTGCCCATCAAGGTGACCGCGCAGGCCGGTGCGACGATTCCCCTCGGACGCAAGCGCCTCTACAACGACCTGGACAACTTGCTGATTCCCAATATTGTGTACCAAACTCAAGGCGGCGCGCACCACATGACGGCCGGCGTGTCCTTCAACCGCGGCGTGCTCACGGGCGGACTGGGCTACCGCCAAGCCCTTGGCGTGGTCAGCACGAACCCCGACGCGTTGATCGCGATCATTGGCATCGCCCCCAACGACGTCCCCTGGAAGTTCGGCTACTCCTACGACTATACGATTTCAGCACTGGGCAACGTTCTGGGTGGAGCGCACGAAGTTTCGCTTTCGTACCAGTTCCCTTGCCGTAGCCGCCGTTCGCGCTACAGCGAAGTCAAGTGCCCCAAATTTTAACCTTCCCCACCATGAAGCGTTCTATTTTTTCTTCAACCCTCGCCCTGGGTGCGGTACTGCTCCTCGCCTCGAGTTGCGCGAAGACCCGTTCGAACTCTACGGGCATGTCGTACAACGACCGCAAAAACGGCGGATTTCAAATTAACCTCAAGTACAAGGGCCAAGAAACCGGTCCGGGCCTCGTGTTCATCGAGGGCGGAACCTTCATCATGGGCCGCGTCGAAGAGGACGTCATCAAGGACTGGAACAACCAGCCCCGCCGCGTAACCGTGGCCTCGTTCTACCTCGACGAGAACGAAGTGACCAACGCCGACTACCGCGAATACCTCTACTGGCTTCGCCGCGTGTACGACTACGACTACTACCCCCAGATTTACCAATCGGCCTTGCCCGACACCTTGGTGTGGCGCGACAAAATGGGGCTTAACGACATGTACGTGGAGAACTACCTCCGCCACCCGGCCTACAACTTCTACCCCGTCGTAGGCGTGAACTGGGAGCAAGCTATGCGCTTCTGCCAGTGGCGTACCGACCGCGTGAACGAGCAAATTTTGATCGACAAGGGCATCCTCAACGTGATGAATACCCAAGCGGACGACCAAAACTTCAACAGCGAAGTCTACCTCTACAAGCAAGGTGAGTACACCCAGCAAAACCGCAAAGGCCTCAAGGACCTCAGTCCCGCCCAAGTGTTTGGCAAGGAAGGCCGCCCGGCGCGCATCGAAGACGGCATTTTGCTTCCGAAATACCGCCTCCCGACCGAAGCCGAATGGGAATACGCCGCCTACGCCGAAATCGGCCAGCGCGTGTACAACCGCCAAATCGACCGCAACAAGTACACGTGGAACGGTTCTTCGGTCCGCAACAAAGACAAGAAGGTTCAGGGCGACATGCTCGCGAACTACAAGCTCAGCGGCGGCGACAACATGGGTATGGGTGGCTACCTGAACGACCAGGCCAACATTACCATGCAGGTGAAGTTCTACCCCCCGAACGACTTTGGTTTGTACGACATGGCCGGTAACGTAGCGGAATGGGTGCTCGACGTGTACCGTCCGCTCTCGGCGCAAGACATGGACGACCACCGTCCCTACCGCGGTAACGAGTTCAAGACGTTTGACGACAACTACGAAGGCCTGGGCGAACTTACCGTGCTTACCGAGCCTCAGTACGAGCGCAACGCCAACGGCGACAGCGTGCTGGTTCGCCTGCCGGGACAGCTTCCGCAGCGCGCCGTGACGGTTGAAGAGAACCTGAAGCGCCGCAACTACCAGAAGTCGGACTACCGCGACTTCCTCGACGGCGACGTAGAATCGTCACTCAACTACCGCAATGCCGGTGAGGAAGAGACGGGCGACCAAATGTACAAGTACGGAGAAACCACGTTGATCGGCAACACGACCCGCGTGTACAAGGGCGGATCATGGCGCGACCGTGCCTACTGGCTTTCGCCCGGTTCACGCCGCTACCTCGAGCAGGACCAGGCTACGGACTACATTGGATTCCGCTGCGCTATGGACCGCGTAGGATTCCAGAACGAGTCGAGCAAGCGCACGAAGTCGTCACCGAAGCCCAAGCAAGATAAGTTCGTTCGCTACCGTCCGTAGGACCATGAACGAATGGTATGCGCGCTTTGATGCGCGCGTAGGAGTCTGCTCCGACAGCCGCACACTGGCTTCGGGGCAGATTTTTTTTGCCCTCCGCGGTGCCTCGTTCAACGGCAACCTTTTCGCCCCCCAAGCGCTGGCGCAGGGGGCTAGCCTCGCGATCGTCGACGAGCAAGTGGAGGGATTGGATGCCGACGATCCCCGCGTCGTTTGGGTGCCCGACGTGCTCAAAGCGCTTCAGGGTTTGGCGCACTACCACCGCATGAAGTGGGGCAAAACGGTAGTGGGATTGACGGGCAGCAACGGCAAAACCACGGCTAAAGAGCTTTTTGCGCAGGTCCTCCAGCAAAAGTTTCATGTCTTGGCCACGCACGGCAACCTGAACAACCACATTGGCGTGCCCCTCACGCTGCTGCGCCTCCTTCCGGAGCACGAAGTCGCCATTGTCGAAATGGGTGCCAACCATCAGGGAGAAATTGACGAACTCTCTCGCATTGCGGCACCCAACTTGGGGTACGTCACCAACTTTGGCTTGGCCCACCTCGAAGGCTTTGGCGGCCCAGAAGGCGTAATCAAAGGCAAATCCGAACTCTACCGGTACCTCGCCGAAGTGGGAGGCGAAGCCCTCGTCTACTGCGGCGACGAACGCCAACTTGCCGAAAGCAGCGGTCCGCGAACGGTGTTCGGTGCGGGCTGCAGGTTCCAGGCAGACGAGCAGGGCCGAATGGCCATCGAATGGCAGGGACAACGAGCCCAAAGCCACCTTATCGGCGATTTTCAGGACCGCGCCCTGGCCGCCGCCGTGGCCCTCGGGGCACACTTTGGCTTGAGCAACGAATCCATTGCCCGGGGGATTGAGGCCTACGTTCCGCACAACAACCGCGGCGAATGGCGCAGCGTCCACGGCTACCGCGTCTTCATGGATGCCTACAATGCCAACCCCAGCAGCATGGAGGCCAGCCTGCGCAACGCCGCGCCCCGACTGGAACCCCAAGACACCCTTTACGTCGCCGGAGACCTCTTTGAACTTGGAGCGTACGCCGCCGAGGCCCACCAAAAAATGGTCGACGTCATGCGGTCGCTGGGCATCGTCCGCGCGGTGCTGGTAGGTCCGTTATTCGCCGCCACTGTGCATCCCTACACCTCGGTTCTGACGACCGAGGAGCTCGTCCGAGAATGGCGAAGCAATCCGCCCCAGTGCCGCAGCATTTGGGTCAAGGGGTCGCGCGGAATGGCCCTTGAGCGGGCGGTCGCCGCCCTTGAGCCCGAGGTTTAGAGCGCGTAGCGAATTCCGCTCGAAAGCGAAATCCATAGCGGATACTCCTTGTAGGCCGTGGTCGGGCTCGCCTCAAACTCCGCGAAGCCGTTGTCCAGGCCCACGAGTCCGTACCAGCTCCAGTTTTCGTTCAGTTTGATGGACGACCCCAATTCGATCCCCGCCGACGTCATGGTACGCGCCACTTCGGTCGAAATCCCGTCGCGCTGCACCGATTGAAGACGGCGGTACGCGAGGGGAACCCAGACCTCTAGGGTGGTGATGTCCGAAACCTCCGTCGCAAAGCCCAGGCGCCCCCGAATCAGGAGGTAGTTGCTTTGGGTGCGCAGTAAGGTCTCGCGGTCGGGCCCTTGACGGTAGGCAAAATTGCTCTGCGCCACGTCGAGGCCGAGGCGAAAGGGTTTAATGTGCGCATTTAGAGCCAGACCATAGGCTCCGCCCAAAGAACCCCGAAACACGTCGGTTACCTCGGGCTGCGTACCGACGACTTCGCCCACCGTGCGGCGAAACACCCTGTTGGCTTGCACCCATGGGGCAATCGACAGGCTTCGCTCGCGCACGTCGCTGTCGGTGTAGTAAACCTGTGCCGAAAGGCTCGAGCCGACCAACAAGGCCGCTAGGACTAGGCTAAATTTTGCCATTTTTCGTGGAATGCGTTCAGTAAGTTAGGGATTCCAGCGGGATTTTTTCCTCCTGCCGAAGCATAAAAGTCTTGGCCTCCGCCGCCACCCTGAATGTGGACTCCCAGTTCGCGCACCCAGTTGCCCGAATGGACCTTGGACACGGCTTGGGCTCCGGCGGCGAGGTGGGCCTGCGCTTTGCCGTCTTCTTCGATGGCCACAAGAATCACCAGGTCGGGATTGGCCTTGGTCAAGCCAAAAACGAGGTCCTTGGCGGCAGCCGCGCCCAAAGGAAGCTGAGCGGCAACCCAACGCAGGCCGGCGTGCGGCGCAGCGTCGCGGAGCAGGTCGCCCTCGGCGCCTGAAGCCTGCGCGCGCTGGGCCGATTCGAGCTTCTTCTTGAGCTCGGCTACTTGCCCCCTCAAGTCGTGGAGAACCGCTGCCGGATGCGCATTTTTAGCCTCTTCAACTACCTCATTCCACTGACGGCGAATTCCTTTGAGGTAGGCCTCGGCCGAAGCACCCGAAAGAGCCTCAATGCGGCGCACCCCCGAGGCGACGCTCGATTCCGAAACCAGCACAAACGGCGCGAGCATTCCCGTGGCCGCGACGTGGGTTCCCCCGCAGAGTTCCACCGAAGGTCCGAACTGGATTACGCGCACGGATTCCCCGTACTTCTCGCCAAAAAGGGCCATGGCGCCGAGGGCCTTGGCTTCGGCAATGGGCACGGAACGCCGCTCCACCAACGGATGGTTGGCGCGAATCGCCTCCGACACCTGCTCCTCGATGCGGTCCATTTCGTCGGCCGTAACCTTTTGAAAGTGGCTGAAGTCGAACCGCAGCGTCTCCGGAGACACCAGCGAACCGCGCTGTTCGACGTGCGTACCCAGCACGCTCCGCAGCGCGTGGTGCAGCACGTGCGTGGCGCTGTGGTTTTGGGCCGAGGCGGAACGGCGTTCGCCGTCCACCGTCAACGTGACCTCAGCGGTCCACTGGGTCGGTTCCGACTCCAGGTGGTGCAGGATCATGCCGGTCTCTTTGGTCGTGTTCCGCACGGCAATGCGCTCGCCGCCAAACACGACCCAGCCTTGGTCGCCTACCTGTCCGCCGCCTTCGGGGTAGAAGGGCGTGGGCGAAAAGCAAGCTTGGACCACGGGGCCTTTGGCCGTTTCCACGCTTCGGTAGCGCAGCAGCTGGGACGGTGCCGACAGCTGGTCGTAGCCCACAAATACGTCGCTGGCCCCCTCGCTCAGGACCGTCCAGTCGCCCACCTTTTGTGCGGAGGCCTGGCGCGAACGGCTTTTTTGGGCCTCCATCGCGGCGGCGAACCCCTGCTCGTCGACCGACTTGCCCTGTTCGCGGCAAATCAGCGAGGTCAGGTCGAGCGGAAAACCAAAGGTGTCGTAGAGCTCGAAGGCGCGCTCGCCCGAAAGGACCGTGGCGTCTGCCAGCGAGGCGTCGAGGCGCTTCAGTCCCGATTCCAGGGTGCGCAAAAAGGCGAGTTCTTCTTCGCGGATCACTTGCTGTATGAACGCGGCACGGGCGGCGAGTTCGGGAAAGGCAGCGCCCATCGTGCCGACCATGACCGGCACCAGTTCCGCCATAAACGGTTCGCGGAAGCCCAGGGTGCTGTAGCCGTAGCGAATGGCGCGGCGCAAAATGCGTCGAATGACGTAGCCCGCCCCATTGGAGGCCGGAAGTTGGCCGTCGGCCACCGCAAACGCGACCGCGCGAATGTGGTCTGAAGCCACGCGCATGGCGATGTCGGTGCGCTCGTTCTCTCCGTACCTCAGGCCGCTCAGTTCCTCGAGTCGGCGCAGATAGGGCTTGAACACCTCGGTGTCGTAGTTCGACGAGGCCCCCACGACGGCGCGAGCCAAGCGCTCGAAGCCCATTCCGGTGTCGACGTGCTGGGCAGGCAGCGCTACGAGCGATCCGTTGGCCTTGCGCTCGAACTGCATGAACACCAAGTTCCAGATTTCAATCACCTGCGGATCGTCGTTGTTGACCAACGTGGCGCCGTCGACCGCCGCGCGTTCGGCCGCCCCGCGCAGGTCGACGTGAATTTCGGAGCAGGGACCGCAGGGCCCCGTGTCGCCCATCTCCCAGAAGTTGTCCTTCTTGCTTCCGTACAAAATGCGGTCGGGCGATAGGTGCTTGAGCCACATTCCCTTGGCCTCCTCGTCTGAGGCCAAGCCGTCGCCTTGGTCTCCACCAAAAACCGTTACGTACAGGCGGTCCTTCTCGAGCTTGCACACCTGCGTCAGAAATTCCCAGGCCCAATCGATCGCCTCCTGCTTGAAGTAGTCGCCAAACGACCAGTTGCCGAGCATTTCAAACAGCGTATGGTGGTAGGTGTCGATGCCTACTTCCTCGAGGTCGTTGTGTTTTCCGCTGACGCGCAGGCACTTTTGGCTGTCGGCAATCCGCGCGTGCACCACGGGCTTGGCGCCGATGAAGACGTCTTTAAACGGATTCATGCCCGCGTTGGTGAACATCAACGTAGGGTCGTCCTTGATCACCAAGGGCGCCGAAGGCACGATGACGTGGCCTTTGGTCGCGAAAAAATCAAGGTATGCCTGGCGGAGTTCGTTCGGATTCATGCGGGTGGTTTTGCCTACTTTTGAAGGATACAAAAGTATGCGCCGCGCTAAGTACATCTACGACCCGCTCACGCTGGCCTACCACAAGGTCGAGCGCACGTGGAAGCACATTCTGCGCGATACCTCGTTGTTCCTGCTTGGCTCCATGCTGATGGGGCTCATTTTCTTCTTTGCGATCCAGTACTTCATGGATTCTCCGCAGGAGCGGGCCTTGAAGCGCCAGCTCGAAATTTCGGAACAGACCTACGCCGAACTCGAAGACCAGATGGAGGAACTTTCGGGGGTCGTCGAAGAATTGGAGCGGCGCGACAACGAAATCTACCGCGTCATTTTGGAATCGGAACCGCCCGCCACTTGGGTGCGCCAGGGCGGACTCCCCACGAGCGGCTCGAGCTACGAACGCATCCGCGGACTTTCCAACGAAACCCTGCTCGAGCGGAGCCTTCGGCGCGTCGACGACCTGAAAAAACGCCTGGCGGTGCACTCGTCCAGCCTCGACGAGGTCGCAGAGCTGGCCCAGAAAAAAGGCCAAATCCTCGAGGCCCTTCCCGCGATCCGCCCCGTCAAGGACCAGCCCGGAATCAAACTCTCTTCGGGCTTTGGCTACCGCGTAGACCCGATGTTCAAGGTCAGCAAAATGCACCAAGGCATCGACTTTTCGGCCCGCCAAGGAACCCCCATCTACGCCACGGCCGACGGCGTGGTGGTCTCCAATGAGCTGTACGGGGGGCGCGGCTTTGGCAAGCACCTCACCATCAGCCACGGCTACGGCTACCACACCCTGTATGCCCACATGAGCAAAGTGGTGCGCCGCCAAGGACAGCGCATCAAGCGCGGCGACCTCATCGGCTACGTCGGCAACACGGGCAAATCCACCGGTCCCCACCTGCACTACGAAGTCATTTACAAAGGGCAGCGGGTAAACCCCATCAACTTCTTCTTCAACGACCTCACCCCTGCTCAGTACAACCAGCTGCTGGCGCAGGCGGCCGCCAACAACCAATCCCTCGACTGATGATTCCGACGGAATTCACCAAGCGCTACTACAGCATCGGCGAAGCCGCCGCGATGTTTGACCTCAAAACGTCGACGCTGCGGTTTTGGGAGAAGGAGTTCCCCGAGCTCCAGCCCAAAAAATCGGAGTCAGGTGCGCGCAAGTACACGGCCAAAGACATGGAAAAACTCCGCCAAATTCACTACCTGGTGAAGGAACGCGGTTTCACGCTCGAAGGCGCCCGGCTCAAACTGAAGCACGCTCCCGAAGACCAAATCGACCACGAAGACGTGGTACGGCGTTTGCAGAAAGTGAAGGCCGAATTGGATCAATTCGTTAAAACCATTAAAACCCTACCATGAACCGTTCAACGATCATCTTGCTGTCTGTCTTAGGCGTATTCGTCCTGCTCATTTTGTGGAGCGTGGGCGCCTACAACCGTTTGGTTGGCCTCAGTGAAAGCACCGAAAGCCAGTGGGCCAACGTCCAATCGGCCTACCAGCGTCGTGCGGACCTCATCCCCAACCTGGTGTCTACCGTCAAGGGATACGCCGACTTTGAGCAAGAAACCCTTACCGGCGTCATCGAAGCGCGCTCCAAAGCCACCTCAGTTCAAATCTCGGCCGACGACCTCACCCCCGAAAAAGTGGCCGCCTTTCAGAAGGCCCAAGGCGAACTCAAGGGAGCCCTGAGCCGCTTGCTCGTTTCGGTAGAACGCTACCCCGACCTCAAGGCCAACCAGAACTTCTTGGCCCTTCAGTCGCAGCTCGAAGGCACCGAAAACCGCATCAATGTAGAACGCGACCGCTTCAACGAACAGGTGCGCACCTACAACTCGGCAGTTAAGCGCATCCCTACTTCAATCGTCGCCGCAATGGGCGGGTTTGAAGCTCGCGGATACTTCGAAGCCGAGGCCGAGGCCCAGGACGCCCCCGAAGTGAGCTTCGAGTAATGAAGGTCCAGCCCGAACACGAACAGCGCATCGTTGCGGCGATTGAGTCCGCCGAGCGCGTGACCTCGGGCGAAGTTCGCGTGCACCTGAACGACACCTGCAGCGGCGACGCCCTAAAGGACGCCCAGAAGGCCTTTCGCCGGCTGAACATGCACCAAACGGCCGAGCGCAACGGGATTTTATTTTACCTCGCGCTCGAGAGCCACAAATTCGCCGTCCTCGGAGACCAGGGCATCCACGAACGCGTGGGCCAAGGCTTTTGGGACGGAATCCGGGACGCCATGATTCCGGAACTCAAGGCCGATCGATGGGTCGAAGCCCTTGAGTACGGGATCGCTGAGGCGGGCCGTGCGCTCGCCGAGCATTTTCCGCACCAAGGACCAAGCGACCGCGACGAACTCAGCAACGAAGTGTCGCGCGGATGAGGCTGCTCGCTCTTTTGCTCCTTCTCAGCGCAGGGCTGCACGCCCAACCTTGGGAAAAACCCAGCCCGAGCGAGGGTCTAGTGGTGTGGCGCGGCGTTGCGCCCGTGCTGCAAGCCGACGAAGAAGCGCGCCTCGAATCGGTACTCACCGCCATCAACGACTCGACTTCCACCCAAATTACGGTGCTTTTTGTCGACCGCGTCAACGACGACCTCAACTTCGTGGCGGCCCAAACCGGAGAAGCCTGGGGCATCGGCCAAGCCGAAACCGACAACGGAATGCTCGTGCTGATCGCCCTCGACGACCGCAAAATGGCCATTCAGGTAGGCCGTGGCCTGGAGCCCACCATCACCGACCTGGTTAGCCACCAACTCATTGAAAACACGCTCAAACCAGCCTTTCGCGAGCAGGCCTACGCGGCGGGACTGGAAGGCCTGGCAACCGAGGTGGCCCAACGCCTGTCCGGCCAATTTGAGGCGGTCGCTTCAGAAAAGGAACGGCGTTTTCCGGTAGGCGCCGTCCTTGTCGCCGTATTGGCCTTCATCGTGCTGGCACGCCGCAGCAATTCGGGCGGCTGGGGCGGCGGCAGCGGGTCCCGCGGCATGTGGTTTGGCCCCATGGGCGGATTTCCCTCGGGCGGAGGTTTTGGCGGCCGCAGCGGGGGAGGCTTCGGCGGCGGAGGCTTCGGAGGCTTCGGCGGCGGAAGTTTTGGCGGCGGCGGCGCCTCAGGTTCGTGGTAATTTGCGACCTTTGCAGCATGATTTCAACACGAACCTTACGAATGGGCGTTGTCGCCCTCGCGGTGGGCGCGCTCACCAGCTGCGGCGCTCCTAAGTTTGAATTGGGCACTTCGACCCAAGGGCTTCAAATCAACGTCACGAAGCCGGTGCAGCAGTCCCTGAGCATACAGTCGGTTCAGGTGGAGCAAAACGGCAGCTGGACGAGCCCCGCGTTTCAGGTAAAGTATTCCAGTCGCGACGAAGTCGTACTCGGAACCAAAGGCGAGGCCAGCCTTCGCGTGTCGGTTCCCGGGGTCCAGAATGCCTCTGCGGCCCAGGTTACGTTCCGCACCGCCCCCGGCAAGCCGCTGAAGACCAAGTTGGTTAAAGCCAAGTAACCCGTGGTGCACATTCAACGCCGCGAGGTGTTCAGCGCCGCGCACCGACTGTACAACGAGGCACTCAGTCCCGAGGAAAACCAGCGCCTTTTTGGCAAGTGTTCGTGGGACTACGGCCACGGGCACAACTTCGAAGTTTGGGTTACGGTCAAGGGCGAGGTGAATCCGCAGACGGGTTTCGTGATGAACCTCGTCGACCTGAAGGCGCTCATGATGAAGTACGTGATCGAGCCGCTCGACCACAAGCACCTCAACCACGACGCGACGTTCATGCTCGGAATTTTGCCGTCGACCGAAAACCTCGCCATGGAAATTTGGAAGCAGCTAGCTGCACCCGTCGCCGGGTTTGGGGCTGCGCTGCACTGCGTGCGGGTCGTGGAAACCGAAAACAATGCCGTGGAGTACTACGGCGAATAAGTTCATGTTCATGCCCTAAGCGGGGCCTTAGTTCTGATTGTTTATGAAAAAAGCCTACGTTTTTCCCGGCCAAGGGGCCCAAGCACCCGGAATGGGGCAGGATCTGTTCGCCGCCCACGGTGATTTTTTTGCCCAGGCTGATGCCGTGCTCGGATTTGGCCTCACCGATCTGATGTTCCACGGGAGCATGGAGGACCTCACCCAAACGAAGGTGACGCAGCCCGCAATTTTTGTACACAGCGTGGCCAAAGCCGCCTCACTTGGGGCCGATTTTCAGCCCGACATGGTCGCCGGCCACTCGCTCGGAGAGTTTTCGGCCCTCGTGGCTGCGGGAGCGCTCCGGTTTGAGGACGGCCTCCGCCTCGTGGCCGAGCGCGCCCTGGCGATGCAGGACGCCTGCGACGCCGAGCCTTCAACCATGGCCGCCATCCTCGGCCTCCCCGACGAGCAGGTCGAGCAGATTTGTGCCGATACGCCCGGCGTGGTGGTTCCCGCCAACTACAATTCTCCCGGTCAGTTAGTGATCAGTGGCGCGCGCGCCGCGGTGGAAGCCGCGTGCGCTGCGTGCAGCGCGGCCGGGGCCAAGCGGGCGTTGATTTTGCCGGTGGGCGGGGCGTTTCACAGCCCGCTTATGGAACCGGCCCGCGCGCGCCTCGCTGAGGCCCTTGATGCCGTACCCATCACTGCACCCCGCTGCCCCATCTACCAAAACGTGGTGGCCGCACCCGTGAGCGACCCCGAAGCCATTCGCGCCAACTTGAAAGCCCAACTCACGGGATCGGTTCGCTGGACCCAGTCCGTGCTGGCGATGGTCCACGACGGCGCGACCCACTTTTATGAAGTCGGTCCGGGCAAGGCCCTGCAGGGCATGGTGAAAAAGATCGCACCCGAAGTCGAAGCCGTAAGTGCATAAATGGTTTCTAGCTGCTCGCTTCGGGTTTACCGTTGAGGCCAAAACCAGCAACCAGCAACTAGAAACCAGCAACCAGCAACCAGCAACCAGCAACTAGCAACCAGCAACTAGCAGCCAGCAGCCAGCAGCCAACCCCATGAAGTCTTCCTTTCGCGCCCCCTCCAACATTGCCCTCGTAAAGTACTGGGGCAAGTACGGCGTGCAGCTTCCGAGCAATCCGTCGATTAGCTTTACGCTGGACGCCTGCGCGACCGAAACTTCTTTGGAACTGCAGGACGCCCCAGGGATTAGCGTGGCCTTAGACGGGGTGGACACGCCCAGCTTTGTTCCCAAAGTGGCGCAGTTTGTGGAGCGCATCGCCGAACGCCATCCTTGGATTACCCGCTACGGACTTCGGGTGGAGACCCACAATACGTTTCCGCACTCCTCGGGAATCGCGAGCAGCGCCTCGGGAATGAGCGCGCTGGCGCTCTGCGTGGTGGATTTGGCGGTCCAGCTCGGGCACGAGTTGGCTGATCCGCGCCAGGAGGCGTCGGTACTCGCCCGCTTGGGTTCGGGCAGCGCGTGCCGGTCGGTGTACGGCGGCCTCGTCGTTTGGGGCGAAACCCCTTCAGTGGCGGGATCGTCCCAGGACTTTGGCGTGCGCTACCCCGGAGCGGTCCACGAGGTGTTCCGCACCTACTGCGACACCGTAGCCTTAGTCGACGTAGGGCAAAAAGCGGTCAGCAGCACGGCTGGGCACCAGCTGATGGAGGCGCATCCGTTCCGCACGCAGCGCTTTGCCCAAGCCCATGACCATTTGGCCGCCCTTAAGCCGATTTTGGCGGCAGGCGACCTCGACGCCTTCATCGAACTGGTGGAACTCGAGGCGCTCACGCTGCACGGATTGATGATGTCCAGTAGCCCGAGCTACATTTTGATGCGCCCCCCTACGCTTCAGATCATTGAGGCGATCCGCGCGTTCCGCCGCGATACCGGCGTGCCCGTCAGCTTTACCCTGGATGCGGGAGCCAACGTCCACATCCTCTACCCGGCGGCGCATGAACAAACGGCCCGCGCGTTTGTTGAAGATCAGGTGAAACCTTGGTGCAAAGACGGCCGCACAATTGCGGACCGCGTGGGCCAAGGACCGGTATCTTTGCAGCAATGAATTTGAGCCCCAAGTACTTCGCTAAAATTCTCCTGTTCGGAGAGTACGGCGTCATTCGCGACGCCATGGCGCTCTCGATTCCCTACACGAGTTTTTCGGGCGTCCTTCGGCTGCCCGAGGGCGAACCGAGCTTTGCGCAGCGGGAGTCCAATGCGTCGCTCGACCGCTTTGCTGCCTACCTCGAGGAGCTGCAGGCGTTGGGCACACTGGCCGCCGACCTGGACTTGCGCGCCCTTCGTTCCGATTTGGACCGCGGACTCTACTTCGACTCAAGCATTCCTCAAGGCTACGGCGTAGGCTCATCTGGGGCCATGGTGGCGGCGCTGTATGCCCGCTACGCCCGAAACCCCATGCCGCTTGAAGCGGCCAACGACGCCCCCCGGCTCAAGGCGCTGAAGGCCGAAATGGCGCAGATGGAATGCTACTTCCACGGCAAGAGTTCGGGAATGGACCCCACCATTTGCTACCTCCAGCTGCCGCTGCTGGTGCGTTCCGCCGAAGATTTGGGCACCGTCTCGATGCCCAGCATGCC
>JBEGTJ010000014.1:0-28042 GCA_041179465.1 Bacteroidota bacterium | reverse complement strand
TCACCGACTCGCGGATGTCGCCAAGCCAGCCCTCGGATTCGTAGCGGCGCAGGACCTTGTAAAAAATGCGGTCGGCGGCCACTCGGGCCTTAGCGAGGTCGCCGCGGATGCGGGCAAGTTCGGGCGAGGCGTTGCTCCGCACGAGGCCGTTGCGCTCAAATACGCCTTCGATGAGGCGCGGAACTTCGTCTTCCGGCGGAAAAGGCCGGGCCAGCGAATCCAGGGTGGGGGCGAACTCGGCGTGCGTGGCAATGAATCGGTAGGCGTTGGCGTAGGCCTGAAACTGGGCGTGGATGGCGAGGCACTGCTCGGCGGTCAGCACCGCGCCCTCAATGCGCAGCATGGGCAGGGCGTCGTCGACTTCGGCAGCGGCCACGGCCGGAAAAAAGTGGCCCCGCTCCATGAGCCGCAGCAGCTCGTCGACCTGCAGGAGCTCGGGCTCCACCGCGGCGCGGTCGGCCCGGGGTTCCGCCTCGCGAAGGCGGATTCGGCCTTTGCGGGTCGCGGCATGTTCCGCGGCCAAGTCCTTGACGGCCTGAAAATCAAGCAGGTCGGCGGCCTCGGGCGGGTACAGCATCGGGAATCGCGGCGCTTAGTCCGCCTTTTCGGGGCGCATTTGCGGGAAGAACAGCACTTCCTGGATGCTCGACTGGTCGGTCAACAGCATCGTCAGGCGGTCCATTCCAATGCCCATGCCTGAAGTGGGGGGCATTCCGTACTCGAGGGCGCGCACAAAGTCTAAGTCGATGAACATCGCCTCGTCGTCGCCCTTGGCGCTGAGCTTGAGCTGCTCCTCAAGTCGGTCGAGCTGGTCGATCGGGTCGTTGAGCTCTGAGTAGGCGTTGGCGATTTCTTTGCCGTTGATGAACAGCTCGAAGCGCTCCGTCAGCCGGTCGTCGTCGCGGTGGCGCTTGCAGAGCGGCGACATTTCCACCGGGTAATCCGTAATAAACGTGGGCTGCACGTAGTGGTGCTCGCAGCGGTCGCCAAAAATGGCGTCGATTAATTTTCCGGAACCCATTTCCTCCGAAACCTCCACCCCAACGGACTTGGCCGCGGCGCGAATCTCGTCTTCGGTTTTGCCCAAAAGGTCCAGGCCGGTGTGGGTTTTGATCGCCTCCAAAATGGGCACGCGGGCAAACGGAGCTTGGAACGAAATCTCGGTTCCGCCCACCGTGAAGGTGTGGCTGCCCTTGACCTCAAGCGCGATCTGCGCCAAGGCCTTCTCGGTGAAGTCCATCATCCAGCGGTAGTCCTTGTAGGCCACATAAATTTCCATCACCGTAAACTCCGGGTTGTGCGTGCGGTCCATGCCTTCGTTGCGGAAGTCCTTGGCAAACTCGTACACGCCGTCGAATCCGCCCACAATCAAGCGCTTGAGGTAGAGCTCGTTGGCAATGCGCAGGTAGAGCGGAATGTCCAGGGCGTTGTGGTGCGTCACAAAGGGCCGCGCCGCGGCTCCGCCCGGAATCGGCTGAAGAATGGGCGTTTCGACCTCGAGGTAGCCGGCTTCGTTGAAAATTCGGCGCATCGCGCTAAAAATCTTGGTTCGGGCCACAAACACGTCGCGTACCCCCTCGTTCACCACGAGGTCCACGTAGCGCTGGCGGTAGCGCAGTTCGGGGTCGCTGAACGCGTCGTAAACCGTGCCGTCGGCGTCTTTTTTCACGGTCGGAAGCGGGCGCAGCGACTTGCTCAGCACCTCAAGGCGGGTGGCGTGCACGCTGATTTCGCCCGTTTGCGTCGTGAACACGTGGCCATAAAACGCCACAAAGTCACCGAGGTCCAAGTGCTTCTTGAACACATCGTTGTAAAGGGCTTTGTCGTCGCCCGGGCAGATTTCGTCGCGGTTGACGTAGACCTGAATGCGGCCCGAGCTGTCCTGCACGCTGGCAAACGACGCTTTGCCCATGATGCGTTTGGCCATGAGCCGGCCGGCCACGCAGACTTCGGCGTAGCCCTCGGGGTTGGCGGCGAAGCCGTGCAAAATGTCGGCCGCGTGGTGGGTCACGGGCACTTCGGCCGCGGGGTAGGGATCCACGCCCAAAGCGCGGAGTTCTCCCAGTGCTTGGCGTCGAAAAAGTTCTTGTTCGCTGAGTTGGCGCTCCATGCGGCAAAGATAAGGGCTTGGCCTCGCGCGGGGGCGGGCGATTGCGGGCGCCGTATCTTTGCGGCCCTCAAGGATTTTACTATGTCTGACCGCCGCGTTCGCGTTCGTTTTGCCCCCAGCCCCACCGGCCCGCTCCACATGGGCGGAGTCCGCACCGCTTTGTACAACTACCTCTTTGCCAAAAAGTTGGGCGGAGACTTTTTGCTTCGCATCGAAGACACCGACCAGACCCGATTTGTGCCGGGCGCCGAGCAGTACATCGTCGACGCCTTGGCTTGGTGCGGAATTTCGCCCGACGAGGGCATCGGGGTCAACGGCCAAATCGCCGACCACGGGCCGCACGCGCCCTACCGCCAGTCCGACCGAAAGCCCATGTACCGCGCCTATGCCGACCTGCTTTTGGCTGCCGGTCACGCGTACTACGCTTTTGATACGCCCGAAGAACTGGAGGCGATCCGCGAGCGGGCCAAGTCCGCGGGCAATCCCAACTGGCAGTACAACAGCATCACGCGGACGTCGATGAAAAACAGCTTGACGCTGCCCGAAGACGAGGTGGCGCGCCGTTTGGCCGCGGGCGAGGCCTATGTGGTCCGCGTGAAAATGCCGCGCAACGAAGAAGTGAAGTTTGAGGACCGAATTCGCGGTTGGGTCAGCGTCAACACGCTCAACCTCGACGACAAGGTCCTGCTCAAGGGCGACGGCATGCCCACCTACCACCTGGCCAACGTGGTCGACGACCGACTCATGGAGATTACCCACGTGATTCGGGGCGAAGAGTGGTTGCCTTCGGCGCCCCTCCACGTGCTGCTGTACCGCTTTTTCGGTTGGGAACAGCCGGAATTTGCGCACCTTCCGCTCTTGCTCCGCCCCGACGGGAACGGCAAGTTGTCCAAGCGCGACGGCGACCGTTTGGGCTTCCCGGTCTTTCCACTCAACTGGGCCAACGCCGAGACCGGCGAAACCGCGAGCGGGTACCGCGAGCGGGGGTTCTACCCCGAGGGCTTTGTAAACATGCTGGCCTTCTTGGGCTGGAACCCGGGCACCAATCAAGAAATTTTCTCGCTCGACGAGCTCGTACAGGCCTTCTCCATCGACAAGGTGCACAAGGCGGGGGCCCGCTTTGACTTTGAAAAAGCCAAGTGGTTCAACCAGCAGCACCTGCGCCTGCGCTCGCCCGAAGTGCTCGCGGCCGAGTACCGGGCTGGGGTCGCCGAAGCTTTTGGCGCCGCGGTCGATTCCGCGTTCGCCACCAAGGCTTTAAGCCTCTTTTTGGACCGCGCGGAATTCATGTCCGACGCCGTTCACGCCGCGCCCTACCTGTTTGCCCCGCCGGCCGAATACGATGCGGCAATGGTCGAAAAAAAGTGGACGGCCGACTCGGCGGGTCACCTGCGCAGCTTAGTGCTTCGTTGGGCGGCGACGAACTACACGGAGTCCGCGCTCGAAGACGCGTTTAAAGCGTTTCTCGCCGAAACGGGGCTGGGCTTTGGCGCGGTGGGGCCGGTCGTGCGCCTCGCTGTTGCCGGAACCACTCAGGGGCCCAGCATCTTTGGCGTAATGGAGCTCCTCGGTCGCGTTGAATGCGAGGCCCGCGTTGAATCTGCCATTGCCGCCCTCGGCTAACCCGGCATGAAGCGCAAAACCCGAATTGATCTGGTCGACCAGCGGGAGTACGCCTTTCACGGCTGCCTGCCCGAAGAGGCCGTTATTGGCAGCGACTACCTCATTAACGTGCGGGCTTGGGCGGACGTGGTGGGGTCCGCCGAAACCGACGACCTCAACGACACCGTGGACTACGTGGCGCTGCGCCGCATCGTCAGCGAAGAGATGGCCGTTCGTGCCAAGCTTCTGGAAACGGTTTTGGAGCGAATGGCGCGGCGCATTATGGATGAACACCCTATGGTTGAGCGAGTTAAGTTGTCGTTAGCCAAGCTCAATCCGCCTTTGGACGGCGACGTCAAGTCGGTCCGGGTGGTCTGGGACGTGCGCCGTTAAGCCAAGTTCATCTAGGCCGCGCGGGGTTCGCGGTATTTGCCTACTTTTGCAGACCTCCATGGTCTCGTGGCCGAGAGGTTAGGCAAGGCTCTGCAAAAGCTTGTACAGCGGTTCGAATCCGCTCGAGACCTCCCAAGGACCGGCAGCCCCGCGCTGCCGGTTTTTTTTTGCCTAACTCCTTGGGAGGCGCCCCCGGTTGGGTTGGGGCAATCCGGGGGTTTGTTCTATATTCGTTGGACCAACCAATGAACCAAATCACCCATGATTCTCGTCCTTTCTCCTCAGGAAGGCCTGCGAAAGCGCTTCGACGAAGCACTTAGGGCCCAACATATTGAGGTAAGCCTCGCGCCCGACTTAAGCTCGTGGGCCGAGCAAAACAGCTTGCGTCTTCCCCACCTCGCCATCGTGGACATCAGCCACACGAGCGACGCCGGAGCAGCCCTAATGGAAGAGCTCGGCCAAGTCGACGACCTCAATATGCTCTGGGTGCTCATGGTTTCTTCGCCCTGTAGCGTGAACCACCGAATTCAGAGCTTGCGCAACGGCGCTTTGGACTGCCTTGCCGCAGACCTCGACGTGGAAGTAATGGTGCTCAAGGCGCAGCGGTTTTTAAGTCTGTGTCCGCGAAGCAAGTACGCTCCGCCCGCCGAAATGACTGAGCGCGAACGCATCGTGGCGATGATCCAAAAGAGTTTGCGCCAAAACATCAACGTAGAAAGCTTGGCCCGCGCCCTGCACATGAGCCGAAGTTCGCTGCAGCGTGCCTGCATTCGCCACTTTAAAATTGGGCCCAAAGAGCTGATCACCCAGCACAAAATTCAGCAAGCCATGCGGCTTATCGATCTGGGATCCAACAACGTAGCTTCACTCGCATTCACGGTGGGCTACAGCAACGTGAACAACTTCATTTCGGCATTCAAGCGCCAAACGAACCAAACGCCGAAGGAGTACATGAAAACCAAACATTTACTCGAGGAAGCAAGCTGAGCCATTCTTCGCGGCCGAGTTCAACGGGCTACCTTTGTGGGGTTAGCCCTTTGAACCATGAATGCATCCCTCTCCTTTCTTCAAGAGCTTGGAATTCAAGCCCACAACGCCGGAACCTGGATCGGCAGTACGTCTTTTGACCACAGCGAACGCATTACGAGCACGTCTCCGGTCGACGGAGGCGTAATTGGCAGCGTATCGGTCAGCACCCCCGAACAGTACGATCGGGCGGTTGCCGCAGCGCATTCCGCGTTCCTGGAGTGGCGCACGGTTCCCGCCCCCAAACGCGGAGAAGTGGTTCGCCAGTACGGAAACCTGCTTCGCCAGCACAAGGAGGCGCTCGGCGCGTTGGTGAGCTACGAAATGGGTAAATCGCTCGCCGAAGGTCAAGGTGAAGTTCAAGAAATGATCGACATCTGCGACTACGCCGTCGGTCTGTCGCGCCAGCTCGCCGGCCTCACGCTGAAGTCGGAGCGCCCCGAGCACTTCATGATGGAGCAATGGCACCCTGTGGGCGTCGTCGGCGTAATCTCGGCCTTCAACTTTCCCGTAGCGGTTTGGGCTTGGAACGCTTGCATTGCTTGGGTTTGCGGAGATTCGGTAGTATGGAAGGCTTCCGAAAAAGTGCCCTTGTGCGCGGTAGCTTGCCAAATTTTATGGAACCGCGTGGCCGAAGAAAACCACGTTCCCGCTGGACTTTCGTGCATCGTAACCGGGGGCGTAGAAATCGGTGTGCGGCTCTCTGAAGACGTTCGGATTCCGGTAGTTTCCGCCACTGGTTCCACCCGTATGGGCCGCGAAGTAGGCCAAAAGGTCGCAGCCCGCTTTGGCCGTAGCATCTTGGAGCTCGGCGGCAACAACGCCATCATCGTTACGCCCACGGCAGACTTAAAAATGACCGTGACTGCGGCCGTGTTTGGTGCTGTGGGAACGGCCGGGCAACGCTGTACTTCAACGCGCCGACTCATCATCCACGAGCGCATCTTCGACAAGGTAATTGACGCCATTAAAAACGCCTACGGACAGCTAAAAATTGGATCTCCGCTTAACGCAGAAAACCACGTCGGACCCTTGATCGATCAAGCCGCAGTCGCCATGTACCTCGACGCCCTGAACGCGGTGGACGCGGCCGGAGGCACCTTTCACCTGCGCGGCGGAAAACTTGAAGGCGCGGAATATTCCAGCGGTTGCTACGTCATGCCGTCCATAGCCGAGGTGCAGAACGACTGGAGCATTGTGCAGCATGAAACCTTTGCTCCGCTGCTCTACGTCATGAAGTACCGTGACCTCGAAGAAGCCATCGGCCTTCAGAACAACGTTCCTCAGGGCTTGAGTTCGGCGATTATGACCGGTTCTATGCAGGAAGCAAACCGTTTCTTGAGTGCCGACGGTTCAGATTGCGGAATTGCCAACGTCAACATCGGCACAAGTGGAGCTGAAATCGGAGGTGCCTTTGGCGGCGAAAAAGAGACAGGGGGTGGACGCGAAAGCGGATCGGATTCTTGGAAGGCCTACATGCGCCGACAAACCAACACGCTCAACTACGGCAACGCCCTTCCTTTGGCGCAAGGCATCGTTTTCAACATTTAACCAATATTAAATTCCTTTTATAATTCTAGTAGTAATGGTCGGTTAATAGGTAGCATAACTTTTTGGAGCGGAACTTGCGCGAGTGAGTTATTCCAAACAATTAACAAGTTATTAACGACCATTTTAATTACAACTTATTGAATTACATAGTTTTATATAATTAAGTAAAGCGTCGTGATTCCGGATATCCTCGCTAAATTGTCCATAACTCCATGGATGGATTAACGGGAAAAACCAGGGCACTTAACCAAGGCATAGGTTAATAACCAAGGCGAGGAAGCGAGTTATGACGACTTATTAAGACTTTTTAATCACTTATTAACGCGTTACGAACATGAAGTTGTCTCTTGGTTCAGACCATGCGGGGTTTCCGCTTAAAGAAGCGATCAAAGCCCACCTAAACCATCTTGGCCACGAGGTATGTGATCGAGGAACCTTTTCGTTGGATTCCGTCGATTACCCGGACTTTGGCCATGCCGTGGCGCGCGACGTCGTGAGCAACCAAAGCGAGCTAGGTATTGTCGTCTGCGGAAGCGGTAACGGAATCAATATGTCGGTGAACACGCATGAAGGCGTGCGGGGCGCCCTATGTTGGCTACCCGAGCTGGCCAGCCTAGCACGCCAACACAACGACGCCAACGTGCTTTCCCTTCCCGGTAGATTCATTAGCGAAGAAGTCGGTTTAGCCTGTGTGGACGCGTTCATCGAGGCCTCTTTTGAGGGCGGACGCCACGCGACCCGTGTAGCAAAGATTTCCTGTGGCGATACGCTTTGATTTTCCGAGAATCCCAGGCTTTACCAAAAAGCTAAGTGCGGAATGGCTGTTTCAGGTTGCTCTATCTGAAGGGGCGAGTATTGAACGCCTCACGTACAAAGCCTTCGGGAGTAAGGAAATGATAGCGCTAAATATGCAGTTCTTGAACCACGACTACGACACCGACATAATAACCTTTGCCGAATCGGAGGCGCCCCTTCCCATTTCGGCGGACTTTGCCTTGGGATGGGATCAAATTGCTCTTCAAAGCCGAGAACTGGGCGAACCTTTGGTGCGTGAACTGCACCGCATCCTGGTGCACGGACTTTTGCACTGCATAGGTTACGATGACCGCACTGAGGAGCAGCGCCTAAAAATCCGCGCTAAAGAAGATTACTATTTAGCCACACACCCCGAATGTTCCACGTGGAACTAACAAGCATATGATGAAGTACGACGTAGTGGTGGTCGGCGCCGGGCACGCCGGAAACGAAGCGGCAGCTGCTGCAGCGAAGCTGGGCAGTCGCGTGCTTTTGGTCACGATGAACATGCAAACCATTGGCCAGATGAGCTGCAATCCTGCGATGGGCGGAGTAGCTAAGGGGCAAATCGTACGAGAGATTGATGCGCTTGGAGGGTGGAGCGGAATTATTTCTGACAAGACCGCCATTCAATTTCGCATGCTTAACCGAAGCAAAGGGGCAGCCATGTGGAGTCCGCGCACCCAAAACGACCGTTGGCGGTTTGCCGAGGAGTGGCGTCTGGCTCTGGAATCGATTCCGAATCTGGATTTCATTCAAAGCACCGTAGACGAGGTTCTTTTGGACGGAGTTAAAGTTCGTGGCGTCGTCCTTCATAGCGGCGAAGAAATTGTCTGTTCGAAGGTGGTACTGACCAGCGGAACCTTCTTGAATGGAATTATGCACATCGGCACGAAGCAAATGAACGGCGGCCGAAGTGCCGAAGGCAGTGCCCGGGGAATAACGGCCTGCCTGCAGTCGTTTGGCTTTGAATCGGGGCGAATGAAAACGGGCACCCCGCCACGTATAGACGGCCGAAGTCTGAACTACGCCAAGTTCGAAATTCAAGAGGGCGACGCGCACCCCGGAACCTTTAGCTACTGGGCGTCGAAGCCCCTCGCGAAGCAACGCCATTGCTGGATCGCCCATACCTCAGAAGAGGTTCACGAGACTCTGAGAAGCGGGTTTGACCGGAGCCCACTGTTCAATGGAGCTATACAAAGCAGCGGACCCCGATACTGTCCGAGTATTGAGGACAAGATTAATCGATTTGCAGACAAAACGAGCCACCAGCTTTTTGTAGAACCCGAGGGTTGGAACACGGTAGAAATGTACATCAACGGCTTCTCTACAAGCCTTCCTGAGGAGGTACAACGAGCGGCGCTTCAGAAGGTTCCGGGCTTTGAGGAGGTTCGTTTCTTCCGTCCGGGCTATGCCGTGGAATACGACTATTTTCCGCCTACCCAGCTGAAGCACAGCCTGGAGACGAAGCTCGTCGAAGGACTGTATTTTGCGGGCCAAATCAACGGCACTACGGGCTACGAAGAAGCGGCGTGCCAAGGCCTGATGGCAGGAATCAATGCGGCGAGGGCCGTGAAGGGCAAGCCGGATTTTATTCTGGACCGAAGCGAAGCCTACATCGGAGTGCTTATTGACGACCTGATTACCAAAGGCACCGAGGAGCCGTACCGCATGTTTACGAGCCGCGCGGAGTTCCGACTGAGCTTACGCCAAGATAACGCAGACCGCCGCCTAACCCCCTTGGGCCGCGAGCTTGGCCTGGTAGGCGACACGCAGTGGGCGGCCTTTGAGCAAAAAGAACAGGCGCGGTTCCACGTGGAACAATGGATCGATTCGCAAACGGCGGACCCCGATTTCTGGAATGACTATCTGGAGCGCCAAGGAACCACGCCCCTTCGTCAAAAAGGCCCGTTGCGGGCACTGATCTCGCGTCCGCAGTTGGAACTAGCGAGTTTGCGCGCCCACCTGGGAGAAGAAGGACCCGCCGCGGACGTGCTGGTTTGGGAGCAAGTGGAAATTGACGAGAAGTACCGAGGATACCTCGAAAAGGAACAGGAACAGGTTAATAAGCTTAAGCGCTTGGAAACGGTGCGCATTCCGGCACAGTTTGACTTCGAGCGAATAAGCGCCTTAAGCATTGAGTCCCGTCAAAAGTTAACGAAGCTTCGGCCAGAAACGGTGGGCCAAGCGAGCCGTGTTTCGGGCGTTTCTCCAGCCGACATACAAATACTGCTGGTCCATTTAGGCCGGTAGTTCCACGTGGAACATTATGGAAGTAACCAATTGCCCCTGCTGCGGATCTAGCGACCGCGAACGACCGATGTCGGTTATAGACCACATGGTCAGTCACGAAAAGTTCAATGTTGCTTTTTGTGTGTCCTGCGGATGCGGAATAACCAGTCCTCGCCCCGACGAAATTGGGCCCTACTACGAAAGTCCTGCGTACACGTCGCACCACGATCAAAATTCTGGATTTTTCGGATTGATCTACGGGTGGGCGAGGTCCTTCGCGTCCGGCCAGAAACTCCGCTTGATCAAGCAGGCGTCCAAAAAGTCCAAAGGAGCGTTGCTGGACTACGGCTGCGGGGTCGGGGTGTTTACGCGGCGCGCGGAACGCGCGGGCTGGACGGTGGACGGAATAGAATTGTCTCCTGAAGCCCGCAAGCGTGCGCAGGAAAAACTGAAGCGCGGCCGGGTGGTGGAGCGCCGAGGCGACTTGAATGAGGACCGCACCTACGACGCGGTTACGTTGTTTCACGTTTTGGAGCACCTCGAAGATCCAGCCGAAACCCTGGCGTGGATTCGAACCCGCCTGAACGCAGGAGGCGCATTAATTGTGGCGGTTCCGAACTACGAGGCTCCAGACGCCACGCACTACGGTCCCTACTGGGCGGCCTACGACGTACCCATTCACTACTGGCACTTCACCAAGCAGTCGTTGGGCGCCTTGGCGAAGGCCACGGGGTGGTTTGTGTCTGAAGTCCGCCCGATGCGCATGGACGCTTTTTATGTTTCGTTGCTCAGCGAAGCCTACAAAACGGGATCAAAGAATTGGTTATCAGCAATTTACCAAGGAATTCGAAGCAACATTAAGGGAGGGCGAACCAACGCCTCAAGCCTTATTTACGTGCTGCGAAAAGCTTCATGACCGAAATCCCCAAGTCGCTGATGACCATGCGGCTGTTGATGTTCCGCTGGATGTCGGTGAGGGCGGAGAGAAAGAGCGCCTGAAGTTCCTCGTGCTGCCCTTCGTGGAGTAAGCGCGCCAGGCCCTCGGGTTGGAACGGCACGTCGGGAAACCACGAAAACAGGGACGCGTGAAGGGCGCCGTGGCGCATGCGCAGGAGCTGCGACATGAGGTGGGAGCTCACGTGGATCCACTGCTTTTGCTGTTCGCGAGGCTCTTTGGCTAGGCTTTCCGTAAACTGGAGAAGGGCCACCAGGTCTTTTTTGTACACGAGGCGCATGAATTCAACGAAGCGCTGCAAGGGCTCCCGAAGGGCGTCGCGGTTGCGGTGGAGCATCAGGGCGCGCCCGGGTTGTCCGCCCGAGAGTTCCGCAAGCACCCCAGCCTGAGCGCGATCCACCCCTACTTGGGTGAGGGATTCGACCAAAACTCCTGTGGGCACGGGCTTTACGTAGTGGATTTGGCAGCGCGAACGAATGGTTTGAAGCACCTCGCCTTCTTGATGGCTGATCAGCAGCAAAAGCGTGCGGTCCAGGGGCTCTTCGACGAGCTTCAGCAACTTGTTGGCGGCCGCGTCGTTGAGGCGTTCCGGCATCCAGAGCACCACGACCTTGTAGCCTCCGGCGTGGGATTTGAGCGAGAGCAGCCGCTGAATGCGCGCGGACTCTTTGACGGAGATCTGCACCACTTTTTGGGTGCCGCCGAGCTGTTCGATCCAGTCCGCCGAGAGCGGATGGGGGTGCGCCGAAAGAAAGGTCCGCACGTCGGCCAAAAACGCCGCGCAGGTGTCTTCTTCGTCGCCCCGGCCCTCGCCGCCCACCACGGGAACAATCCAGTGAACGTCAGGATGGGCAAAGGAACGCAGCTGAACGCAGGAAGGGCAGGTTCCGCAAGCGCCCGCCGCACGGGGCGCGGCACAGAGCAACCGCCCCACATACTCCAGGGCCAGGGGCCACGCCATGCCGCCGTCTTCGCTGACGAGCATTTGGGCGTGGGCCACGCGTTCGCGCACGACCGCCTGGTCGAGCCACAGACCCCATTCGGGAAGCTGGTTAAGCGGAATTTGAAGGGCGGAACGCAAAGCGGAGCGAAGGTAGCGCCCTACCTTTGCACTACGAAAAAACAGGACCCCCGAGTTATGAAAACCATCGACCAACTGGACGTGCGCGGAAAGCGAATTTTGGTTCGCGTAGACTACAATGTGCCCCTTCGCGAGGACGGCAGCGTGGCCAACAACCAGCGGATTACAGCGACCCTTCCCACCCTGAAGTCCATTTTGGACCGGGGCGGACGCGCCGTTTTGGTTTCGCACCTCGGCCGGCCTAAAGCGGCCGCAGAGGCGAAATACTCCTTGCGCCCCGTGGCGCACGAGCTGGCGCGGGTGCTGGGGCGGCCAGTTCAGTTTTCGGAGCACACCGTAGGGCCCGACGCCGTAGCGGCCACCAAAGCCCTGCTCGACGGCGAGGTCCTGCTTTTGGAAAACGTGCGCTTTTTTGCCGGCGAAGAAGCGGGCGACGCGGAATTTGCGGCACAGCTCGCCGAACTCGGGGATGCGTACGTCAACGACGCGTTTGGTACGGCCCACCGCGCCCACGCCTCTACGGCCGTCGTCGCGGCGCACTTCAAGGGGGCAAGCGCCTTTGGAGCGGTAATGGCCAGCGAGATCGCCAACGTAGACCGCGTTTTGGCGTCCAAAGAGAAGCCTTCGGTCGCGGTGGTGGGCGGATCTAAGGTTTCGAGCAAGATCGTCATTCTGGAGCGCCTTTTGGACCGCGTCGACGCCCTGCTCATTGGGGGCGGAATGGCCTTCACCTTTTTGAAGGCCCAAGGTGCCCAAGTGGGGAACAGCCTCGTGGAGGACGAGCACCTGGAAACAGCGAATCAAATCATGCGCGCAGCCGAGTCCAAGGGCGTGCGCATTCACCTGCCGGTGGACGTGGTGGCGGCGGACCGTTTTGCGGCGGACGCGGCCACGCAGGTGACGCCAAGCACCCAAATCCCCGACGGTTGGATGGGCCTCGACGTGGGCCCTCAGACCCTGTCGGCGTACGCCGAAGTGGTTGGCTCGGCCAAGACCTTGCTTTGGAACGGCCCCCTGGGCGTGTTTGAACTGGAAGCCTTTGCTGCAGGTACCCGCGGACTGGGCGAGGCCATCGCCAAGGCCACGGAGTCGGGTGCACTGTTCTCGCTCGTGGGCGGGGGCGACAGCGTAGCCGCCGTGGAGCAATTTGGCCTTTCCAGCCGGGTGAGCTACGTGAGCACCGGCGGCGGAGCGATGCTGGAATACTTAGAAGGCCGCGTCCTCCCCGGAATCCAGGCCGTCTACGACGCGGAATAAATTCGGGGTCATCCACTCGCCCAAGGCCAGCGCCTTGAGGTAGTAGGTCGACGAAGCGCGGTATTCCGCACCGGGGCCTATCGACGGAAAGGCGTCGCCCAGCCAGCGCAGCGGAAGGGCCACCAGGGCTGCAATCATGAATCCTTTGGCGAGGCCGCTGACGCCGCCCAGTACGCGGTTGAGCCAACCGAGCAAGATGAGTTTGGAGAGCTGCGTGGCGATTTTGCCGAGCAGCACCACCGCGAGGTAGAGCACAAAAAGGCTGAGGTAGTAGGCGATTCCGCTGCGGAGCCCGTCGTCCTCGATGAATGCCTCAAGAAAGGGCTCGACGCGCTTGGCCAGCGGCCCCGCAAAGAGGTACCCCAGAAGCAGTCCGAGGAGGCCCGACAGGTCGTTGATGAATCCGCGCCAAATTCCGCGGCCCACAAAGGCCAGAACTAAGGCTACAATGAGCAGGTCGAGGCCCGTCATGGTTTAGCAGCCGCTAACGCCTTCGACGTAGGGCTGAACGACGATTTGCACTTTGGCGGTGCTGTCGGCTACCAATTTGAGGTATCCGCAGCCGAACACGGTCGGGGGCGTTCCGCCTTTTTGCGCGGTGACTTGCAGCACCGCAGGAAGTCCGTACTGAAACACGTCGTTGCCGTCGGCGTCGCGAACGATTCCGTCAACCCCTGAGCGACCCTGAAAGTCGGGAATCGCGTTGACCACCGGGGCCGTAGCGCGGACGGTAGCGTTTTGGAGGGGAATCAAGTCGCCGTCTTCATTAACCGCAACGACTTCAATTTGAAAGCGGTACACCGGGGCCTCCTTGGGGCCGCACGAGGTGAAGCCTGCGGTCAAAAGGGCCGCGGCAAAAGCGAGAAAGCGATAGGTTTTCACAAGCAACCAGTGTTGGGATCGCCGTAGGGGCGGAGGATTACGTAGGCCACCGCCGTGTCGCCCGGCACGATGTGCACGAAGGAGCAGCCGCGGTAGGCGCCTTTGGTAGATTCAATGTCGAGGTAGGCTTCGCGCTCGTACTTCCAGGGGGAATCCGTCCAACCGCTTACGCCGGACTTTTTGTAGTAGTAGCCGTAGGTGTTGGGGTTGGTGAACAAGGTTCCGGTTCCGGGGGCCGACAGGTGAATCCACGCATTTTGAATGGCCACGCTGTCTTCGTTGATTACCCGTACGGCCACGTACCCGGGGCCGGTGCGGGGTTTTTCGCACGATGCGACAAGGCCGGCCAGCCCCAAGAGGAGGGCGGCAGCAGAAAGGATCCGGTAGTTCACTCGCTTTAGCATAGTTTTGCGCGACAAAGCAAGCAAATATAGCAGTTTCCCCGACGATGCAGGCTAAAATCCAGGAATACCTCCACGAGGTTGCGTCAGCGACCCTTTTGAACGCTGAAGCGGCCGAGGCCCTTCGCCTGCGCTTTCTCGGCCGCAAGGGCGTGCTCAACGACCTGTTTGCCGCGTTTAAAACGGTGGCGCCCGAGGAGCGCAAGGAAGTGGGCCAGCTGCTGAATCAGCTCAAAACCGCCGTAGAAGCAAAGGTGGAGGCCCTCGCCTCAGCCAAGCCCAAAGTGCGCATAGCGGCCGAAGACGTCACTCGACCCGGGTGGGGCGTGGCCCCCGGAAGCCATCACCCCGTCAGTCAGGTGCGCAACGAGCTCGTCGACATCTTTCGCCGAATGGGCTTTGCCGTTGCTGAGGGACCCGAAATGGAGGACGACTGGCACAACTTTACCGCCCTGAATTTTCCGCCGGAACACCCTGCCCGCGACATGCAGGACACCTTCTTTTTGGCCCGAAACCCCGACTGGGCGCTGCGCACCCACACGTCCAACGTCCAGGTCCGCACCATGGAGGCGCGCACGCCGCCGATCCGCATCATTGCGCCGGGCCGCGTGTTCCGCAACGAAGCCATTTCGTCGCGCAGCCACTGCATGTTTCACCAAATCGAGGGGCTGTACATCGACCGCAACGTGTCATTTGCCGACATGAAGCAAACGCTGCTCGAGTTTTCGCAGGCCTTCTTTGGGGAGCGCACCGCGATTCGCTTGCGCCCGAGCTACTTTCCGTTCACCGAGCCGAGTGCCGAAATGGACATTTGGTGGGGCCTCGAAACCGAGACCGACTACCGCATGACCAAGGGCACCGGGTGGTTGGAAATTTTGGGATGCGGAATGGTGGACCCCGCCGTTTTGGAGTCCTGCGGAATTGATCCCTTGGAATTCAGCGGATTCGCGTTTGGCCTGGGCGTGGAACGCATCGCCATGCAGCGGTTTGCCATACCCGACATCCGCGCGCTGTTCGAAAACGACCTCAGGCTGCTGCGCCATCTGTAGGCCCGGGGGGTCGGCGAAAAAAGCGGCCTAAAGAACGTCCTTGACCCGAATCGTGTTGGTCGTACCCTTGGCCTCAATAGGCATGGACGCGAGCTGTATGATGCGGTCCCCGAGCGACACCAACCCTTCGTTTTTGAGCTGTTTGGTGATATCTACAAACGTGGCGTCGGTCGACTCCATGCTGTCGTAGTAAAATCCGCGCACGCCCCAGTGAAGCGATAACTTATTTAAAATCTTGTAGTTGGCGGTGAAGGCGTAGATGTGGCTTTGCGGACGGAAGCTGGAGATCAGCTGCGCCGAGTGGCCCGAAAACGTCAGGGTGCAGATGGCGGTCGCCTCTACCGTGTTGGCCATTTTGGCCGCATAATAGCATACGGTGTCTGAAATGAAGCGTTCGGCCACGTCTTCCAACGGCTTGTGCTCCTTGCCGCGGAACGACGAAGCCCGCTCGGCCGCCTCGGCAATGCGGGCCATGGTTTGCACGACCTGCACCGGGTACTGCCCCACGGAGGTCTCGCCGCTCAGCATCACCGCGTCGGCGCCGTCCATCACGGCGTTGGCGACGTCGTTCACCTCGGCGCGGGTTGGCGTCAGGCTGTCGATCATGGTTTCCATCATTTGGGTGGCCACAATCACGGGCTTGGCCAGCTCAATGCACTTGCGCACGATCATTTTTTGAATGAGCGGAACCGATTCCATAGGCACTTCAACCCCGAGGTCGCCGCGGGCCACCATCGCCCCGTCGGTAGCCTCGAGGATGGCGTCGATGTCGGACACCGCCTCGGGTTTTTCAATCTTGGCGATGATGCCGGCGTGGTGCTTGCGGGCATTCAAAATCGCGCGGAGCTCGTGAATGTCGGCGGCGTTGCGCACAAAGCTCAGCCCGATCCAGTCCACGTTTTCTTCGAGGGCCACGTCGAGGTCGGCCAGGTCTTTCTCGGTCAAGCACGGCAGCGAAACGCGCGTGTTCGGCAGGTTTACGCCTTTCTTCGACTTGAGGGGTCCGCCCTGAATGGTTTCGGCAACTACCTCGTCTTTGCCGTTGGTGGAAAGCACCTTGAGCACCAATTTGCCGTCGTCGAGGAGCACGTTTTCGCCTACCCGCACGTCGCGCGGAAACTGCTCGTAGGTCATGTACACACGCTCCTTGGTACCCTCGCACTTGACGGTGGTGAAGGTCAGGCGGTCGCCTGGCGCGAGTACGGCACCCTCTTCAACCACGCCCACCCGGAGCTTGGGGCCCTGAAGGTCGGCGAGGACCGCCGCGTGGTGGCCGGTTTCTTTCAAAATGGCGCGAATGCGCCGAATCGTGGCGCGGTGGTCGTCGGCCGCTCCGTGCGAAAAATTCACGCGGAAGACGTTAACTCCGGCGTCTAAAAGTTGCTTGAGCACTTCTTCAGAAGAGGAGGCTGGGCCGAGGGTCGCGACGATTTTAGTCCGTTTCACAGATCGGAGTCCTTTAGGGGTTCAAATACAAATTGGGCGTGCTCGTTCGGCGTCAGGCTTGTGCGGGGGTTGCAGCCAAGCAATCCAGGAACGTCGTTGAGTTGGCGTTGCAAACCTACGATTTCTTGACTACTTAGTGGGGGATCAAATACTAAAAAGGCGTTAATTCCTCGCGGACGGCGCACGAACCGCTGCGCCGACGGATCGGCCTCAATTTCGCCAAAAAGGCCGGGTGCGGCAGCTTGGGGGCTCGTCAGGCTGGCCTCGTGCGGCGCATTCCACAGCAGGGCGTAGCTGCGCGGGCCGTCTTCAAAGCGGAACAGCGCGTGGGCAAAGCGGCCGCTGGGCAGTTCGCGCACCCAGTCGTCGCTGCGCCCCAGGGACCAGCCCAGTCGGTCGTTCAAGCGAAACACGAGCGGCACGGGGTCGAGGTCGGTGCTCAAGGCCCAAACCTCGGGCAGTTCGTCTTCACCGACGTCGAGAACGAGTCGCCGTGCCAATTTTAAGGGTTTTGCAGGCCGCGCGGGCGGCGGATTCTTCGGCGTTCTTTTTGGACTGCCCCGTCCCGGTGGCCACCTCGACGTCGTCGAGCACAAAGGCCACCGTAAAGCGGTTTTTGTCGTTCCCTTGGTCGTCGACTACGTCAAATTGAAAGCGCTGCTTTTTCTTTTGAACGTGCTCGATCAAAAAGCTCTTGTAGCTGATGATTTCGGTTTCTACCTGGTTGAAGTTGACGTAGGGATCGAGCATGCGGCGGTGCACCAAGTAGCGCGCGGCATTCCAGCCTCGGTCGAGGTAGACGGCGCCCACCAAGGCTTCGAGGGTGTTGCCGGGCACCGATGAAGCCTGGCCGTTGCGGTTGCGACCTTGGTCCATCCACTTGGGAATGCCCATTTTCTCGGCGATTCGGTTGAGGGCCTTGCGGCTCACCACCTTGGAGCGCATCGAGGTCAGGTAGCCCTCGTCGCCGTTCGGATACTTCTCGTACAGGTATTCCGCCATGAGCACGCCCAGCACGGCGTCGCCCAAGTATTCCAGGCGCTCGTAGCGCATGTTGGCGCTTCGCTGGTTGGCGTCGGACTTGACTTTGCGGCGAAAGGCCGCGAGGTACATTCCGGGATCGTTGGGCCGCAGCCCCGTCATACGGGTAACGGCGGCAAGAACCGCGCGGTGCTCTGAGGGCACCCGGCGGAACAGCCGAAGGACAGCTTGAAGCATCTAGATTTTTTTGAAGATCACCGAAGCGTTGTGCCCGCCAAATCCAAACGTATTGGAAAGGGCTGCGCGAACTGTGCGCTTTTGGGGCGCACCGAAGGTGAAATTCAGCTTGTTGTCGAGCTCGGGGTCGTCGGTGAAGTGGTTGATCGTCGGGGGCACCACGTCGTGGTACACCGACAGAACGGCCACAGCGGCCTCTGCAGCACCCGCGGCGCCCAGCAAGTGGCCGGTCATCGACTTGGTCGAGCTGATGTTAATACGGTAGGCATGTTCGCCAAATACCTCTTTGATGGCCTTGGTTTCGGCGATGTCGCCGAGCGGCGTAGAGGTGCCGTGCACGTTGACGTAGTCGATGTCTTCGGGGGTCAGCCCAGCGTCTTCGATCGCGTTGCGCATCACGTTGCGGGCACCCAAACCTTCGGGGTGCGGCGCGGTCAGGTGGTGGGCGTCGGCCGACAGTCCGCCGCCGACGAGTTCGGCGTAGATCCGGGCGCCGCGCGCTTTGGCGTGTTCGTACTCTTCGAGCACGAGGGCGGCCGCCCCTTCGCCGAGCACAAAACCGTCGCGGTCTTGGTCAAAGGGCCGAGAGGCGGTGGCGTAGTCGTCGTTGCGCGTCGAAAGGGCGTGCATGGAGTTGAAGCCGCCAATTCCGCCGGGCGAAACCGCGGCTTCTGATCCGCCGGTAATGATGGCGTCAGCCTTGCCCAGGCGGATCAGCATCAGTCCGTCGATGACGGCGTTGGTCGACGACGCGCAGGCCGAAACGGTGGTGTAGTTGGGACCGCGGTACCCGTACTTCATCGAAATGTAGCCGCCGCAGATGTCGGCGATCATTTTGGGAATGAAGAAGGGGTTAAAGCGCGGATTTTCGTCGCCTTTAAAGTAGTTGCCGAACTCTTCGGTGAAGGTATCGAGGCCGCCAATACCCGAACCCCAAATGACGCCGATGCGGTCTTTGTTGGGGTTCGAAGTTTCGAGTCCGGAATCAGCTACGGCTTCCTCGGCGGCGATGAGCCCGAGGTGCGTGCAGCGGTCCATGCGGCGCGATTCCTTGCGGTCGATAAAGTCTTCGACGTTGAGGTCTTTGACCTCGCAAGCGAACTGCGTTTTGAATTTGGACGCATCAAAGCGGGTAATCGGACCCGCCCCGCTGCGGCCCTCGAGGAGGGCCGCCCAAAATGCGGGAGCGTTGTTTCCGATCGGGGTCAGGGCACCAAGGCCCGTGACTACGACACGTTTGAGTTCCATGTGCAGGAATTAGGCCTTAGCGGCTACGATGTAGTCAATTGCTTGACCTACCGTACCAATGCTTTCAGCTTGATCGTCTGGAATGTTGATGTCGAATTCTTTTTCGAACTCCATGATGAGCTCGACCGTATCCAATGAGTCCGCGCCCAGGTCGCCCGTGAAGGAGGCCTCGGTGGTTACTTCTGACTCGGGAACTCCCAATTTGTCTACGATGATGCTTTTTACGCGTGCGGCGATATCGGACATAACCTGTGGTTTTGAGTTATTGATGGGTGCAAAGAAAAGCCAATCTTTGGAATTGTGGTGCATTTCGCCCCCTACCTTTAGCCCGTGAATCCACCAAAAGTTGCAATCCTCGTTTCGGGCAGCGGCAGCAACGCCGTGTCGCTGCTGGATTTTTGGGCCAACGGCGCGGTTGAGGCCGCCGGAATTTGGACCAACCGCAAGACCGCCGGAATTTGGAATCGCAACCTTGGCGTGCCGTTGGCGCACTTTGTTCCGGGGGCGGACGACGAAGGCCTGCTTCGGCAATGGCAATCCGAAGGCGTGGGCGCGCTGGTGCTGGCAGGCTACCTCAAGCCGGTTCCAGCTTCGTGGATTCGCGCCTTTGGCCCGCGCTGCTACAACATCCACCCGGCGCTGCTGCCGTCCTACGGCGGCCACGGCATGTACGGCCACCACATCCACGAGGCGGTGGTGGCGGCGGGCGAATCGGAGTCCGGGCTGAGCATTCACCGGGTGACCGAGCACTACGACGAGGGCCCGGTGCTGTTTCAAATGCGCACGAAGCTGCGCCCCAACGACACGCCCGAGGAGCTCGCGGCACGCATCCTCAAGGGCGAACACTGGGCCTATCCGCGCGTGATCACGGCCGATTTACTCGGGACCGAATTCCCCACCGAACTTCCCGAAGGGTGGTACAAGTAGACCTCTTCACCGACGGTGCCGCCAAGGGCAATCCGGGTCCTGGGGGCTACGGCACGATTCTGCGCAGCGGCGCCCACGAAAAAGAACTGAGCGGCGGATTTTACCACACCACCAACAACCGAATGGAGCTCATGGCGGTCATCGTCGGACTGGAGGCGCTCAAGTCGAGCTGCCAGGTCCGCGTGGTGAGCGACAGCAAGTACGTCGTCGACGCCTTCAACGCGCGCTGGATCGAAGGCTGGAAGCGCCGTGGCTGGGCCAAAGTCAAGAACCCCGACCTCTGGAAGCGCCTGCTCAAGGCCATGGAGCCCCACCGCGTTCAGTTTGAATGGATCAAGGGCCACAACGACCACCCCGAGAACGAGCGCTGCGACCGCTTGGCGGTGGCGGCCTCCTTAAAGCCGACCGAACAAGACTATGGCTTTCAGCCGGAATAGCTGCTAGTTACAGGTTGCTGGCGGCGAGTTGGTCCGCCACGCTTCGGTCGTTCATCAAGCGCGGAACCTTGTTTTGTCCGCCCAGCTTGCCGACCGACTTCATGTAGGTGATGAAGGCGTCGTTGGGCAGCGCGCGCAGCACGCAGTGGCGAAGGATTCCGCCCGAAATCAAATCTTGGTAGTACACGTTTTTGGCCTGAAGGGCGCGGTCCACGGTCGCGGTGAAGGCCTCGAGGTCGGCCGGCAGCTCGTCAAAGGCCACAAACCACTCGTGGTAGGGCAGACCGCCCTCGGCGGGATTCACTTGCGGGGCGACGGTGAATTCGCGGACCGTCCCGCCGTGCGCGGCGACGGCCTGCTCGAGGGCGTACTCAACTTCAGAACCGATGACGTGTTCGCCAAACGCCGAAATGAAGTGCTTGATGCGGCCGGTCACGCGAATGCGGAAGGGCGCCGTCGACACGAACTCGACCGTGTCGCCGATGCTGTAGCCCCACAGGCCGGCGTTGGTGTGCATGATCAGCGCGTAGTTGACGCCGGTCTGCACCTCGGCGAGGCTGAGGCGGGGCGGATTTTCGTCAAAAAAGCGGTCGGCCGGAATGAACTCGTAGTAGATGCCGTTGTTGAGCAGCAGCAGCAAATCCTGGCTGTCGGGCTGGTCCTGGTAGGCGATGAAGCCTTCAGACGCGGGGTAGGTTTGGACGATGGGCACCTTGCGTCCGAAGAGCTCTTCAAAGCGGGCACGGTAGGGCTCAAAGGCGACTCCGCCCGTGACAAAGAGGTCGAGGGTGGGGAATACCTCGCCGATGCTCGACTTGCCGCTCACCTCGAGAAGGCGCTCGAAGTACATCTGCACCCAGGGCGGAATTCCCGAAATGATGGACATCGGGGCGTGCACCGTTTCGCGCACAATGGCCTCGACTTTTTCTTCCCAATCTTCGATGCAGTTGGTGTCCCAGGTGGGCTTGCGGTTCTTTTGGAGGTAGGAGGGCACGAAGTGGGCCGTGATTCCGCTCAACCGGCCCGTGGGAATGCCGTTTTTGTCTTCGAGTACGGGGCTCCCTTGCAAAAAGATCATGTTGCCGTTGACCATGCGGCTCTGGCCGGTGGCGTGCATGTGGGCGAAAAGGGCGTTTCGGGCCGACGAAATGTGGTAGGGCACCGATTCTTTGGTCAGCGGGATGTACTTGGCGCCTGAGGTGGTTCCGCTCGTTTTGGCGAAGTAGGTGGGGCGGCCGGGCCACAAAATGCCGGACTCGCCCGCCACGACGCGGTCGATGTAGGGGCGCAGCGCCTCGTAGTCGCGCACGGGAACGGCTTGGACGAGGTCCTGGTGGCTGCGCACGTCCGCGAGGCGGTGGTCGCGGCCAAAGGCGGTTGCAGCGGCCGTGGCCGTGAGGTGCTCGAGGGTGCGCTGCTGGGTTTCAAAGGGCTTGGTCGCCCAGGCGCGGGTTTGGCGGTCAACTATGGCGGCCCACTGGACCGCGGCAAATTCTTTAATCGTTTTCATGCGGACTTATTTGCGGTATCCGAGCTCTTGGGCGGCGTTGATGGGCCGACCGTGGATCCAGATCTCGACTTGGAACGGAAGGGGATTTTCAGGGTCCTGTTCGAGCAGCCGGCCGAGCACTTCGCCTTTGCGAAGGCCTGAACCGACCCGCGTCTTCACGCGGCTGAGGCCAATGTAGCGGCTGATTCGGTCTTCGGCGTGGTGCACGGTTACGGAATACCCAAGGGAGTTCGTCCCTTCAATGGCAAGAACGGTACCGTCTTCTACCGCCACGACGTCGGAGGGCCGAAGGGCGTCAATCACCAGGCCGTAGCGCCCCTGCGCCGGGTTGGCGCTGCGCAGCACGAGCCCGGCGACCGGCTGCAGCATTTCGGTGGGCTTGGGCGCGGCGGCTTCGCGGGCTTCTACTTCTTCGCGGAGCTTGCGTTCGCGCTCGCTGGCCTTCAGGCGTTCCGCCGACCAGCCGGGCGGAGGCGTGGCCGCGCTCGTCATCGTGTCGGGCGGAAGGGATCCGCCCACCATAAACTGAATGTGCTGGATGAACTGCTCCTGGTAGGCCACCAAGTCGACCAAGGAGTCGGTTACCGCATTGAGCTTCACGGCCTCGCGCCGCAGCGCGGTGCTCGAATACCCGGGAATGTACTCGCGAAGCGGCGTGTAGGCGATCAAAAACGTGGTGGAGACGATCAAAAAAAGCACCGATCCGCCCACGGCGAGAAACACGTTGCGCCGGTTGAGCACCATGGAAAACCGCTCTTCAAACGACGACTCGTCGAGCAAAACCAAGCGGTAGCGGTGCCGCCACTTGGCCAGCCAGTGCTGAAAAACTTCCTTGCGGGTGCGTCGGGCAGACTTCTTCACAACTTCAAAGGTAGCAGAATCGGTCGAGCGTCGCCCGCGCGAAGGCCATAACTTTGGACCTTCTACGTTAGGTACCGAATGCGCTCACTCCTCCTTATTCGCTGGTTCGCCGTTGGGGCGCTGGCCGCGGCGACCCTTGCGGGCTGCAGCCGCGAAAAGGACCGTTGGCTCAACCGGACCTACCACCGAACGACGGCGCGGTTTAATCCGCTCTACAACGGCCAAGTGGCCTACGACCAAGCCCTTTTGGAGCAGAAGGACGCGCACCGCGACGACTTCACCCAGCTGATCTCGGTCGACGACTGGGAGCGGGCCAAGCTCAACGCCCCGGCCTACACCAAGGCCAAGCGGGCCGTAGAAAAAGCCAACAAGGCCATTCGGGAGCACAGCATGGTGTTCAAGGGAAAGCAAGCGAATCCGGCCGTCTTTGACGCCTACCTGCTGATGGCGCGCGCCCAAATGCTGATGGGCCTCGACGCGCCGGCTAGCGAGGCCTTGAGCACCGTAGCTCGCTTGAGCGGCCGCGGGGAGCAGCAGATCGAGGCCGAACTCGAGCGCATCGAGCTCTTGGCCCGCCAAGGCAACGCCTCGTTGGCGGAGCCCCTGCTCTTTGAAGTGGACCGCAAGGGCGTACCCGAGAAGTGGCGCTACTGGGTGGCGCGCATTCGTTCGCGCATGGCCATCTCGGCCCAGGACTGGGCCAACGCCGCCGAATCCATGGCCCAAGCCGCCCAGGAGGCGCCCAAGGCTGACCTCCGGGCGCGCTATGCCTTTTTGGCAGCCCAGCTCTACGAAAAAGCCTCGGAGCCCGACCGCGCCCGGCGCATGTACGAGGCCTGCCTGAAGGCGCAGCCCCGCGACTACGCAATGCTGCTGGAGGCCCAGCTTCGCCGCAGCCTGAACGGCGGCGGAGTAAACCCCAATAAGCTGTACCAAGAGCTGAACAACCTGCTCCGGGAGCCCAAGAACGCCGAGTTTGCGGACCGAATTTATTTTTCGCTGGGCGAGCTGGCGTCGCAATGGGAAGAGACCGACCGCGCCTACGGTTACTACCAGCAGTCGTTTGCCGCCGGACGCGCCGAGCGCCCCATGGTGTACGGTTTGGCGTATGCCCGGCACGGAGGGCTTGCCCTCGAGCGCCGCGAGTACGGGCGGGCCCAAGTGGATTTTGATTCGGCGGCCCTGGTGCTTCCGGCGACCTACGCGGGCCGCGAGGGGTACCAAAAGAAGGCGCGGAGCCTGTCGGTCCTGGTCGAAGCGCTCGAGCGCGCCGAGCTGGGGGATTCGCTCGTGCGGCTGTCGCGCAAGGGGGAGGCGGACCTGCGCCGGCAGTTTGAGGCGTACGTGGCCGCGCTGAAGAAGGCCGACGAGGCGGAGGCCGAGCGGGAGCGGAGGCTGGCGCAGCTCGCCGAGCTTCAAGCCGCGAGTTCGGAGCTGGATGCGGCGGCGCCCACCGCCGGCGGCGCAGCCGGCGGCGGCTGGGCGGTCTACGCCCCGGCGCTGCGCGCCAAGGGCGCCGCCACCTTCCGCCAAAAATTTGGGGAGCGCCCCAACGTCGACAACTGGAGGCTGCGGTCCAAATCCAGCCAGTGGGCCCTGGCGGAGTCGAACGAAAAAACGGCGAAACCGGCAAGCCCCTCGGGCGAAGAATCCTCTGAAGACTCGGCAGCTGCTCCGTTGTCGTCGGCGGCCGAGCCCGCCGGCCGCTACGACGTCGCCGGCTACCTCGCCAAGATTCCGCGCAGCCCCGAGCAACGGGCAGAAGCACAAACGGCCGCCTGCGAAGCGTGGTCGGAGGTTGCGGCGGCCTACCGAGACGGAATGCAGGATCCGCGCGAGGCCGTCGTTGCCTACCGAACGGCCCTGCGCTCTTGCCCCGACCATCCCGAGGCGGCGCGCTGGCTGTACGCCACCCACCGGCTTCACGTCGCGCTGAACGAAGGGGTGCAGGCCGAGGCGGCGCTCAAGGAGCTGCTCGAGCGCTACCCGCAGAGCGAGGCGGCCCAGATCGTGCGCAAGGGGGCGTCCAGCACCAAAACGCCTGCGGAACCGGCGGCGTCGCCCGCGTTTGTGGCTTTGAGCCAAGCCGTGGCGCAGCGCCAGTGGCGCGAAGCGCTGCGGGTGCACCAGGCGACTGCATGGAGCGCGTCGGAACGCGCCCCCGCCGATTTGCTTCGGGCCTTGGCCGTGGGCGGCAGCGAGGGCCGTGCCGCTTATGCCGACGCGCTGCGCAAAGTGTCCACCGAGCACCCCGGCACGCCGCAGGCCGCCGCCGCGCAATCGTTTCTGGCGGCGATATCAAGCCTTCCGGCTGCCGAACCCGTGGTGAACGCCGAGAACCTGAAGCTGTTTACGCCCGCGCCGCAGGCTCCGCACCAAGTAGCCATTTTGTTCCCCACGGGCTTTGACGGCAACGCCGTGCGCAACGCATTGGCCCGAATTCACAGCGCGGAGTTCCCCGAAAAACCCTTGGGCGTGCGTGCGCTTCCCTGGAACGAAAACCTCGAGCTGCTGGTGGTCGACGGCTTTAAAAATGCGGCCGAAGCCCTGTCGTACCGCGACGCGATGCGGCGCAACGCCGAACTTCGCAAAATGCTTCCCGCGGACCGCACGTCGTATTTGCCGGTGACTGTGGCGAATTTTTCGCACCTTTACCGCTCCAAAGACGAAGCGGCTTACCGCGCCTTTGTTCAACGCCATTACGGATCGCCATGATGAACCCAGTTAAACGCATTGCCGAGTCAGTGCACGAGCACAACCGCATCGTCGAAGGTGCAGTAATCGAAGGAACCATTCAGTCTCCGGTCGACTTTCGGGTCGACGGAACGATCAAGGGTACGCTCCGCACCCAAGGAAAGCTCGTGATCGGCCCCCAAGGCTCGGTCGAAGGACAAATTTTTGCCGGAGAGGCCAGCATTGCCGGCAAGCTCAAGGGCAGCCTTGAGGTGAAGGGCTTGACGACGCTTGCGCAAACGGCGCAGGTGCATGCCGAGCTGTACACGGGACAAATCAGCATCGAAGCGGGCGCCCAGTTCTCGGGCCAGTGCCACATGGGCGTCAAGGCGAGCGAGGCCAAGCCCGCGGCGGCCCCTGCCGCTGCTCCGGCCGCCGCTGCAGCCGCCGCTCCGTCGGCACCCAAGGCTTCCGCTGCCGTTTAACGGGGTTGCGGTGGCTCCAGTGAACCTCCCGCCCGCTGCCGGAAAGGCCCTGGCCCTCTCGGGCCAAATCATGGGGGCCGTGGCGGCGGGAACCCTGCTCGGATCGCTTTTTGACGCCAACGGCCAGCACCTCGGAGCCGGCCTCGGCGCCCTCGCTGGAGTGGTGGTGGCCCTCGCCGCCGTCCTTCGCGCAACGCTTCCGCCCAAGTCATGAAGACGCTTCTCGTTCCGCTCGCCGCGCTGTATGCGGTGCTCGCCGCGAGTTCCGCCGCCGCGGTAACGCCCTTGGGCTACGGGTGGTACGGAACCGGCATTGTGTGGATTGCCGTGACGGGCTTCACCCAGTTCTTCTTTGCGTTTGCGCTCGAGCGCCGCTCGCCCAAGTCGTTTGTGTGGGTGGTTTTGGGCGGCGGATTTCTGCGCATGCTCCTCGCTGCGGCCACGGTCATTCTACCCATGAGCATTGCCCAATCAGAGGGATTTCGTTCTGATTCTCTGCAGTTTGCCGCAGTTTTTATGCTGGCTCAAGCGGGGGAAACCTGGCTGGCCGTTCGGCACATCAAATCGAGCTAAAAGTTGCCCGTTTGCGGACTATCTTTGCCGCGCAATTCGGGACTGATGGTACTACGCCGCTTACTTACGCTTTTCGCTGCTTTCACGCTGCCTTTGTCGGGAACTTTTGCGTCTTCCAACGAGGGGCACGAGGAGCCCACCGAGGTCGTTGCCGCAGGCCATGAGTCCGCCGAGCCGCACGGTGCCCAGGCTGCGGGACATGAGGCCGAGGGCCATGAGGCAACGGGTCACGAGGCCGAAGCCGAGTTCAATCCCAACGAGATGATCATGCACCACATCGCGGACAGCCACGGTTGGCACGTCCTCGATTGGGACGGACACCCGGTCAGCATTCCGCTCCCGGTGATTTTGTGGACGTCCAACGGATTGGTGGTGTTTTCGTCCGCCGAGTTCCACCACGACATTGAAGGCCACCACGTGGTTGAGGCGGGCGGGCTTCAGTTCGTCAACAAGCACGAGAAGATTTACTACGCCGGCACCGAAGACAAGCCCATTGACCTCTCGATCACGAAGAACGTACTCGCTCTGCTCGTGGGCGCGGTGGTGCTGCTTTTGATCTTCTTCTCGGCGGCGCGCTACTACGCCAAAAACACCAACGCTGCGCCGCGCGGACTCGCAGGCTTTGTGGAGCCGTTGATTCTGTTTGTGCGCGACGACATTGCCCGCGGAGCGATTCCCGAGAAGCACCTCAATCGCTTTGTGCCCTACCTGCTCACGCTGTTCTTTTTCATTTGGGTGAACAACTTGCTGGGTCTGGTGCCCTTCTTCCCCGGAGGCGCCAACTTGACGGGCAACATCGCCGTGACCCTGGTGCTGGCCGTCTTCACGCTGGTGATCACCAACGTCAACGGAACCAAGGACTACTGGATGCACATTGTGTGGATGCCCGGGGTGCCCACGCCGCTGAAGCCCATTTTGGCCCTCATCGAGCTCATCGGGGTGTTCACCAAGCCCTTCTCGTTGATGATTCGTCTCTTCGCCAACATTACCGCCGGCCACATTCTGGTCCTGTCGCTGGTTTCGCTGATTTTCATCTTTGAGTCGGTGTGGATTTCTCCCGGATCCATCATTTTGACCCTCTTCATTTCGACTTTGGAACTCCTGGTTGCTGCACTGCAGGCCTATGTCTTCACGATGCTCACGGCGATGTCATTTGGCGCCGCGGTTGAAGAGCACCACCACGACGACCACGCGCACGCCGAAGGACACCACTAACGTTTTTTATTTTTCAATCGTTTCACTTCAAATACCCCCTAAACAATGACTGGTAGTATCGCTGCAATCGGAGCTGGCCTCGCAGTAATCGGTGTAGGTCTTGGCATTGGCCGCA
>JBEGTJ010000013.1:0-28374 GCA_041179465.1 Bacteroidota bacterium | reverse complement strand
GACTCCGGCGCGCTGCCCGCGAGCAGGTCCAGAGGGTTCAGCGCGAGCGCTCCACCCAGGAGGCCGGCATTTTTTAAGAAGGTGCGGCGGTCCGAGTTCATTTAGTTGGGTTCATCGCCTCGAATTGGGCTTTTAGGGGGCCAAAGGGGCCGAATTTGTGCTGGCGTTCGCTGTATCCGTCGGCGTAGGGCCCAAAGGGGTGGTCAAACGGTTTTTTGCGGACGTCGGGCCAGTCCGACGGCACGTTTTGGTGCGGACGCGGCCGGCTGTTCACGTAGGCGGCGACATCCCAGGCCTCTTCGTCGGTCAGTACGGGCGCGTCGTGTCGGGCGCCCAAGGGCATGTTGTACTTGACGTACCCGGCAAAGTTGCTCAAGCGGTAGAGCCCGGCGGCGTCGTTGTAGCTGAGTGGCCCCCACAAGGGAGGGTAGGTGTATTCGGTCGCACCTTTCGCGATTTGCCCTTGGCCGTCTGCCTGGTGGCAGCTCTGGCACTGGGCTTCGTACACGAGTTGGCCCTTGACGGGATCCGCGGCGCGGGGCAGCAAGGCGGGCTTTTTAAGGCCCGCTCCTTCGGGGGTACGGCCCTTTGGAACCCCACGGCCCACGAACTCGACGTAGGCCACCATAGCGCGCATTTCGGCGGACTGGGTGTCGAGGGCGCGCCCGTTGAGGCTGCGTTCGATGCAGTCATTGATCCTTTTGTAGATGTTCTCAATGCCTCCTGATCGGGCGCGGAACTTGGGGTAGTTCGCCGCGACGGCCGAGTAGTTGTTGCCCCAAATTTTGGTTCCGGCTTCTAAGTGGCAGTTTTGGCAGTTGAGTGCGTTGCTGCGGTTTTTTTCGATGGTTCCCGCAGGGCCAAAGTACTTGGAGGTGTGGGCGATGAGGTCCTTGCCGTAGGCCAGTTGCGCCCTTTGTTTGGGGTCCGAGACGGCTTCGATCGAGGGGGCGGACCACGCCGCCTCGTCCGACGGGCTTTGGGCGGAGTCCGGGGCGGCCGCCGACGGGAACTCAGGCTCGGGCGCGGTCACTCGGGCCCACCAGGCACTCATCCAAGGCTTGGGCTGGGTAAAGAGGGCGATGTAGGCGAGAAGGAGGACCACAAAAAACGACAGGAACACCGTCACGTGGAGCATTTGCCCGAGCGCTTGGAGCGTATGGGGTTCGCGGTCGGGCGGCGTGGGACGGGGCATGCGGCGCTTAATGGGGCAGTCGGTCGCGGAGTTCGCCGTAGGCAAAGGTTCCGACGACGGCAAAGAAGAAGACGATGATCATGGGCAGTACGCCGTAGCCGATGCTGACGACCATGGGGCCGGGGCAGGCTCCGCCGAGGGCCCAGCCGAGTCCGAATAGGGTTCCGCCGATGAAGTAGCGGTAAAAGCCGCGTTCTTTGGGGTGAAATTCGATTTTTTCGCCGTGGATATCCTTGATTTTTAATTTTTTAATCACGAACACGCCCAGGGCGCCGACGACCACGGCGGTTCCGATGATTCCGTACATGTGGAAGGCTTGGAAGCGGAACATTTCCTGGATTCGGTACCACGAAAACGCCTCGCTTTTGGCCATGAGGATGCCGAAGAAGGTTCCGACGATTAGGTATTTGAGGAAGCGCATGGGTTAGAAAATTAGGGGGTAGAGCAGGTGGGTCATGATGAGGCCCCCGGTGAAGAATCCGACTACCGCGATGAGGGAGGGGAGCTGGAGGTCCGACAGGCCGCTGATGGCGTGCCCCGAGGTGCAGCCGCCGGCGTATCGGGTTCCAAAGCCGACGAGGAAGCCGGCAACAGCGAGGATAAGGAATCCTTTAAGGGTCAGGGCTTGTTCCCAAGAAAAGAGTTCGTCGGGTTGCACGCCCGAAGCCGAGGTGCTGGGTTCGCCGAAGCCCAGGGCCGCCAGGTCGTTGACGGTGGCGGGGGAAAGGGCCACGGCGGATCCGTCGCTCAGGTAGGTGTGGGCCAAGAAGCCCCCGAGGATGGCTCCGACCAGGAAGATGAGGTTCCAGATTTCTTTTTTCCAATCGAAGTCAAAGAACTTGACGTGGCGCCGCGAGGCAATGGCGCACAGGGTGCGCAGGTTGCTCGAGAAGCCAAAGCTGCGCCCAAAGAGTATGAGGGCAAACATGGTTGCCGAGATGGAAAGCCCCGAAAACCACCAGGGCCAGGGTTGAACGATGAATTCCCACATGGAAGTTTGGCTTTAGTCGATGAGTTGCTTAACGTCTTCCCAAGTGCCGCCGTTGGTGACGTGGGTTAGGCCGTGTTGGGCGAGGATGGCTTTGGCCATTCCGCTGCGCGCCCCGCTCCGGCAGAAGACGATGATGTGGTTTTTGCCCTCGAATTCGTCGAGGCGTTCCGCGATTTGGTCGAGGGGGATGTTCACCGAAGCGTGGACGTGGCCGCTTTCAAATTCTTCGGGGGTGCGCACGTCCACCAAAAAGGCGCCCGCTTGGATCAGGTCGTTCATGTCGAGGGTGATAAAGGTTACGGTCAAATATAGCAGGGGTTTTTGTGCTAAATGTGACGTTCGTCACTCCCGAAATAGGGGTTTCGCACTAAATCGTTAACTGATTGTTTGGTAGCATATTGCCTATCATTTTAAGCGAATGAACCGAAACAAACGTTTAGGGGTTTAGGTGAATATGTCCCTTCCCGATTCCGTTTTAGGCCTCACTGACGACCAAATTGACCGCGTCGTGGCCATGGCGTGGGAAGACCGAACTCCGTTTGAGGCCATTTTTGCCCAGTTTGGGTTGCGCGAAAACGACGTGCGGGCTCTGATGCGGCACCACATGAAGGAATCGTCGTTTCGCATGTGGCGCAAGCGCGTCACGGGTCGCAAAACCAAGCACTTAAGTCTGAGGGAGTTCGACCGCGGACGCTTCAAGAGCGCCAACCAGCGGTTTAGCTGAACCTTCGGCCGGGCGCGACGTGGGTTTCGAGGATTCGGGCCTTTTCGGCGCGGACCTCGGGGCGTTTTTTGGCGCCATACAGGCGAACCCGGGCCTCGCTGAGGGCTTTTTTGAGGTCGACGAGGGGCTCGGGGTAGTCGGTTCCGCGCGCGAAGCCAAAGGCGACCCCGTCAAGCTCGGTGAGGGTCCAGGGCGCGGCGCGAAAGGGCATGGGGAGCACCGCCAGTTCCGGAATCCATTGGGCCAAAAACGCACCTTGGGGGTCCTGCTCCTCGGCCTGCTTGACCGGGTTGTAGATGCGCACGGTGTTGACGCCCGTGACGGCGGCCTGCATTTGAAGCTGCGGGTAGTGAATTCCGGGCTCGAAATCCAAGAACTGCTGGGCGAGGTGCGCGCTCAGGTCCTTCCAGTGCAGGTTGAGGACGTGGCAACCGTAGCTCACGAGCATGGCGCGCATCCGAAAGTTGAGGTAGCCGGTCGCGTTGAGGCTCCGCATGCAGGCGTCTACCATGGGCACCCCGGTGTTCCCCGTTTTCCAGGCTTCGAGGTGGGCGGAATTTGGGCTAAATTCCTGGCGGTCGTAGCCGCGGTTCACGTGCTCAAACTCCATGCGGCACTCGGATTCAAACTTCTGGATGAAGTGTTCGCGCCAGCGCAGCCGGCTGGCAAAGGCTCGGGCGTCGCGCGCGGGCAGGATTTGGGCGCCCTGGGTGGTGGAAAGCGCGCGGACCACCTGCTTGAGGCTCAGATTGCCCCACGCCAGGTACGGAGAAAGCCGGCTGCAGTGGGTGCGTGCTCCCTCGGGCTTGGAAATGTGCGCCATGTATCCGCGCCCCCGGCCGCCCTCCAAAAAACTCCGCAGGTAGCGATGCCCCCAGGTCGGCCCGCCCGTTTGGGCGACGCCCGCTTCGCGTTCGGGGCGCGGAACCTCCCGCTGTGCGGCCCACTCGGTCCATTCGGCGGTAGGGATCCAAGCGGTTCCTCGCGACCACTCGGGCTCGGCCTGCGGCTCCCGGAACATCACCTCGTTCCAGTGCGCGTTCCAATCGGTCCTTCGCCGCAGGCCGCGCCGCACCGAACCGTAGGGCGACTCGACCCATGAAATTCCCTGTTCCGCGCACCATTGCTTTACCTGGCGGTCGCGCGCAAACGAAACTTCGATGCCCACCTCTTCGTGGCTAAAAATGCGCCCGAGGGGAAGGTCCGCCGCGGCGCGAAGCGCTTCCAACGCTTCAACCGCTTCGGACTTCACATAAAAAATGGGGAACGGAATCCGATCGGGCCCGAGTTGCGGGCGGTTCGCGGCCAAATCGTCGAAGGATTCGGCCTCAAAGCGCGCATGCCGCGGCGAATACACCGGTTGGGACCAGAGCGAGGGCTCGTGCAGCAAAATTCCCACGACCGGCTCGCCCAAAGCGACGGCCTGCGCCAGCGGGGCATGGTCGCTCCAGCGCAGGTCGCGCTTCAACCATACCACGTTCAGCTTGAGGCTCATGGAGTACGAACAAAAACCCAGCGGGTTTCGTTCGAATCCGCGGGCCGAAAACGGTAGCCCTCGGCGCGAAAGGTTTTGGCCACCTCGGGGTCGTCGCTCGGGTGGTTCGCCAGAAAGCGGGCCATGGCCCCGCGGGCCTGCTTGCTAAGGGCTGAAACGGAGCGCGTTCGGCCGTTTACCGTCTGCAAAAAGACGCAGTCAATCCACGTAAAGCGGGCGGAATCAATTACTTCAGCGTACTCGTCGCTGGCGCAGTTGACCACGGGTGCACCCGCCGCGTCGGCTTCGAGCCAGTCGCTGACCCGCGTCTTCCAGTGCGCAACCAGGCGCTGTCCGTCCAAGCTTTGTCCGACGTCCAGCCGGTAGGGGAGTACTCCGTCGCTCGGACGCAGGATTCCGTAGAGCCCCGACAGGATGCGCAGCCGTTCTTCGGCGCGTTCCGGCTGGGTCCAGGTCTTCGGAAGCAGCCGTCCAAAGGCCTCCCCGGTGAACGTCCAGGCCGCCTTGGTGCCGGATTTTTGCGCGTCCCAAGCGTTCCAGTTGGCATGGGCCTGGCGGGCGATTTTGGGGCTGCAGCCGTACCATTCAGCCCAGTCAACCCCCATTTGGCGCACGCGCTGGGCCAGCAATTCCGCCTCGCGGAGCATGGGCGCGGACTCCTGGGCCGCCGGGGCCGCCGCAGGATTCATGGTTTTGGAGGGAGCAAGGAGAATTTTCACTGTTCGGAATGGGGTACGAAATCGCCGCCAATCGTAGCAACGTTCAAGCGTTTTTAAATGTTTACTATGCGGAGTCTTTGGCTAACCCCCTGGTTTGGAGCGGGACGCCCGGCGGACGACGGCTGCCGCCGCAGGGAGTGCGGCTCCGCTCACCGAAACATGACCCAAACGGCCGCCAAAAGCAACCCAAAACTGATCAGGTGCTTCGTCTGAAGCGGTTCGTTGAGGACCAACGTGGCAAAAACGGCAAAAACCACGAGCGTAATCACCTCTTGAATGATCTTGAGCTGGTAGCCGCTCAGGCCGTCGGCATACCCCAACCGGTTGGCCGGAACCATCAGCAAGTACTCAAACAGGGCGATGAACCAGCTCACGGCGATGGCCTTCCACAGCGGCCAGCCCTGGTTCTTGAGGTGGTAGTACCAGGCAAACGTCATAAACACGTTGCTGGCCGTCAGAAGGAGGATCGTGCGAAACATCGGGGCAAATTTGCGTTATACCTTGCAGTATGCGACATATTCTTACGATCATCCTTGGGCTGGCTGCGGGAGTGGCTGGAGCTCAGAAACTTCCGCCAACCCTGGAACTGGGCGCGAGCCTTCCGCTCCCTGAACTTGAGATGGCCGACGCCACCCGAGACGACGACGCCGCCCAAACCTTGGCGTCCTTGGCCACGGAGCGCGGACTGCTCGTCGTGTTCACGAGCAACACGTGCCCCTTTGTCGTGGGCAACGGCCCCAAGTCCGAAGGATGGGAAGGCCGCTACCGCGACCTGTCGGCCTTCGCCCGGAAGCTCAACGTGGGCATTGTGTACGTCAACTCCAACGAGGCCAAGCGCAACGCCGGAGAGTCCCTCCAGGAGATGCGGGTCCGCGCCAAGACCTACAAGTACCAGGCGCCCTACCTGCTCGACGAGGGCCACAAACTGGCCGACGCCTTTGGTGCCCGCACCACGCCGCACGTCTTTTTGTTTGACGCCACGCAGTCGTTGGTGTACCTCGGCGCGATCGACGACAACGTGGATTCCGCCAAAAAAGTCAAAAAAGCATGGCTTAAAGACGCCCTGACGGCGACGGCGGCCAAGCAGCCCGTCAAGGTTCCGCAGACGAAAAACCTCGGCTGCAGCATCAAGCGCATTCAGTAATCCGTGCAGGCTGAGGTACTTGCGATCGGAACCGAGCTGCTGCTCGGCCAAACGGTCGACACCAATTCGGCCTGGATGGGCGAGCGGCTTGCGGAGCTGGGCGTGACGCTCCGCCGCAAAACCGTGGTAGCCGACCGGCCTGAAGACGTGCGCGCGGCCCTGGACGCCGTCCATCCCGACACGCGTTGGGTGCTGATTACCGGCGGATTGGGTCCGACCAAGGACGACCTTACCAAAAACGTACTCAACGACTACTTTGGCGGAACCCTGGTGTTCCACCCCGAAGTCTACGCCCACATCGAGGCCCTTTTTGCCCGTATGGGGCGGGTGCCGGGTCCGCTCAACCGCGGACAAGCCGAGCTGCCCGACGTCTGCGAGCCCCTGCACAACGCCAAGGGTACCGCGCCCGGAATGCTGTTTGCCCGGAACGGGGTGCGCTACGTCAGCATGCCGGGGGTGCCCTACGAAATGAAGCACCTGATGGAAGCCCACGTGCTTCCGCGCCTCAAGGCCGAGTCAGAGACCCACATTGCGCACCGCTTCTTCATGGTTCAGGGCATTCCCGAATCGGAGCTGGCGACCCGAATCGCCGAATGGGAATCGGGCCTCCCCGAGGACTTGAGTCTGGCCTACCTGCCTTCGCCGGGCATCGTCAAGCTTCGCCTCACCGCCCGAACGGGAACCGCGGCTCAAGCCGAAGCCCTGCTCGAACCCGCCGTCGTGGGCCTTCGCGCCGTGCTCGGTAGCGACATTTACTCCGAAGACTGGAAGACCATTGAAGAGGTGGTCGGGGAACTCCTCGCTGCCGCAGGCCAAACCGTGGCGACCGCCGAGAGCTGCACGGGCGGATCGGTCGCGGCCCAACTCACGCGCATTCCCGGGTCGTCGCGCTACGTGCTGGGCGGCGTCGTGGCCTACCGCAACGACGTAAAGGTTCGGCTGCTCGGCGTCAACGAAGCGGACCTCTTGCTTCACGGCGCGGTGAGCGAACCGGTAGTGCGGGCGATGGCGCGCGGCGTGCGCAAGCGCTTGGGTGCGGACTGGGGCTTGGCCAGCAGCGGCGTGGCGGGTCCCGACGGCGGTTCGCCCGAAAAGCCCGTGGGAACGGTGTGGTTGGCGGTCAGCGGCCCGGGCGTGGAGTGGGCCGCTCGGTTCCAGATGGGCGACCACCGCGAGCGCACCGTGCGCAAATCCGTTTTGGAAGTTTTGAATCGGTTGCGCGGATTTTTAGCCACGCAGGCTGCGAAATATTAAGAAATTCGCAGTACATTTGCACTCCCGTTGCGAAACGGAGAAAAAGATTAACACCGCGCGATTATGTCACGAGTTTGCGAGATTACCGGTAAGAAGGCCATGGTGGGCAACCATGTGTCGTTCTCAAACAAGAAAAACAAGCGCACGTTTGACGTGAACTTGATGCGTAAAAAGTTTTACGTAGCTGCTGAAGATAAGTGGGTTACCCTGCGCATTTCGGCCGCCGCTCTGAAGACGATCAACAAGAAGGGCATCGAAGCCGTGCTGGCTGAGGCTCGCGCTAACGGCAACGTTGCACTTTAATTTTTAAGGAATCATGGCAAAAAAAGGCAATCGCGTTCAGGTGATCCTCGAGTGCACCGAGCACAAAGAGTCAGGCATGGCGGGCACGTCGCGCTACATCACGACCAAGAACAAGAAGAACACGCCCGACCGCATGGAGATTAAGAAATTCAATCCCGTGCTCAAGCGTATGACCGTTCACAAAGAAATTAAGTAAGCACCATGGCAAAGAAAGTAGTTGCAACCCTGAAGAAGGCCGGTGGCGTAACCTACGCGAAGGCAATCAAAATGGTCAAGAACGACAAAGGAGGATACTCTTTTGAAGAAAAAGTGATGGTGAAGGACGACGTGGCCAACTTCTTTAAGGCTTAAGTCGCTTCGACCCCAACGTACTGAACCGCTCCCCGAGCGGTTTTTTTATACCTTAATCCTTCGTAATGGCATTATTTGGACTCGGAAAAACCAAGGAAGTTCTCTTCGGGGGGCTGAGCAAGCTCTTTGGCGGCTCGTCTACGGTTGACGCCACCACGCTGGACGCCCTGGAGGAAGCCTTGATCTCAGCCGACGTCGGGGTAGAAACGGCCGTGCGCTTGGTTGAAGCGGTCGAGGCCCGCGTAGCGCGCGACAAATATGTGGGCGAAGAGGAGCTCAAGGCGCTCATTCGTACCGAGTTAGCGGACCAGTTCTCTGCTTGGGCCGAGGTCAAGCCCATCGAAGTGCCGCAAGGCCAGCCCCGAGTAATACTCGTCGTAGGGGTCAACGGCGTCGGCAAGACGACGTCGGTAGGCAAGCTTGCCAAAAAGTTCCGGCTGCAGGGCCATCAAGTGGTTTTGGGCGCCGCCGACACGTTTCGGGCCGCGGCGGTCGACCAGCTGCGCATCTGGGCCGAACGCTCGGGGGCGACCTTTATTGAAAAAGGAATGAACACCGACCCCGCGGCGGTAGCGTATGCGGCCGCAGAGGCCGGAGCGCGAAACGGCGGAGGCGTCGTGCTGGTGGACACGGCCGGCCGCCTGCACAACAAAGTCAACCTCATGAACGAGCTCGGCAAAATCCGCCGGGTGATGGACAAAATCGTGCCGGGCGCCCCCCACGAGACGTGGTTGGTCCTCGACGCGTCTACCGGCCAAAACGCCGTAAATCAGGCTGTTGAATTTTCTAAAGTGACCCCGCTGACCGGACTGGTCCTGACCAAGATGGACGGAACTGCGCGGGGCGGAGTGGTGCTGGCGATCGCCGAAAAACTCCGCGTGCCCGTGCGCTACATCGGCGTGGGCGAAGGAGTCGACGACCTTCAGGAGTTTGACGCCAAAGAATTTTTGAACGCACTACTCAGCTAACTCGATGAAGACGAAAGAAGAAATCACCGCCAACTGGCTCCCGCGCTACACGGGCGTGAAGGCCGAAGACATGTCGGACTACATTCTTCTGACCAACTTTAACGAGTACCTGCACCGCTTTGTGGCCATGACGGGCGGGCACATCGTAGATGCCAACCGCAGCATGCCGTCGGCTCAGGGCCAAGGGATTACCATGATCAATTTTGGCATGGGCAGCCCCAATGCGGCGACCATCAGCGATTTGCTGAGCATCGTGCAGCCCAAAGCCATTCTCTTTTTGGGCAAATGCGGCGGACTCAAGCAGCGCACCAAAGTGGGCGACTTCATCGTGCCCATTGGGGCGATTCGCGGCGAGGGGGCGTCGGACTCGTACTTTCCGCCGGAGGTTCCGTCGCTGCCGGCGTTCATGCTGCAGCGCGCCACGTCGCACATTATTCGCAACCGAAACCACGACTACTGGACGGGCACCGTGTACACCACGAACCGACGGGTTTGGGAACACGACGACGCGTTCAAGGAGTACCTGCGCATGACCCGCGCCATGGCGATTGACATGGAAACGGCGACGCTGTTCTCGGCGGGCTTTCACAACCGCCTGCATTTGGGGGCCTTGCTTTTGGTTTCGGACCAGCCGATGACCCCCGAGGGCGTGAAGACCAGCGAGAGCGACGCCAAGGTCTCAAGCGACTTTGTGGGCGCCCACATTAGCATTGGTATAGAGACCCTTGAAGAGATTAAAAATCAAGGTCTTTCAGTTAGACACCTCAAGTTTTAAGTTAATCACATGCGCACCAAGTCCGCGGCGAAAAACCGCATCAACGTCATTACCCTGGGCTGTTCCAAAAACGTGTACGACAGCGAGGTTCTCATGGGCCAGCTCAAGGCGGCCGGCAAAGACGTCGTGCACGAGGAAGAGGGCCGTATCGTCGTGATCAACACCTGCGGTTTCATTGAAAACGCCAAAGAGGAGTCGATCAACACCATCCTCGAGGCGGTGGAGGCGAAGGAGGCTGGGCTGCTCGACAAGGTCTTTGTCACGGGATGCCTGAGCGAGCGCTACAAGCCCGATTTGGAGCGAGAAATTCCCAACGTCGACCAGTACTTCGGCACCCGAGACCTGCCCCTGCTGCTCAAAGCCCTTGGGGCCGACTATAAAAAAGAGCTGGTCGGCGAGCGCCTCACCACGACGCCCCAGCACTTTGCCTACCTTAAAATTTCGGAAGGCTGCGACCGGCCCTGCTCGTTTTGCGCGATTCCGCTCATGCGCGGCAAGCACCGTTCGACGCCCATTGAGGACCTCGTGACCGAGGCCCAAAAGCTGGCCGCTAAAGGCGTGGTCGAACTGATCCTAATCGCCCAGGACCTGACCTACTACGGCCTCGACCTCTACGGGGAGCGCCGCCTGGCCGAGCTCGTCACGGCCTTGAGCGCGGTCGACGGCATTCAGTGGATTCGCCTGCACTACCTTTTTCCGACCGGCTTTCCCGAAGACGTGCTCGACGTGATTCGCGAGAATCCGAAGGTGTGCCGCTACATCGACATTCCGCTGCAGCACATTGCCGACAACGTGCTCAAAAGCATGCGGCGCGGAACCACGCACGCCAAAACCGACCGGTTGCTGGCGTCCATGCGCGAAAAAGTTCCCGGCATCGCGGTTCGCACGACCCTAATTGTGGGCTATCCGGGCGAAACGGAGGCCGATTTTGACGAGCTCCTCGAATGGGTGCGCACGCAGCGCTTCGAGCGCCTGGGCGTTTTTACCTACAGCCACGAGGAGAATACCCACGCCTTTGCGCTGGAAGACGACGTTCCGGCTGAAGTCAAGATGGCCCGCCAGCAGGCCGTGATGGAAGTGCAGCGCGAGATTTCGCTCGAGCGCAACGAGGCGTTGGTCGGCCAAACGCTGACCGTGGTCGTCGACCGCGCCGAGGGCGACGCCTACATCGGCCGCACCGAGTTTGATTCGCCAGACGTGGACAACGAAGTGCGCATTGAGGCTCCGGGCGTGCATTTAAAGCGCGGAACCTTCGTGCGTGCCAAGATCGTGGGCGCCACGGAGTACGACCTCGAGGCGGAACTCGTTTAACGGGCTCCGAGCAGCGAGCTGCGGGGCGTCCATTGTGGATAAATTCCGCGAGCCGTTTGCACACGGCTTTGGGCCGTGGTTTACCTTTAGGATTCGACCATGTACCTCGTTTTTGACACTGAAACCACCGGATTACCCAGAGATTGGAACGCGCCGCTGAGCGACGTCGACAATTGGCCCCGCGTGGTTCAAGTGGCGTGGCAGCTGCACGGTCCCGACGGAGCCCTGATTGAGGCGCGGGACTTCTTGATCAAGCCCGAGGGGTTCAACATTCCGTTTGGAGCCGAAGAGATTCACGGCATTAGCACGGAACTCGCTCGCAACGAGGGTGTTTCAGCTTCAGAAGCCCTTGCGGCCTTTCAGTCGGCCCTCGATCGGACCCAGTTTATGGTGGGCCACAACCTCAAGTTTGACTTGAATGCGTTGGGGGCCGAGTACCTAAGGCTCGGCTGGGATGAATCCTGGATTCAAAAGCCCGTCTTGGATACGATGACGCCGCAGACTGCGGCGTTGGTGGGGATTCCGGGGCGAAGCGGATTCAAGCCCGCGAAACTGGGAGAACTGCACGCCAAGCTTTTTGGTCAAGAGTTTGCCGAGGCCCACAACGCCACCGCCGACGTGGAGGCTACCGCGCGCTGCTTTTGGGAACTGGTGCGCATCCGTCATTGGCAGCCCAGCCAGCTCGGGGTGCAGCCCGACCAGCTCGAGTCCTTCATCGCGGCCCATCCGCACCTGGTGTCGCCCATTGGGCTGACGCACCGCAACCTCAAGGCGGCAAGCGCGGCCCTCAAAGCCCGCGATTTGGCGCCTGCGGCACCGGCTGCGGCCCCTGCCGCTGCGGGTTCCGATCAGGTCACGCCCTTTTTTCACCTGCACGTGCACAGCCAGTTCAGTGTGTTGCAGGCAACCACCAAGGTTCCGGAGCTGATCAAGCGCGTTACGGCCGACGGGCAGCCCGCCGTGGCCCTGACCGATTTGGGCAACATGATGGGGGCTTTTCAGTTTGTGCAGGGGGTGCAGGCCTACAACAAAAACCGGCCTGAGGATAGCCCCGAGCTCAAAGCCATCGTGGGAATGGACGCCTACGTGTGCCGCAACCACCTCGACCGCAGCCAGAAGGACGACGGCTACCAAATTCCGCTCTTGGCCAAGAACAAAACGGGCTACCACAACCTGGCGAAGCTCAGCTCCATCGCCTACATCGAGGGATTTTACTACGTTCCGCGCATCGACCGCGACCTGCTGCTGGCCCACAAAGAGGGGGTAATGGTCACGACCGGCGGCATGATGGGGGAGGTGCCGCAGCTCATTTTAAACGTGGGCGAAAAGCAAGCAGAAGAGGCGTTTTTATGGTGGAAATCGCAGTTTGGTGCGGATTTTTATGCCGAAATCAACCGCCACGGACTGCCCGAAGAAGATGCCGTAAACGAGGTGCTGCGGCGTTTTTGCGCGGCGCACGGGGTGAAGGCGGTGGCCGCCAACAACGCTTTTTACTTGGACGAGGCGCAGGCGGAGGCCCACGACATTTTGCTCTGCGTCAAGGAGTCCGAGAAAAAGGCCACGCCGATCGGGCGCGGACGGGGATTTCGCTACGGGTTTCCGAACAGCAAGTTCTACTTGACGACGCAGGCCGAAATGCGCCAGCGCTTCGCGGATTGGCCTGAGGCGTTGGTGAATTTGGGCGAAATTCTCGAAAAGGTCGAGAATTTTGGGCTGGCCCGCGACGTGCTTTTGCCGGCATTTGAGATTCCGCAGGAGTTTGTGCATCCCGACGACGCCCGCGACGGCGGCAAGCGCGGCGAAAACGCCTACCTGCGCCACCTGACGTATGTGGGGGCCAAGAAGCGCTGGGGCGATCCGGTTCCGGCCGAGATTGCCGAGCGACTGGACTTTGAACTCGAAACCATCGAGCGCACCGGCTATCCGGGCTACTTCTTGATCGTTCAGGACTTTTGCCAGGCGGCGCGCGACATGGGCGTCAGCGTAGGGCCGGGCCGCGGATCGGCCGCGGGGTCGGCGGTGGCCTACGCCACAGGGATTACGAACGTGGACCCGATCACCTACGACTTGCTGTTCGAACGGTTTTTGAATCCGGACCGCGTCAGCTTGCCTGATATTGATATTGACTTCGACGACCGGGGCCGCGACAAGGTGATTCAGTACGTGATCGACAAGTACGGGTCAAACCAAGTAGCGCAGATCATTACCTACGGTTCGATGGCGGCCAAGTCGGCCATCAAAGACGCGGGGCGGGCTCTGGACCTGTCGTTTGATGAGGCCGACCGCTTGACCAAGTCCGTGCCCGACAACTCGAGCCTGCCCGCGATTCTCGACGCCGACGACGCGACGATTCGCGAGAAATTCCGCAATGAGGACTACGACAAGGCCGTGGCATTGCGCGAAATGGCCAAGGGCGGCGACCTCAAGGCGGCCACGCTGCAGCAGGCCAAGGTCTTGGAAGGCTCGCTGCGCAACACCGGCATACACGCCTGCGGCGTGATCATTACCCCGAGCGACATTCGCGAGCTGATTCCGGTGGCCACCGCCAAAGACAGCGCCATGTGGACCACGCAGTTTGACAACGCGGTGGTGGAGTCGGCCGGCCTGCTCAAGATGGACTTCTTGGGCCTCAAGACGCTGACGCTGATCAAGGACAGCCTCGAGCTCGTGCGCAAGCGCCACGGGGTTGAGATTGACATTGAGGCGATTCCGCTCGACGACGTCGCCACCTACGAGCTCTTTCAGCGCGGAGACACCGTGGGCATCTTCCAGTACGAATCGCCCGGAATGCAAAAGCACCTCAAGGACCTCAAGCCCACGGTGTTTGGCGACCTGATCGCCATGAACGCGCTGTACCGTCCGGGTCCGCTCGAGTACATTCCCAGCTTCATTCGGCGCAAGCACGGCGTCGAGCCCATTTCGTACGACCTCGCCGACATGGAGGAGTACCTCAGCGAGACCTACGGCATCACGGTGTACCAGGAGCAGGTGATGCTGCTGTCGCAAAAGCTCGCCGGCTTTACCAAGGGCCAGGCCGACATGCTCCGCAAGGCGATGGGCAAGAAGATCAAGGCGGTCCTCGACCAGATGAAGCCCCAATTTGTGCAGGGCGGAATCGAGCGCGGCCACGCCGAACCGACGCTGGAAAAGATTTGGAAGGACTGGGAGGCCTTTGCCTCGTACGCCTTCAACAAGTCGCACTCGACCTGCTACGCGTGGATTGCCTACCAAACCGCCTACCTGAAGGCGCACTATCCCGCCGAGTACATGGCGGCCGTGCTCTCCAACAACATGAACGACATCAAGCAGGTGACGTTTTTCATGGAGGAATGCCGGCGCATGAAGCTCCCGGTGCTGGGGCCCGACCTCAACGAGTCCGAAGGGCCGTTCACGGTTAACCGCGAGGGCGCCATTCGATTTGGCTTGCTGGGCATGAAGGGGGTGGGTGCGGCAGCCGTCGACTTTTTGCTTCAGGATCGCGCCGCCAACGGACCCTATACCAGCGTGTTTGACGCCGCCCGACGCCTCGACCTTCGGGTCGTCAACAAGGGGACTTGGGAGTCGCTCGCGCTCGGAGGAGCGTTTGACCGCTTCGAAGGCGTGCACCGAGCGATGTTCTTCGCCGAAGAATCCGACGGCCGGCCGTTCGTGGAACGCCTGCGCCGCTACGGTCAGGCCTACCAGGACCAGCTGAATTCCGCCCAAGTCAGCTTGTTTGGCGAAGACAGCGGAGTGGATACGCCCGAGCCGGCGCTGCCGCAGGTGCCGACGTGGAACAACCTCGAGCTGCTCAAGCGCGAGAAGGAAGTGATCGGAATCTACGTGAGCGCGCACCCGCTCGACGCCTACCGCTTTGAGCTCAAAACGTTCCGCAAGCAATCGGTCGGCGAACTTTCGTCGCTCGATGCCTTTGTTCAGGGCAAGGGCGCCCGCGATTTTGTGGTCGCCGGAATCGTTACCAACGCCCAGGTGCGCACCACCCGCACGGGCCGCGAGATGGGCAGCTTTGTGCTCGAAGACGAAGAAGGCGCCACCGAGTTTGTCGTGTTTGGGCAGCAGTTCCTCGACCTGCGCAGCTTTTTTGTGAACGACCTGATGGTGCTCGTGCGCGGACGCGTGCAGCGCCCCGCCTGGGCCCGCGACGACAACCAGGCCAAGCTCGTGGCCGACATCCACAAGATTCAGTTGCTCAGCGAGATGTTTGACCGCGAGGCGCGCGGACTGACGCTTTATGCGGCGGTTCAGGACATTACCCCAGCTACCTGGGGCGAACTGGCGCAGATTTTGCGCGCGCATCCGGGCAAGCAGCGCCTGCAGTTCCACATCGGCGACGCCGCAAGCCAGACCCAACTGCGCATGCCGAGCCGAGGGGCTGGGGTGCAAATCAGCCGGGAACTCTTGGGTCACTTGGACGAACTAAAACACTTTCACGCGGCGGTACGCCTCGACTGACATGAAGCACCCCCTTGCAGCAATCGGACTCTGGCTCGTCGCCCTGGTGGCGGTCGCGCAAAACGCAGTGGATGCCCAAGGACGGCGAACGGGTCCTTGGTCCGCCAAGCACCCCAACGGCCAGCCGCGCTACGAAGGCCAGTTTGACGCCGGCGTTCCCGTAGGAAGGTTTGTGTACTACCACGAAAACGGCTTCCGCAGCGCCCAAATGGACTACCGCGGGCGCAGCGGGGTGTGCGCCACCGAACAGTACGACGAAAAGGGCAAGCTGATGGCCCGCGGAATCTACAACGTCCAGCGGCAGCGCGACAGCCTTTGGGTGACTTTTGCTTTTGACGGCACCAAGCTCGAGCATGCGCCCTACCGCAACGGCGTGCTCCACGGGGCCTACACGATGTTTTACCCCGACGGCAAGGTGATGGAGCGCGGCGAGTACGTCGACGGAGCCAAGCAGGGCACCTGGATGCGGTTTTCAGATGCCGGCGGCAAGGAGCGCAGCTCGACCTGGGCGGGCGGACGGCTGCACGGCGCCTGGACGGAGTTTGATGCCGACGGCCGCGTGGCGGTCACGGGAAGCTACGTGAACGACCTGCGCCACGGCACCTGGACCTACCTCGAGCGCGGCAGCGTCGTGCGCACGGAAAGCTACCGGCGCGGAATCCTGCAAAAGCCCAAGCCCTGATGGCGCGCGTAGTGGTGGGGCTTTCGGGCGGCGTGGATTCGTCGGTGGCCGCCTTGCTCATGCAGCAGGCGGGCCATGAGGTCATCGGAATCTTCATGCGCAACTGGAACGACGCGTCGCCCACCCTTGAGGACGAATGCCCGTGGATTGAAGACTCCAACGACGCCTTACTGGTCGCCGAGAAGCTCGGGATTCCCTTTCAGGTCCTCGACCTTTCGGTGGCCTACAAGGAGCGCATCGTCGACTACATGTTTGCCGAGTACGAGGCCGGCCGCACCCCCAATCCCGACGTGCTGTGCAACCGCGAAATCAAGTTTGATTTGTTCCTCGACGCCGCGCGGAGCCTTGGTGCTGATTTCGTGGCCACGGGCCACTACGCCCGGGTGGAGCGCGACGACGACGGCCGCATGCACCTGAGGGCGGGGCTCGACGGAGGCAAGGACCAGTCCTACTTTTTGTGCCAGCTCAACCAAGAGCAGCTGGCGCAGGCCTTGTTCCCCATTGGCGGACTTCAGAAGTCTGAGGTGCGAAGGATTGCCGCTGAAGCCGGGCTCGTGACGGCCGCCAAGAAGGATTCCCAAGGCCTGTGCTTCATTGGCCATGTGCGCCTTCCCGACTTTTTGCAGCAGCAGCTCAAGCCCAAGCGGGGCCCGATCGTGGAGGTTCCGCGGGATTCTGCCAAAATACCGGCCGTGGCGCCCGGCCAGCCCTGGGGATTTGTGCCTGAAGACGGGGTCGAGGTGGGTACGCATCAAGGCGCCCACTACTTCACGGTGGGGCAGCGCAAGGGCCTGCTCGTGGGCGGAAAACCGCTGCCGCTCTTCGTGCTGGCGACGGACGTGGTACGCAACGTGGTGTACGTCGGCCAGGGTGAGGACCACCCGGGGCTGTACCGCTCGGTGCTCTGGATTGCGGCCCAAGACGTCCACTGGATTCAGCCCTGGCGGGCGCTCCAGCCGGGCGAGCAGGCCGACTACCTCGTGCGGATACGCTACCGCCAGACCCTGGTTCCTGCCCAACTTAAGGCCGACGAGGGCGGACTTTGGATTACCTTCAGTCGTCCGATGAAGGCCGTGGCGCCAGGCCAGTTTGCGGCCTGGTATTCCGGCGACGATCTGATTGGCTCAGGAGTTATAACAAACTAATTATGAAAAAGTTATTATTGCTTACTTTAAGCTTAGGTTCATTGTTGAGCTGGGCCCAAGAATCGCCGAGGGCGCATTGGATTTTCCTTCGGGAGTCCGCCCTGGACTACACCCAACCGATGCTGGGCGACGACGCGTTGGCCCGCCGAGCAGCCCAGGGAATTGCTTTGCGGAACACCGATTTTGCCCTGCAGCCCGAGGCCGTGGCCGCGGTGGCGCGCGTGGCGCCGCCCTTGGGACGGAGCCGCTGGCTTCGCGCCCTGGTCGTGAAAGCCGACGCGCAGCAGCTCGCGGAACTCCGCGCGCTTCCCTGGGTTCGGGCCACCCAACCCGTGGGGATTATGAAGCGAAGCCTCACCGAGGTGGCGCCCGAATTCGCGGGGCCGACTCCCGAAGCCGCGCTTCGGTCTGCGGGGACCCATTCCGCACGGTGCGGTGAAGAAGACGGGGTTAATGGGTACCAGTACGGGGCCTCGACCCAGCAAGTCAACCAGATTCAGGTGAACGCCCTGCACGACGCGGGCTTTGACGGAGCCGGCGTCAAGGTGGCCCTCATGGATGCTGGATTTTCGGGCGCCGACACCTTCACCGCATTTCAGGGGGCTTGGCAGCAGGGCCGCGTCCTCGGAACCTGGGACTACATCGACGGCGACACCAACGTCTTTCACCTCGGGAGCCACGGCATGAGCGTGTGGAGCACCATTTGCGCGGACCTCGACGCCACCATGGTGGGTACGGCCCCCAAGGCCTCGTTTTACCTGTTTAAAACCGAAAACCAACTCACCGAGACGATTGCCGAAGAGTACAACTGGGTAATGGCCGCGGAGCGGGCCGATTCCCTCGGGGTTGACGTGATCAATACCTCATTGGGCTACACCACGTTCGACAACGGAGTAGGGGACCACAGCTACGCCGACATGGACGGACGTTCCACACCCATCTCGCTCGCCGCCGTCGCCGCGGCGCGCACCGGAATGATTCTCTGCGTTTCAGCCGGCAACGAGGGGTCCTCGTCGTGGAAGTACATTTCGGCGCCCGCCGACGCCGATTCTATTTTGGCGGTGGGTGCCGTCGACGAATTTGGGGTTCGGGCCAGCTTCAGCAGCCAGGGACCTTCAGCCGACGGCCGGGTCAAGCCCGACGTCGCCGCGCGCGGACTGGGCGCCGCGGTAGTCAATTCGTCGGGCAACGTGGCCACCTCGTCGGGCACGAGTTTTTCGTCGCCCATCATGGCCGGCGCCATGGCCAGCTTGGTGCAAGCGGCTAAAACGCTTCCCAACGGATACACGGCCAACGACTTGATTCACCGCGTGCGCATGTCGGCGCACCGATCGTTTGCGCCCGATTCCTTCTTGGGCTACGGAATCCCCAATTTTGCCACGGTGCTCAACGGACTCGGTATCGCTCAGCCCGACGCCCTGCGCGACTGGACCCTGCATTCGCTCAATCAAGGCGGCTGGGTGCTTCGCCGTTCCGACGCCCGCTCTGCGGACGCCCTCGAGGTCATTGCAGTCGACGGCCGCCTCCTGGACCGCCTCGAGGTGCCTGCGGGCCAAAACGAAGTCCGCCTGGACACCCGTTCCTTTTGGTTTACGGTGCGCAGCCGCACCCAGGTCGTCACGGTTCCCGCCAACTGACGGGCTCACCGCATGAAAACCCGCCTCACCCAACTTCTCGGGATTGAACACCCCATCATCCAGGGGGGAATGATTTGGTGCTCCGGCTGGGAGCTGGCGGCCGCCGTTTCCAATGCCGGCGGACTCGGCACCCTGGGTTCGGGAAGCATGTACCCCGACGAGCTGCGCGCGCAGCTTGCGTCCTTGCGCGCGGCCACGGACCGGCCGTTCGCCGTGAACCTTCCGATGCTGTACCCCAACATCGCAGCGCACTTGCAGTCCTGCATTGATTTTGACGTTCCGGTGGTCATCACGTCGGCCGGCAACCCCAAGCTGCACACCGCTTGGCTCAAGGAGCGGGGCCGTACCGTGCTGCACGTCGTGGCCTCCAGCGCTTTTGCCGTCAAAGCGGAGGCCGCCGGAGTCGACGCGGTCATTGCCGAAGGGTTCGAGGCGGGCGGCCACAACGGCCGCGACGAAACCACCACCATGGTCCTCGTGCCCGCCGTGGTTGACGCCGTCTCCATTCCGGTCGTCGCGGCCGGAGGTATTTCAGACGGCCGCAGCATGGCGGCCGCCCTAATGCTGGGCGCCGAGGGCGTTCAAATGGGCTCTCGGTTTGTGGCTACCCCCGAGGCCTCGGCCCACGAGGCCTTCAAGCGCGAGGTGCTCCAGGCCGGCGAGGGCGACACGCAGCTCACCCTGAAGGAACTGGCTCCGGTTCGCTTGCTCAAAAACCCCTTTTATGCGGAGGTTGCCGCAGCCTACGCGCGCGGCGCCCAGCCCGAAGAACTCGCGGCCCTGTTGGGGCGCGGGCGGGCTAAAAAGGGCATGCGCGAGGGCGACCTCGTCGAAGGGGAACTCGAAATTGGCCAGGTGGCCGCCCGCATCAGCGAACTGATGCCCGCCGCAGACGTGGTCCGCGAAACCGTCCAAGCCTGCGAAGCGCTGCTGCGTCGAGGCAGGTAGCCCGCTCAGTCCCGCGCTTGGCGCTTGACGAACTTGGTCAGAATCACGATTTCTTGGCCCTCGACCCGGCCCTCGAGGTAGTCGGCGTTGCTGCGGTCGAGGCGGATGTTGCGGACCACCGTTCCTTTTTTGGCGGTGAAGTTGGTGCCCTTCACGTCGAGGTGTTCGGTGAGCACCACCGTGTCGCCGTGCTGCAGCAGGACGCCGTACGCGTCTTTGTGGACCACCGAAGTGGGCGCGGCGTCGGCCCATTCAAGCGTCGGCTCGTCGAGGTACATGCGGTCTTTGAGGTCGCTCGCCCATTCGGCGCTCAAGGCTCCCAGCAGGCGGTATACGCGAACCTGAACCGCGGGAACCGGACTCCACATGCTGTCGTTGAGGCAGCGCCAGTGGTCGGCATGGGCGGCGGGGTCTGCCGAAGCGGCCTCGCACGTCGCGCACACGGCCACGCATTCTTCGGCGCTCTGGCCTTTTTTGGGCGCTACGGCCTGTTCGGTCAAGGGTGCAGCCGCGCCGCAAAGCTCGCAGCGTCCTTCGCTGCGGGCAGCTAAATCAGTGTTCATGTAGGTTGGGGTAGTAAATCGTGGGGGGCGGACGCCTTAGGCAATTCGCGCGTCGTAGGTTCCGCCCATGCTCGGCGCGTCGCCCATGAGGCGGGCCATGCAGGCTTTTTTCACCATGTTGAACACGGCCATGTGGACGTCTTCGGCGACTTCCATGTCCATGGCGTCGGAGTGAATGCTGAGGTCGGCCATTTCGCGGAGTCTTCCGCCCTTGAAGCCCGTCATGCCGACCAACGTGGCGCCGTGGGCCTTGGCGTATTCGCCGGCCTTGAGGACGTTGCGGGAGTTTCCGCTGCCGCTAATGCCGATTACGAGGTCGCCTGGCTGGAGGTAGTTTTTTAGGGGTTCGACAAAAATGTCGTCCCAGCCAATGTCGTTGGCAACGGCCATCATGCTGGGCAGGTTGTCGTTCAAGCAAATCATCTTAAAGCGTTGGTCGAGGCCATAGGACGCGCCTTTGAGGAAGTCGCCGGCCGCATGGCTTGCGCTGGCGCCAGATCCGCCGTTGCCCATGGTGAAGATTTGGGCGCCCCGTGCGTGGGCGTCGACGAAGAGTTCAACCAGGCGCTCTACGGCAGCCAGGTCCAGCGCATTCAGCGTCTGCGTGAGAAGTTGGCGGTATTCGGTCGGATTCATAGCAGAAACGGGTTTACCTCGGTAAGTTCGGGGCTTCGTCGGAATAAATAATGCGGGACCCCTCAAAATCCCACTGGAAGGGGAAGGGGCGAAGGTCGCTGAGGGCGGCGTCCAGCTGTGCGTGGTCTTCAGGGCGAGCGACAAAGAGCATGAATCCGCCTCCGCCGGCCCCCAAGAGCTTGCCGCCCAGGGCGCCCGCGCGAAGTCCGCGCTGGTAGGCGTCGGCAATGCTGAGGTCGCTGATTCCGCGGGCCAAGCTCTGCTTGAGCAGCCAGTTGCCGTGCATCAGTCGGCCGCATTCGGTCCAATCGCTTTGGCCCAAGGCGACGGCCAAGGGGTCCACGAGCGCCACCATGTCGCGCAGCACCTCTTGCTTGCTTCGCTGGGCACTTTCGCGGCTTTGTTCCGCCAAAATTGCCGAGGCCGAGCGCTGGTTGCCCAGGTAGTAGAGCCGCAGGTGGCGCAGCCAACCCTCGGGATCGGGTAGGGCCACCGACTCGACGCCTACGCGCTCGTCGCCGTGGAATCGGTAGATTCGAAATCCGCCGAAGGCCGCGGCGTACTGGTCCTGCTTGCCGATGGGTTCGCCCAAGTCGCCCAGCTCTACCGCACAGGCCTGCTCGGCCAGCCAAGACTTCGTGGCCTCGTCGGCGCGCCCGATGCGGGCCATGAGGTTGTGCAGGGTTCCGACGGTAAACGAAGACGAAGAGCCCATGCCGGTTCCCGCCGGTACGTCGGCGATCGAGCTGATTTCGAGCCCAGTTCCCAACTTGAGTCGGGAAAGAATAGCGCGGAGCAGGGGGTGCTTGAGGTCTGCGACGCTCGATACCGTTTCGGTGCTCGAGTACTTGGTGCGTATTTGGCCGGCCTCAAAGTAGTCGTGGCTGCTGACGTACAGGTACTTGGCAATGGTGCTCGAGAGGACCGCTCCGCCGTGCTCGCGGTAGTAGGCGGGCAGGTCAGAACCTCCGCCGACGTAGGAGATGCGAAAGGGCGTGCGGCTGATGATCATTGGGGCGAAGTTCGGAACTTTTCGCGTTCCAAGATCCACTGCACGGCGGCACTCAAGTCGTCGACCTGCACGCTGGGCTGGACGGCGCTTGGCTTGAGGCCGTGGCCGGTGCGCACGCGGACCGTTGCGCGCAGTCCTGCGGCTTGGCCCGCCTCAAGGTCACGGGGTGAATCGCCCACCAGGTAGCTGGCGCTCAAGTCGATGTTGAAGCGTTCGGCGGCCTCCAGAAGCATGCCGGGTTTGGGCTTGCGGCAGCTGCATTCGATTTTGTAGGCGGGGTTTTCTTCGGGAAATCCGCCGTGCGGGTGGTGCGGGCAGTAGTAGATCGCGTCGACCAAGGCACCGGCCTCATCGGCGAGAAGGCGCTCCATTCGGGCGTGGATGCGGTCGACCCCTGCTTCGTCGGTCAGGTTGCGCGCCACCACGCTCTGGTTGGTCACCACCACGACGACGAAGGGGCTCTGGTTCAGCTCGTGAATGGCCGCAGCCGCCCCCGGGATGAGGATGAGCTCGTCGGGGTGCTTGATCAGGTCCGAATCGACGTTGATCACGCCGTCGCGGTCCAGGAATACGGCCCGTTGGCGCTTACTCAAGTTGCGCGCCGCCACTTTGCCGCTGCGCAGGGCCGCCTCCACCTGGGTTCGCCGCTCGGGCTTGCCCATGTCTTTGATGTACTCGGGCGTGGAGTAGGCGAAGAGGCGGTGCGCGGTGGCCCATGCCGGAAAAAGATCGCGGCCAAAATCGCTGGCGGTGCCGCGCGGAATCTCCGCCATAAGCCCCGGTTCAATCAGGTACAGCGCTGCATTGACGGAATTTCGCACCTCTCGGTCGGCCGGATGCGGCTTGCCGTAGACCGCGCGGACCCGTCCCTGGGGGTCGGCGTCGACGAGGTCGCTGTCGTAGGGGTGGTCGTTGGGGTGAACGAGCAAAGTCGCATCGGCGCCGTGGCGTCGGTGAAACGCCTCCATGCGGCCGAGGTCGACGTCGCTCAGTGTGTCGGCATAGAACACCCAGAAGGGTGCCGAACCGAGTTCGTCGCGCAGTTCCGCCAAGGCTCCGGCGGTGCCGAGGGGTTCGGATTCTTCGTAGTAGCTGACGTGTACGCCCCAAGCTGATCCGTCTCCAAAGTGCGTCCGCAGCTGTTCGCCGCGGTAGCCTAGCGTAAAAATGAAGCGCCGAACACCCTGAGCCGCATACGTGCGCACGAGGTGTTCGGCGATCGGAATGCCGTCCACCGGAACCATGGGCTTAGCCAGGTCGGGGAAGGCCGACGCGAGCCGGGTTCCCTTGCCGCCCGCCAACACGACTGCGGTGGAAACTCCGGTCATGCGAATTAGAGCTGGGCTTCGATTTTGGCCGCGAGCACGTTCTTGGGGGCTACGCCTACTTGCTTGTCGACGACTTGTCCGCCCTTGAACACCATCAACGTCGGGATGTTGCGGATTCCAAACTGCGTGGCGAGGTCGCCCTCGGTATCTACGTTGACCTTGCCGACCACGGCGCGACCTTCAAAATCGTCGGCGAGTTCAGAAACAATGGGGCCCACCACGCGGCAGGGGCCGCACCATTCTGCCCAAAAGTCAACGAGCACGGGCTTGTCAGAGTTCAGTACGAGATCTTGGAAGTTGGTGGTGGTCAATTCGAGTGCCATGGTACAGTTATTTAGTGGGGCAAAGATACGAATTTTGGCGCCCCTGTTGGGGGTAGATGCGTCCAAAAACCACACCCGTAATGCAACGTTTTCGGCTTTTTGTGCATCTTTGAGTTATGAAAAAGGTGATGTTGGCGGCGCTAGGCCTGTTGGTGTTTGGCGGCTGCGAAAAACCGGTGGATCCCGACTGCAGGGGAGAACGCAACGCCGCGTGCATCTGTCCCGCGGTGTACGACCCTGTCTGCGGCTGCGACGGCGAAACCTATGCAAACAGCTGCGAGGCGGAGTGCGCCGGGGTCAAGTCGTGGACCCCGGGCGAGTGCGGCAACTAAGCCAAGCAAACGATCCCGCGACGTCGAACCGTCGGAAAACAAAAAAGCCTGCATTTCTGCAGGCTTTGCTTCTTCTGGCGGTGCGGACGGGGCTCGAACCCGCGACCCCCGGCGTGACAGGCCGGTATTCTAACCAACTGAACTACCGCACCAGAAGGGCTGCAAATATACTGCGGTTAGGCAGATTTCAAAATGCCCGCGGGCCTCATTTTGCGAATCCACAGCCAGGGCACGAAAATCGACGGAGTAAAGCTCAGGAACACAAGAAAATAGAGTTGGGCGAAGCGCGCAAAACTCCAGGAAACAGGCACCTCATTCACGTAGTAGGTCTCGGGATTTAGGGTGAGCACGCCTGCGAAATCTTGAATTCCGAGCACCGCAAAGGCGACCGCAATGCCCCACAGGGCCCCGCGAAGCAGCAGGGGCACGAGCATTCCGGCCAGCGCCACGGGCGCCTGAGACGCCGACCATCCCACGGCGCGAAGCAGGGCGAGGGCCCGCTGCTGCTCCAACGAAAGGATGAGCAGGGTTCCGCCCAAATTCACGGCGCCCACCACGATCAAAACCACCGCGAGGATGACCACGTTGGCGTCAAACAAATCGAGCCACTGATACAAGGCCGGCAGGTCGTCTTGGGGCCGGTACACCTCGAGCTGCACCGGGAGCTGGCTGCGCAGCGCCTCCCAATCGGCCGCGGTCAGAGGGTCGCTTTCCCAGCGTACCCAGGTGGCCTGGGCAGAGTCCGGCCAGCGCTGCAGGTTGCGAATTCCCTCGAGGAGCCCAACGGCGGTTTGGGCGTCCCATTCCGCCAGCCCGGTTTCGTACAGCCCCGTGACGCTCAGGTAGCGCAGGGTGGGAGGGGCTCCGGCTTCGCGGCTGGCGTAGTAGGGCATTTCGCCGCCCACCGCGATGCCCAGGCGCTGGCTGAGTTTGCGGCTGAGCAGCACTTCATAGGCGGACTCGGGCGCGCGGCCTTCGACGAGCAGTTGGTTCCATTGCGGATTCCAGCGCTCCCATCCGAGCCACTGAATGCCCTCCATGCCTTCGGGCCCCGTGGCCACGCCCGCCTTCCAGGCCATTTGCATCCAACGTGCGGAATCCAGATGGAGCGGTTCGAAGTGCACGTTGGTCTCGTAGGGGCTGTGTTGTTCGAGGAGGCGAATTTGCGCCTGACCGTAAAACAGTCCGATTTTGGTGCGGATGGCCTGCTGCAGTCCGCCCGAAAAGGAGGTTGCGAGGGTGAGGATGGCAAAGGTGCTTGCGACGACCGCCGTGGCGATTATCTTGGCTCTGCGCTGCCGGCGGCTGGATTGGTTCCAGCGGCGACCGAGCTGCCACGAAGTACGCATGCGTTGGAAACGAGCCATAGAATGCAAAAGTACGCGGACTGCCCTCGCGTTGGCGCTGGTCGTGCTGCTCCTTCCGGGGCTTGCGGCGCAGCACCTTCGCTACGGGGCCGAACGCGAGCGACTCTACATCCCTGAGCTCCGCGGAAAGCGGGTGGCGGTGGTGGCCCACGCGGCTTCGGTCGCCGACGGCGAGAGCACGGTAGATCGACTGATGCGCCGGGGCATCGACGTGCGCTTCGTGTTTACCCCCGAACACGGGTTTCGCGGAACCGCCTCAGCCGGCGAAAAGGTCGACGCGGTGCGGGATTCCGCCACCGGACTGCGCCTGGTTTCGCTGTACGGAGAGCGCCGAAAGCCGTCCAAAGCCGACCTCGACAGCGTCGACGCCGTGGTCTACGACCTTCAGGACTTGAGCATTCGCTTCTACACCTACGTTTCGACCTTGGCCTACGTCATGGAGGCCTGCGCCGAGCACCGCAAGGAGCTGGTGGTGCTCGACCGCCCGACGCCTTTTGCCGACGTGGTCGACGGCCCCCTGCTCGATACCTCGGCCCACCGGAGTTTCGTGGGCCTTCACCCGGTTCCGGTCCTCTACGGCTTGACCTCGGGCGAGTACGCCCTGATGGCCAAAGGGGAGCGCTGGGTCAAGGGCGCGGACTCCCTGGCGCTCCTCGTGGTTCCGGTGGAGCACTACCGCCGCGAACGCGTGTATCCGTCGGCGCCGCCTTCGCCCAATTTGGCCACGCGGAACGCCATCGACTGGTATCCCTCGCTCTGCTTTTTTGAGGCCACCGACGTGTCGGTGGGGCGCGGAACGGACCACGCGTTTGAGCAGTACGGCGCGCCCTGGTGGGGCGATTCGAGCTTTTCGTTTGTGCCCCAATCGCGGGTGGGGGCGAGCCAGCCTCCGCACGAGGGGGCGACCTGCTACGGCGTTGACCTTCGCGCAACCCCCGCGCCCTTGGGCATCGACTGGTCGCACCTTTGGGAGGCCAAGTACCGCTACGATTCCGTGAAGGTCGTCGACAGCCTGACGCTCCGTCCGCCCTTCGCGCGGAGTTTTTTAAACCGCCTGGCCGGAACGAGCGCCCTCATGACGGCGCTGAACGAGGGCTGGTCGCACGAGCAGTTTCGCACGTCCTACTTCACCGACGTGATGCGCTACAATTTTGCCCGCCAGCGCTACGTGCTGTACGAGTCGGCTACCGACTACCAGCCGAGCGAGGCCGCGCCCCTGCAGGTACCTATGCCCGAAGAGGCCCCGAAGCCGCGCCGCACGCGCCGACTCCGAAGCCTCTTCGGCAAAAAGTCCGGTTAGCCGAACTCAGAAATCGACGATGATGCCCAGGCCGGGCTGCACAATTCCTTGGGTATTGTCCAGGAACTTGGTGAGGTACTGCGTCGGGTTGCTGGGGTCCACGACAGGGTTGCCGTTGGCGTCGCGCACCACGTCGATGAACTTAGGGCCTTCGAGTTGGTAGGCCAGTGCGTTTTGCACGTCGAAGTACAGGTCGAGGTTCCATTTCTTGAGGAACCACTTTTTGTCGATGCGCAGGTTGAGGCGGTCGAACTCCCCAAAACGCTCTGAATTCAGGAGGCTGTAGTCGGGCAGGCCGCGACCAAACACGTTCCAGTTTTGGATGTTGGCCGTGCGCTCAAGGTCAAACGGAGTGTAGGGCGCTCCGCCGAGGTGCTGGTACTGTCCGCCAAACTCCCAGTTCTTGCCGAATTTCTTGCCAAACGTGAAGGTCGCAATCATGCGGTTGTCCCACGACGAAGGCACGTAGGTGCCCGAAAAGTCGGCAAACTCGCTGCGAACCAAGGTTACCGCCGCGATGCCGAACCAGCCCTTGAACAGCTTTTGCTGGTAGGTGAATTCGGCACCGTAGGCGCGGCCGGTGCTCGTCGGAGTGGCCAGCTGGTTGCCGATTACGCCAAAGTCTCCGCCCAACGTCGCGAGCGAAATGCTGTCGCGCAGCAGCAAGGGGTAGTACTGGTAGGCCTTGTAGAAGCCCTCGACGCTGGCCTTGGCGTTCCAAGGCAAGAACCGGGTACTGCCCAGCACGTAGTGGTCCGCCTGGATGTAGCGAAGCGACGAGTTGTCGCCGTCTGCGCCCACGTAGCCCAGGGCCGTGAACGGCGGAAGCTGGAAGTAGCGCCCCACGTTGGCGTCCAGCGTCCAGTTTTCGGTGAGGTTGTAGCTGAGGGCCGCCCGCGGCGAAAGCTGGTCCAGCGGGTTTTGGGTGTTTTCGTTGAAGTCGCCAAAGTCTGTGCGCAGTCCGAGCGAGAGCTTCAGGCGCCCGTCGGCGAACTTGCCCACGGCGTTGGCAAACATCGATCCGCGGTAGTACACGGCTTCGGTCGTGTAGTCCAGCACAAATCCGCCCGGAAAACGCTTGTCAAACGTATTCGTGTTGTACTTCAGCTGCTCGGCGCCAAAGCCCACCAGGCCTTCCCAGTTTTTCAGCTTCCACGGCTGCTCTACGCGAAGTTTGTTGGCGATTTCTTGGCTGCCGTAGTTCAGCAGAAGGTCGCCGTTGACGTCGTTGTTGGCGTACTTCTCCGACTGGTTGTCGAGCATGAACCGACTCAAGACGACGTTGGTCGCTCCGAACCGCCCGAAGTGGGTGTACTTGGCTCCAATGGAGTAGTTCCATTGGTTGTAGGAAGGCAGGTAGTTCAGGATGTAGCGCTGGTCCTCGGTCTCGTTGCGCTCCAGGTTGAGCACGCTCACGTC
>JBEGTJ010000012.1:0-28418 GCA_041179465.1 Bacteroidota bacterium | reverse complement strand
GGTAGGTGGCTTCGCGGACGGAGCCGGTGTGTGCGTGTTCCGCAGGTTGAGTAGGTTGGGCCATAGGCAGCATTGAGGTTCTGCTACCCTAACGCCCAAGCCGTTAGTTTGGTATTTCGACCCGGAGCATTCGCCTCAAATTGGCGACGGCGTAGCGCATGCGCCCGAGGGCCGTGTTGATTCCGACGCCCGTTTCTTCGGCAATTTCTTTGAAGCTCAAGCCGGCATGCAGGCGAAGTTCGAGCACCAGCTTCTGGTCGGCCGGCAGGCGCTGCACCGCTTCGTGGGCGTCGAGCATCCACTGCTGGGCCACCGCCCGCTCTTCGACGTTCAGGGCCTCGTCGGCCACGCCGTCGGTCGCTGATTCCATTTGGTCGTAGCGAGCCAGCGGACTGCGCTGCTGCCGCCTGAAGTAATCCATGGTGGCGTTGCGTGCCACGCGGTGGATCCACGCCCCAAACTTTCCGGCCTCGGTGTAGTCGCCGGCTTTGAGGGTGTGAATGAACTTGATCCAAACCTCCTGAAAGAGGTCGTCGGCGACGTCTTGGTCTTTGACTTTACTGAGGATGGCTGCGAAGACGGCGTCGCCGTGGCGGCGCATCAGAACTTCAAAAGCGCGTTCGTCGCCGGATGCATAGCGCTCTATGAGCTCGGCATCCTGAACTTGGGAGTACAGCATAGCTAGTTGGCATTAAGACAATTGGCGTAGCTGTGCTTCGATAGGCTGAGGGCTATTTTGAGGTTCGCGGACCCGGACCAACGGACAGAATCCGTACCAAAAATAAGTTTTTTCTCGGAATGCAAAGCGGTAAATTTGCAACTTGCCCATGGAAGATTTAGAAGTACGCGTTGAAGGTGCCCGGGTGCACAACCTGAAGAACATCCACGTGTCTTTTCCGCACGGGCATTTGGTGGTCGTGACCGGCGTAAGCGGTTCAGGCAAATCGTCGCTCGCGTTCGACACCTTGTATGCCGAGGGCCAGCGACGCTACGTGGAATCCCTATCGGCTTATGCCCGCCAGTTCCTGGGCAAGCTCGAAAAGCCCGAAGTTGACGACATCAAAGGATTGGCCCCTGCCATTGCGATCGAGCAAAAGGTGAGCACGCGCAACCCGAGGTCGACCGTGGCCACCGCCACGGAACTCCACGACTACCTGAAGCTCTTGTTTGCCCGCGTCGGAAAAACCTATGCACCGAGCGGCACCGAAGTCAAGCGCCACCGGATTGCCGACGTGCTCGCCGCCCTCGACGGGCTTCCTGAAGGCGCGCACGCGCTGGTTACCGCTCCGCTCGACCTGTCAGGACGCACGCCCAAAGCCTACTGGGACCTGCTCAGCAGCCAAGGGTACGCGCGCGTGTGGAATCCGAGCCAGGGCATCGTGCGGCTCGACGAAGAACCCCAAGCCGAAGGCGTGGAACTTGTGGTCGACCGCGTGCCCACCGGGCCGCGCGACGAAGACTGGGAGGCCCGCGCGGCCGACTCGGTGCAGTCGGCATTTTTTGAGGGCAACGGAACCTGCCGCCTGCGCGTCGACGACCAGTGCTGGGAGTTTTCCAATCGGTTCGAGGCCGAAGGCATGCGGTTCGAAGAGCCCACCCCCGGACTGTTCTCGTTCAATACGCCCCAAGGGGCCTGCCCCACGTGCGAGGGGTTTGGGTCGGTGCTGGGCATCGACCCCGAGCTGGTCATTCCCAACCCCGGATTGAGCGTTTTTGAAGACGCCGTCGCGCCGTGGCGCGGCGAAAAGCTGGGGGAATGGAAGGAACAGCTGCTCCGCGGCGCCGAACGCGCCGGGTTCCCCGTTCACCGAGCCGTGCAGCATTTGAGTCCCGATCACTACGCCATGCTGTGGAAGGGCTGCGCGCACTTTTCGGGCATCGACGCCTTCTTCAAGATGGTGGAAGAAAGCACCTACAAAATTCAGTACCGCGTGCTTCAGGCCCGGTATCGGGGTAAAACGACCTGCCCCGACTGCGGCGGGTCACGGCTCCGCCGAGAGGCTTTGGCCGTGCGCGTAGGCGACAAAAACCTTGCGGAGCTGCTTGACATGACCGTGCGCGACGCCAAAAACTGGTTTGACGCGCTTGAACTCAGCGCTTTTGACGCGCAGGTTGGCGAGCGCCTCCTTCAGGAACTGCGGCATCGGCTGGACGTGCTCGAGCGCGTGGGACTGCACTACCTGACCCTGAACCGCCCGGCCAATACCTTGAGCGGCGGTGAGTCGCAGCGCATTCACCTCGCCACGAGCCTGAGCGCCGCCCTGGTGGGTTCGATGTACATATTGGACGAGCCGTCGGTCGGACTTCATCCGCGCGACGCCGACCAGCTGCTCGGCGTGCTTAAAGCGCTGCGCGACGCCGGCAATACCGTCATTGTGGTCGAGCACGACGACGTCTTTATGCGGGCCGCCGACACGGTGATCGACATTGGCCCCGGAGCAGGTCGGCTCGGAGGCCACGTGGTATACAGCGGTCCGGGCGCGGACTTGCCGATGGCCCCTACCCTAACCGGCGACTACCTGTCGGGGCGCAAATCGGTGCACCGCAAGGGCCTAGGCACCTCAGCCCCGCACTGGATCGAACTTCAGGGCGCCCGGGCGCAAAACCTCAAAGACGTGACCGTCCGCATTCCGCTCGAGCGCCTGACGGCCGTGTGCGGAGTCAGCGGATCGGGCAAAACCACGCTGGTCCGGGGAATTTTAGTGCCCGCGCTGCAGAAGTTGCTCGGCGAGTACGGCGGCCGCGCCGGAGCCCACGACGGACTCACCGGCGACTGGCGCCGCATCACCGCGGTCGAGGTCGTCGACCAAAACCCGATGGGAAAGTCGTCGCGCTCTAATCCGGTGACCTACCTCAAGGCCTACGACGACATCCGGAACCTGTTTGCCGCCCAAAAGTCCGCGCAGCTGAGGGGCTACGCAGCCAAGCACTTCTCGTTCAATACCGACGGCGGACGCTGCAGCGTGTGCCAAGGCGACGGCTACGTCACCGTGGAGATGCAGTTCATGGCCGACGTTCATTTGACCTGCGAGCAATGCCACGGCAAGCGCTTTATGGCCGAAGTCCTCGAGGTTGAGTTTCAGGGCAAGGCCATCAGCGACGTCCTCGAGCTCACGGTGGACGAAGCGATGGAGTTTTTCAGCTCCCACCAGCAAAAGAAAATCACCGACAAACTGCGCCCCTTGGCCGACGTGGGACTCGGCTACATTCAGTTGGGGCAGTCATCGAGCACGCTGTCGGGCGGAGAAGCCCAGCGCGTCAAACTCGCTTCGTTCCTCGCGCGCGGGCAGCAGGCCGACCCCGTATTTTTTGTGTTTGATGAGCCGACCACCGGATTGCACATGGACGACGTGCAAAAACTCCTGGTCTCGTTTGATGCCCTGATCAAGCTGGGCCACACGGTGCTCGTGGTGGAGCACCACCGCGACGTGCTGGCGTCGGCTGATTGGCTCATCGAACTGGGTCCAGATGGTGGACCCGACGGCGGACACTTGCTTTATGCCGGCGATCCGCAATTAATGGGGGGCATTGGCAGTCCCACATCGAGCGCATTACACTGATTTTTAGTATAATAGAGATTTTTTACGAAAATTTTACCCAATCTTAACCTTCCGTCGGATTTGGTTATTATTTTCGGTTTAGGCGGTTATCTTTGCGACGAATCTAAGAAGCTGATTCGTCAGTGAACTAGGTTTATTGGTTTGGTGTGAGGCCCGGTCTTCGGATCGGGCTTCCTTTTTTACCCCCCCTTAGTGGAAGCCCGTGCCGCTCAGGAACGCTGGCGAAGCCCTTCGTACAGGACGACCGCAGCCGCGACGCTCACGTTGAGCGAGTCCACCCGACCGCGCATCGGAATTTTGACCCTAAGCGCATGGGCCCACGACGCCTCCAGTCCCCGGTCCTCGGGCCCTAAAATCATTGCGGATGCCTGACGCCAGTCCACCTGATGGTGGGGCGTCGCCCCCTCGAGGTGCAGCGCATAGGGCGTCACTCCCCGCTCGCGAAGCCATTCCTGAACGGCCTCGCGCGGAGCCGACACGGTCGCCAAGTGGAACAGGGCACCTGTGGAATTCCGCACCGATTGGGGGCTGTAGGGGTCGCATTCGAGGCTGCTGAAGAGCACCGCGTCGACCCCGACGGCGTCTGCGGTACGCAAGATGGCACCCACGTTACCGGGTTTTTCAAGGCCGTCTACGACCAAAATCCACGGGTGGGCCGGAAGCTTTAGGTCGTCCAAGCCCTTCACGGGCTGGTCGAGCAGCCCGACGGCCACCGCGCCGTTTTCGCGAAGCACCAATTTGTCGTACACGGCAGCGGAGCAGCGAAAGTGCTGTCCCCGTCCCTGCGCCCACGCGGGCAGCTGGGCGGTTGCCGGCTCCCAGAAGGTCTGCCGAAGGTTCCAGCCCGCGGCCACCGCGCGCTCGAGTTCGCGAACGCCTTCGACCAGGACCACGGCGTCTTTGCGGCGGAGCGCCGGTTTTTCGCGGTAGCGGATCAGCTGGCGAACCTTGGGGTTCTGGGTGGAGTCAAGTTGGAGCATCATCCGCCGATTCGTTTGATTTTGAGGCCTTGAGTCTGGGCCCAGTCTTCGACTTTACTGCGCACGTCTCCCTGCAGGACGATGGTCGCGTCGACGGCGCTTCCGCCCACGCTGCAGCGCTTTTTGAGTTCGCTCGCCCAACGGGCGGGATCAGCGTGCTCCACGGTGTCGGTAAACACCACCGTGGTGGGTTTGCCGTTGCGGCGTTCCAACCGCAGTTCCAAGGTGCCTTTGGGGGGCAGTGCGGGGCGGGGCTCGGCCTCAGTGGGCTCGGAGCGCGCGGGAATGGGCACGTCGAGCCCCTTGGACTGCAGGGCCGACGCGAGGGCCGACGCAAAGGGGTTGTCTTGGGGACCGCCCGTAGAAAAGTCACCGCGCTTGCTCATGTACCAACTTTTGGTAGAGTTCAATGTACTGGGTTCCGACGGCCGCCATGGCAAACTGTTCGGCCTTGGCGCGGGCCCGCTGGCCCATGGCTTCGCGCTTGCCAGGCGTGGTTAAGAGTTCGAGCACGTCGCGCGCCATGGCTTGAGTGTCGCCGACCGCTTCGAGGTAGCCCGAGTCGCCGTGGTCGACCACTTCGGGAAGTCCGCCGGCGCGCGTGGCCACCACGGGAACGTAGGACGCCATGGCCTCGAGGGCTGCCAGGCCAAAGGACTCTGATTCTGAAGGAAGCAAGAAGACGTCCGACATCGACAAAATGCGTTCGACGTCGGTCGATTTACCCATCCAGCGCACGTCGTCCTGGAGTCCGCGCTGCTGAACGTCTTCTTCAGCCCGCGTGCGCTCAGGGCCGTCGCCCACCAGCACCAAGCGCACGGGAATTTGGGTCCGCACTCGAGCGAAGACGTCAATCACGTCGGGAATGCGCTTGACCCGGCGGAAGTTGGACACGTGAACCAAAATGGGAACCCCGTCGGGAGCCACTTTGCTGCGGTCGCCGGCCGCGCAACGCCCGTAGCGGTCAAGGTCGACGAAGTTGGGTATCACGTTGATGCGGCGGCGAATGCCAAAAATTCGCTCGGTATCGAGGCGAAGCGATTCCGAAACCGCCGTGACCGCACTGGAGTGCTCAATCGAAAAGCACACGGCCGGTTTGTAGGACGGATGCTTGCCAACCAAGGTGATGTCGGTGCCGTGCAAGGTCGTAACCACCGGAATCACAACGCCTTGATCCTCCAAGATCTTGCGCGCCATGTAGGCGGCGTAGGCGTGCGGAATGGCGTAGTGCACGTGGAGCAAATCCAGCTTTTCGCGCTGCACGACCTGCACCATCATGCTCGACAGGGCGAGCTCGTAGGGCTGGTACTGAAACAGCGGGTAGTCCTGAACCTGCACCTCGTGAAAGTAGAGGTCGGGCTGCAGTTCGTCGAGCCGCGCCGGCATGGCGTAGCTGATTACGTGCACGCTGTGGCCCTGCTGGGCCAAAAAGGCAGCGAGCTCGGTAGCTAAAACCCCCGAACCGCCGAAGGTGGGATGGCACACGATTCCGACGCGCATCAGTCGAGCTTTTGGGTTTTCACCTTGCCCTCTTCGTCGTAGTAGGTGGCGCTGATTTGGGTACCGAACTCGTAGCGAAGCTCCGCGGCCACGCCGCCCTGCTCGTAGTAAAACGTCGCCGTTCCGTGCTTTTGGTTGTTGCGCCAATCAATGCGCGACTGAATTTGGCCGTCTTGGTAGTACAGGCGCTCTTCACCGTGCATTCGGTTGGACTGCCAGGTTTTGACCCACATGAGCCGGCCGGCCTGGTCAAACATTTTTTGTTCCCCGGTTTTCTCGCCGTCGTAGTAGTGCGTGATGAAGTTGATCTGGCCCGAGGCGTGGTACTCAAAGGTCGGCCCGTGGGCCAATCCCTGCCGGAACGGCGTGATGATGCGGGGCTTGCCGTTGCCGAAGTAGTGCACCGAGAGGCTGTCGCCGACGCTGAACTCGTGCGCTATTTGGGCTTGGGCCCAGAGCGGAGCGGCCGAGGCCGCCAGCACGCTAAAGCAAAGCGCGGTACACCACCTGCTGAAGGTCGGTGCGAATGCCCATTTGGGCGAGTTTGTTGACACTGGCATCAGGAAAAACGCGGTTCGAGAGAAAAACAAGCACGATGCCCGTTTGCGGATCGGCCCATGCAAAGGTACCGGTGAATCCGGTGTGGCCGAAGCTCTCCGGGCTCGCGCAGAGGCAAGCGGGACCTCCGCCCGACAGCTGGCGCTTGTCGAAACCGAGTCCGCGCCGGTTGCCCTGGTCGCAAGCCAGGCACGCCGTGAAGCGCTTCAGGGCCTCGTCGCTCGCAAAGCGCAGGCCGTTGGCGCGCCCCCCGTCGAGGAAGACTTGCATCATCTGGGCCACGCCTTCGGCCGTCGCAAACACCCCAGCATGGCCGGCAACGCCCCCGAGCAGGGCCGCCCCTTGGTCGTGCACGTGCCCGCGCAGCTGCTGCTTGCGGAACCTGCGGTCGTTCTCCGTGGGCGCAATGCGGTCGGACGGCGTCGGATTAAAGCAGAGTTCTGCATTCAGCGGTCCGTACCAGTCGTCTTCGAGCTGGCGCTCCATGCTGCGGCCGTCGCGGCGCTCCAAAAAGCGCTGAAACAGGTAGTACCCGAGGTCGGAGTACTCGTAGGTCTTCGGACCCAAGGGCGCCCGGGCGATGCGGGCGATGAGGGTGTCGTGCATCCAGTAGGCCGCCCAAATGCCGGGGGCCACCGGGAGGCGGTACACTGTGTCGCGCACCGTGCGCAGGTAGCGGTGGTCGTATCCGCCGTCTTGGCGGAGCATGGACGTGTAAAACGGAAGCCACGCGGGCAATCCCGACTGGTGGGCCAGAACGTCCTGCACTTTGGCGCGTCCGATGGCGGACCCCCGAAGTTCCGGCAGCAGTTGGTCCATCGTGCGCGTCAAGAAGGACGGGCCTTCTTCGTCGTAGACTTCGAGCAACAGCGGCACACTGGCCATGATTTTGGTCACGGAGGCCACGTCGTAGATCGTCTCCGGGGTCACCTTTTGGCTGCCGTCGAGCGTGCCGAATCCTTGGTTCACGACCAGCGCACCGTGGCGGGCCACCACCACCTGGCAGCCCGGGTAGGCGTCGGCGTCAAGGCCCCGCTGCACCACCTCGGCGATGCGGCGATCCAAGTCCGACGCAAACCCCGCGTCGGCCGCGCTGCGGGGCTGCAGCAGCCGGGGCGCGGGAATTCCGCTGACTGGCAAGGTTCCGGGGGCCACGTGCTGGCCCTTGGCCACGAGCACGGCAAGTTCCCGAGTCTCTGGGGTGTTCTCGTAGCCCACCCAAAGGCCCTCGAGGTCCTGGACGGGTTGGCCGCGCAATCCATAAGGGTTGCCGAGGTGCACCACCGAAACCCGGCGGCCCGCCGCGCGGTGCTTGGCCAGGGCGGCGTTCATTTCGTCGGTCCATGCCCCCTTCTTCCAGGCGGTGGAGGTCGACGGGGCAAAAATCAACACGACGCGTTGGTCTGCGGCGGTGGCGGCGCGGAGCCCTGCCGGCGGCGTTCCTTCACCCACAAATTCTACGGCGTCGCAGGCCGGAGCGGCCTTCACGGCGGTAAATGCCTGGGCGTAAATCTCGCGGCGCAGGGATTTCCACTCAGACGCTTGGGCCGCGTAGTCGGCACTCGGAAGGGCTGCGGCGCAGTTCCATCGGATTTTTGCGTCGATGAGGCGCAGGTAGCGGCGGTGGACCTCGGCCGAATCAATGCGCCCGCTGCGCACCGCGGCTTTGAGGGCGTTGAGGGCGGCCCGAGGGTTGCCCACAAAAAGCAGCACGTCGTGGCCCGCCTCAAAGGCCCGCACCTCGAGTTCGCCCGGAGCGAGGTCCTGGGCGACCCCCTTCATGTTGAGGGCGTCGGTGAAGCACAGGCCGCGGTACTTCAAGCTGTCGCGCAACCAGTGGGTCACCACGGCCTTGCTCAGCGAGGCCGGGGTTCCGCTCGGATCCAGCGCCGGAACGTTGACGTGCGCCACCATCACCGAGCCCACGCCCGCGTCAAACGTCGAGGCAAACGGGGCCAAGTCGAGGCGGCGAAGCTCTTGAAGCGGGCGACCTACCGTGGGCAGCGTGTGGTGGCTGTCCGATTCCGTGTCGCCGTGGCCCGGGAAGTGCTTGACGCAGGCCATCACCTGAGCCTGCTCCATTCCGCGAATCTGCGCCTTGGCGAGGAGCGAAACGCGGCGGGGATCGCTTCCCAGCGCCCGCTGGCCGATGATGGGGTTGCGCGGATTGGTGTTGACGTCCACGACCGGCGAAAAGTTGACGTGAATGCCCAGCATGCGCGATTCGGTGGCCAATGCGCGTCCGTACCGGCGAGCGAGCGCGGTGTCGCCCGTGGCCCCCAAGGTCAGCGGCCAAGGCAGGCGCGGCAGGCTGTCCAGGCGCATGGCTGCGCCCCATTCGGCATCTTGGGCCATCATTAGCGGAATCTTATTCTGGGCAACCTTCTGCAGCCTCTGTATGGCCTCCCTTTGGCGTTCAGGGCCGCCCTGCATCCAGATGATTCCGCCAATTTCGCCGCGGCGAACCATGGCCTCCAGGCGGTCTATTTCGGCCGTACCCTTGTTGCTGTAGCCCGCCACCATGATGAGCTGGCCCAGTTGCTCTTCGAGGTTTTGCGCGTGCACTGCGCTGTGCGTCAATGCGCTGCACAGCAGCGCCGTCCAAATACTGCGAGGTGAAATCATTACCCCCAAAGTAGGCCAAAAATCGCGGTATCTTTGGGGGGTATGGCGCTTTTTTCCCTGTTTAAAAACCAGAGCAAACCCCGCGGCTTTCAGCTGCAGCACCGCTACTACGACGAACGCAAGGAACGCCTTGCCCAACTCGGTCAGGAGGCGGACCTCGATCCCGAGGCGCGCAAGCAACGGCTGCACGAGGCGTGGTCGTCCAAGCGGACCACCCGATCGGCCGGCAGCAGCCAATTTTTGCGCATGGCCGGAATTTTTGGTGCGTTGTTGGTTTTGGCCTCGCTGCTGCTTCGATGAGCCCCGCCCCCATTCGCGAACTGCCCGAGTCGGTCGCCAACCTCGTCGCCGCGGGCGAAGTGGTTCAGCGCCCCTCGTCGGTGGTGAAGGAGCTCGTTGAAAATTCCCTCGACGCCGGGGCCACCGAAATCGAAGTGGCGCTGCTCGACGTCGGGCGCACCCGCATTCAGGTGCGCGATAACGGCCACGGCATTGCCCCCGAAGACCTCCCCATGGCGTTGGTCCGCCATGCGACGTCTAAGCTACGGGAGCCCGACGACCTTTTTGCGCTGACGACCATGGGGTTTCGCGGCGAAGCCCTCGCCTCGATGGCCGCGGTGGGCCAAGTGAAGCTGCGGTCGCGAACCGCCGACCACGAGGTGGGAATCGAACTGCGCTGCTCGGGCGGACAGCACGAAGGCAGTATGCCCAGCCCGGGGCCGGTGGGAACCAGCGTGAGCCTGGACAACTTGTTTTTTAACGTTCCGGCGCGGCGCCAGTTTTTGAAGTCGGACCCCGTCGAGTTCAAGCACGTCCTCGAAACGTTTGATGCGTTAGCCCTCGCCCACCCTGAGGTCCGCATGGTGCTCCGCCACCAAAATGCCGACGAGCGGGTGTTTGAGCCCGGCAACCTTCGGCAGCGCACCACCGCCGTGCTCGGCCGCCGGAGCAACGAAAAACTCGTGCCCGTCGACGAAACCACCGACTTGGTGCACGTGCACGGGTTTGTGCTGCGCCCCGAAGCGGCCCGCAAGACCCGCGGCGACCAGTTTCTCTTTGTCAACCGACGAACGGTGCGCAGCCCCTACATCCATCGGGCCGTGCTCGAGGCTTTTGAAGGCCTGATTTCGGGCGACCAGCATCCGGCCTACGTGCTCTACCTCAACCTCGATCCGGAGCGCATTGACGTCAACGTGCATCCGGCCAAAACAGAAGTCAAGTTCGACGACGAGCGCGGCGTGTACGCCGTGGTGCGGAGCGCCGTGCGGCGCGCGCTGGGCATCCACCAAATTGCGCCCACCCTCGATTTTGAGGTGCCCGTCGGCGAGCACATCGACTGGAGCACCCGCAGCAAGCCCGAAGCCCCGGGCATTTACGTCAACCCGAGCTACAATCCGTTTTTGGCGGAATCTACGCCCCGCCACCACTCCATCAGCAACAGCGCCGCCACCGCCGCCCGCAGCTTGGAATTCTTGGCTCCGCCCGCGGCCGAAGGCCACGGTGTGCAGCACGAGCTGGAACTGCCCAGTTCCGGATGGAACGACGAGGGATGGGACTCGGGGGTGCGCCGACCCAATCCGGCAGCCGCGGCCTTGAGCATCGCAGGGACCTTTGCCCTTGTGCCCATGCCCGACAAGCTCGTCGTGGTCCACCTGGATCGGGCGCAGCGCCGCATCGACCTCGAACGCTGGCTCGACGCCCACCCGCACCCGGGGCAAAACTGGCTTTTTCCGCTCGAATGGACCCCCGCGCCGGGCCTGATCGACGCCTGGCAAGACCGCCTGGCCGCCTGGGGATTTGCGTGGCAGGTCGAGGCCGAAGGCTGGACCTGGACCGCCGGACCCGGACACTGCGCCCCGGAATCGGCCATCGATTGGCTCGAAGGCCTTGCCCACGTCGATCCCGACGATCCGGGCGAGCTCCGCACCTGGGTAAGCCAATGGCTGAGCGCCCATCCGCGTCGGCGGGGCGACACCCAAGACGTTATTGACCGACTTTTTGCCTGCAGCGACCCCTGGACCGACGACCTGGGCCGCCCCACGGCTCGACTTTTGAACGCCGACGAACTGGCCCGATTCTTTTAAGCATGTACTACCGACCTTCTGGATTCAGCTTTCTCCCTCCCGTGGTGAAAAACCTGTTGATCATCAACGGACTCGCCTTCTTTGCCAGCATCGTCTTCGGACGCATGGGCTTCGACGTCGTGGGGCAGTTCGGGCTCTACCTGCCCGTCAGCGAACTCTTTAAACCCTTTCAGCTGGTCACCCACCTTTTCTTGCACGATACCAGCAACTTAGGACACATATTGGGCAACATGTTTGCGCTGTGGATGTTTGGAACTCCGCTCGAAAACCGATGGGGCAGCCAACGCTTCTTGACCTACTACTTTGCCACCGGGTTTGGCGCGGCCGCGCTGCACCTCGGCGTGAACTACTGGGAATACCTGCAGGCCTCCAACCTGCACCAGCTCACGGGGAGCGTCGAGGCCCTGTACCAGATGCAGGCGCTGGCGCTGACGCCGACCGTGGGAGCCTCGGGGGCCGTCTTTGGCCTGCTGCTGGGCTTTGGCATGATGTACCCCAACCAGCAGATTTACCTCTACTTCTTGCTGCCCATCAAGGCCAAGTACTTTGTGGCCCTATACGGACTCTTTGAACTGTTCAACGGCGTCGCCTCATCGGGCTCGAGCATCGCGCATTTTGCCCACGTGGGCGGAATGCTTTTTGGCTACCTCCTGATCCGCAAGTGGCAGTCGAGCCGCACCCGATTCTAAATCCGCCTTCGCCGTGAGCCCCTTGGACCAGCTTCGCATGTGGACCCAGCACAGCCCCATCAACCGGCTGATTGCGGGGCTTGTGCTCGTTTTTGGCATCCAGACCGTGCTCGAAGTCGTCGGCTGGTTGGTCGGATGGCCCGCAGAGGCCGGTATCTTGCGCTACCTGTCGCTGGACACCGAAGGACTGAGTCCGCTGTACCAGCCTTGGACGCTCCTTACCTACGGCGCGCTGCACCACGGCCTCCTTCACTTGGTGTTCAACGCGTTGACCCTGTACTTCACCGCTTCGCTGCTCGAGACGCTGTGGCCGTCGTCGCGCATCCTCAAGCTTTTTGCCGTCGGCGTCGTCGTGGGCGGACTCGGCGCCTGGTTGGCCGGAATTTGGCGGCCCGCCTGGGTGGTGGGGGCGTCGGCCGGCGTGTATGCGGTGTTTACCGCGGCGGCCGTGCGCATGCCCGACTTCAAGGTTCGGCTGTTCATGGTCCTGGAACTCAAACTTTGGATCGTCCTCGCGGCGCTTCTGGGCATGGACCTCATTGGGCTGTTTGCCCCCGACACCACTGCCCGAGCCGCCCACCTGGCCGGCGCCGCAGCGGGGTGGTTTTTGGCCTCAAGGCCCCACCTGCTCGACCTGCGCTTCGGGTGGCGGGCCGCGCGACGGGCGGCGAGTCCGCTCCAGGCAGTCCGCCCCAAAGAGCCCAGCTTGGACCAGCTTCTCGACAAAATTTCGGCCCAGGGATACGGGTCGCTCACCGCTAACGAACGCAAAATCCTTGCGCGCCACAGCCAAAAAAAGTAAGTGGGGCCGCCGTTGGTGGTGGCTGCCGCAGCTGCTCGCCCTGCCGGCGACGGGGCTGGCGTGGCTGGGCATGGCGACCGACATTTCGCTGGTGGCCCCCGTGAGCCTTTTGCTGCCCTACCTCGTGCTGTACCACGTCGTGTGGAGCATGATGGCCACGGCCCACCTGCATCCGTCGGCGCTTTTGGGCGGAATTCTGCTCGCCCTCCTTTGGACGCCCATGGGAAGCTGGATGCAGGTGCGCACCCCGGCGCCGCAGGTGCTGGGGACCCATGTGCGGACGGCCTCGTGGAACGTGCACCACTGGCGCAACCGCACGTGGACCGAGGATTCCGCGACCGTGCGCGAAATGGCCGAGTTCGCGGTCGGCCTGGACGTCGACGTGCTCGCGCTGCAGGACGTGCGCCGCGGCACCTCGGCCGAATCGCGGATTAGCGCCGAGCTCGCCCACCGCGTGGAGGCCTACGATTTGGCGCTGTACAGCCGCTACCCCATTGTGCAGTGGGACCAAGTGGACTACCCCGGCGATTCAGGGCGCATCGGCTTTATCTGGGCCGACCTGCTGCTGCCTGAGGGCGACACGATGCGGGTGGTGAACGTGCACTTGGTGAGCACCGACGTGGACTTGCGCGAAGCCCAATCGGAGCAGGCGAAAGCCGGATGGTGGCAAAGCGCCAAGCTCCTGCTCCGCCGCATGGTTCGGCGGGCCCAACCCCGTTCCGTTCAGGTCGAAGCGCTCGCCGAATGGTGGTCCGCCAGCCCTCGGCCGGTAGTGGTGCTGGGCGACTTCAACGACAGCCCGACCTCGGCCAGCCACCGCAGGCTGCGCGAGCTGGGCCGCGACAGCTTCATGCAATCGGGTGCCGGCTGGGGCAGCACCTACCGGGGGCTGCGCGTCGTTCCCCTTCGCATCGACTGGGTCTGGACCAGCGGGCCCTGGGTGGCCCTGGAACACCGAGTGGTCAAGCAAAAATGGAGCGACCACAATCCGGTGCGGGTGGCCATTTCCAGCAACTAGTTGCGGGCAGCTAGTCGCCGGCTTTGCGCACCCGGCGCAAGTCCAATTCGTTCATGGGGTGCGGCGGGGGACCCTCCCACTCCTTGGGCCAGGCCCTGAGGCTCACGTCGTAAAAGAGCGGAATCAATACCGCGTCGCGGTGCAGTTCGGCGTCGAGTACGGCGGCCTGCCGGCGGCGCTCCACCGGGTCGGATTGCGACCGAAACGAGGCATAACCCGACAGGCCGGGGTATCCGCTGACGTTGGGGCCGCCCGGCTCTCCGTAGAGCATGAGGTAGTTGCTCGGGTCGGGGTAGTCGGCAATCCAGCTGGCGCGGTACAGTCCGAGCCGGCCCTGCGCCTTGTCTTCGCGGAACGTGGCCGAGGGCAGCACCTGCACTTCAACGGGCAGCCCAAGCCGGGTCCAGGAACTTTGCAAAAATTCGGCGACGTCGCGGTAGGAAGCCGTGGTGCTCAAGACGAGGGGTTGGATTCCGGGCTTGAGGCGCCCGTCGGCGGCCAGAATCCCGGCCTGCTGGAGCAGCACTCGGGCGGAATCGGGCCGGTAGCTCCACGGCGTGGTCCATTCGTCCGCAGGTCGGTAGCCGGGCATGCCGGCGGGTAGGATTCCGCCGTGGGCCGGAACGCCCAAGCCGTTCTTGAGGTAGCGAATGATTCCGTCGCGGTCCACCGCCCAGTTCAGGGCCCGCCGCACCCGCACGTCGGCCAGGTAGTCGGGATTGCTGGGACCGTAGCGCACCACCAGAAATTCGGTATTGAGGAAGGGCGCCGTGCGCTGGGTAAACTTCGCGCGCCAGGTAGCCTTGAGGCCGCCGTCGGGGTCGAGCCACTGGTCTTTGTAGCTGGGGTCGATGCCCGTTAAAAAGTCAAGTTCGCCCTGCACAAAGGCCATGAACGCGGACTGCCGGTCGGGCGTAAACGTGATGCTCACCGCCTCGAGGTAGGGCAAGCGGCGCCCGTCGGCGTCGCGCTCGGCGTAGTTGGAGTGGCGCCGCAGCACGAGCTTTTGTCCGCGCTGCCACGCCTGGAACCGAAACGGCCCCGAGCCCACCGGGTGCTCGCTGAGGTCGGCGCCGTAGCGGTCGATGGCCCGACGCGGAACCACCGAGGTGTAGGGCACGCTCAGCTTGCTCCAAAGCGCCGGATCGGGCGTCTTCAGGTCGACGACCAGCGAATCGGGCGTTGCCGCCCACACCGAATCGACGGTTTCGAGCAGCCACGCTCCGGGCGATGCCGTGGCGGCGCGCTGCAGGCGCTGCAGGCTGGCGGCCACGTCGGCGGCGTCGAGGTAGTGCGTTTGGCCTTCAAAGCAAGGATCGTCGTGGGCGGCAAAGTCGCGGCGCAGGCGGATTCCCGCGTGCAGCCCGTCGGGCGCCGTGCCCCAAGTTTGGGCAAGGAGTCCGCGCAATTGCCCCGTAGAATCGGTCTCAAACAAGGTGGTGTACAGCTGGCGAATGACCCAGTTGTGGGCCTGGTCGCGCGCAAAGGCCGGGTCGAGCGACGAAATTCCGCTGGCCTCGTTGTAGCGAAAGAGCGGGCCCTCGACGGCCTCGGGCTCGGGTCGGCACTGCAGGGCAAGCGCGGCCAAGAAGCCGGCCGCGAGCAACCGCCCGCCGCGCGCAGAATTCCGAGCAAAACGAAGCATTTCGAGCCAAAGATAGCCGCGAAAATTCGCTATTTTCGCGAGATGCTTCCCGCCGGACTTCGCGCTTCGTTCCACACCCTCGGGTGCAAGCTCAATTTTGCCGAAACGAGCACGCTGGCGCGCGACCTGTACGCCGCGGGTTTTGTGCGCACCGACTTTGGCGAGGCGGCCGATGTGGCCGTCATCAACACCTGTTCGGTGACGCAAGAGGCCGACAAAGAAACGCGCGGACTGGTGCGCCAAGCGCTGCGGGCGAACCCCGAGTGCTTCGTGGTAATTACCGGATGCTACGCCCAGCTGCGCCCCAGCGAAATCGCCGCGATGGAGGGGGTTGACCTCGTGCTCGGAGCCAAAGAAAAACCCTTTCTGCGCCAGTTTTTGAGCGACCTGCGCAAGCGGCCTGAGGCCGAGGTCCACGCCTGCGAAATTCACGACGTCGACCAGTACCACGCCGCCTACAGCATGGGCGACCGCACCCGCGCCTTCTTGAAGGTTCAGGACGGATGCGACTACGTCTGCACCTACTGCACGATTCCGATGGCCCGCGGCGTAAGCCGTTCCGCCCCACTCGATCAAGTGGTGGCGCAGGCCCGCGAGCTTGCCGCCCAAGGCGTGCTCGAGGTGGTGCTCACCGGGGTCAACGTCGGGGACTACGGCAAGGGCGAGCACGGCAACAAGCGCCACGACCACACCTTCAGCGAGCTCGTTCAGGCACTCGACCAAGTGGACGGACTCGACCGGCTGCGGATTTCGAGCATCGAACCCAACCTGCTGCGCGACGAAATCATCGACTTCACGGCGCAGAGCGCGCGCTGGGTTCCGCACTTTCACATTCCGCTGCAGAGCGGCAACAACGAGGTGCTGGGTTGGATGAAGCGCCGCTACCGCCGCGAGCTCTACGCGGAGCGCGTGGCCCGCATTATGGACCGCATGCCCGACGCCGCCGTCGGCGTGGACGTGATTGTGGGCTTTCCGGGCGAAACCGAAGACCACTTTCTCGACACCTACCGCTTTTTGGAGGCGCTCCCCATCGCCTACCTGCACGTGTTCACCTACTCGGAACGGCCCGGGACCGAGGCCGTTCACCTCGAAGGCGTCGTGCAGCAGACCGAGCGCAAGGCACGCAACCGCCGCCTGCGCCTCTTGAGCGCCGTCAAGCAGCGCGAATTCTACGAGCGGCACCTGGGCACCGTGCGCCGCGTGGTCTGGGAGCATTCCGAGCGCGACGGCCGCATGCTGGGCTACACCGACAACTACATTCGGGTCGAGGCCGACTACGACGCGTTGCTGGCCGGAACCCGCGCCTGGGTCGAACTCACCGAACTCACGCCGCGCGACACGGTGGCCACCCGGCCGGCTGCAGATCCCGCCCAAACCTCGGCCGTATGAACACGCCAGGGTTCACTGAAGCCGTGCGCGCCGTAGGCGACTGGATCCGCAGCGAACGCCGCGAATTCAAGGCGAACGCGGTGGAGACCAAGGCACTCAACTCGCTGGTGAGCTACGTCGACCAGCAGGCCGAGCAAATGCTCGTCGAACGCCTGACCTCGCTGCTGCCGGGCAGCGGCGTGCTCGGCGAAGAAGGGGGCGAGTCCTGGATTGAGGGCGGGTCCAACTGGATCATCGACCCGCTGGACGGCACCACCAATTTCATTCACGACCTTCCGCCCTACGCCGTGTCGGTGGCCCTGATGCAGGACCGCGACCTCGTGTGGGCTGCCGTCTACGAACTGGGCCAAGGGCGCATGTTCACGGCCGAGCGGGAAAAGGGCGCCTTTTGCGACGGCCGGGTCCTCGACGTGCGCGACGGTGCCCCCTTGCGCGACGGCCTGGTGGCCACCGGCTTCCCCTACCACGAGTTTTCGCAAATGCCGCAGTACCTCGAGGCCCTGCAGGCCTGCTTTCGCGGATCGCGGGGCGTGCGCCGCTTCGGCTCGGCCGCTACCGACCTCGCTTGGGTCGCCGACGGGCGCTTCCAGGCCTTTTTTGAGCACGGACTCGCCCCATGGGACGTCGCCGCCGGAATCCTTTTGGTGCGCGAATCCGGCGGGTCGGTCAGTGACTTTTTCGGCACGGAATGGGACGACTACGACCTCGTGCGCTGCGGCAGCATCGCCGCCGGCAACCCCCTCGCCTTTCGCGACCTTGTGCGCTTGACTTCTGACGCTTTTACCCGACCATGACGCTGCTCGACACCCCGATTCCCGGATTAATCCTCATGCAACCCCGCGTATTTGGCGACGAGCGCGGCTACTTTTTTGAGTCGCTGCGCCGCGACGCGCTGCCGGCCGGAGTGCCCGAATTCGTGCAGCACAACGAGAGCATGAGCAAGCGCGGAGTCCTTCGCGGCCTCCACTTTCAGGTTCCGCCCCGCGCTCAGGGCAAGCTGGTTTCGGTGGTGCGCGGATCCGTCTACGACGTCGCCGTCGACCTTCGCGTGGGGTCGCCCACCTACGGCCGGCACTTTGGGCTCGTGCTCGACACGGCGACCAAGCACCGCCTGTACATTCCGCCCGGGTTTGCCCACGGATTTTTGACGCTCGAGGACGACACCGTATTTCAGTACCTGTGCACGGACTACTACGCCCCCGAAGCGGAGGGCTGCATCAGCTACGCCGACGCCGACTTGGGCATCGACTGGTGCGGTATCTGGAATTCCCCCGAACCCTTCACCGTAAGCGCCAAAGACCAGTCGGGTCAAGCGTTTCACTCGTTTCAAAGCCCCTTCACGTGGTGAATAAAATTCATCGCAACGGGCTTCTGGCGCTGGTCATCTTTGCGGGAGGCGTGCTACTTGGCAGCCGCAGTGACGCCGTGCTCGACGCACTGGGACGGTTGGCTAGCACGAACGAAACGGTGCCGGTTCCGGTCCCCCAAAAGCTCGAGGTCTTCGGCGAATCGATTCCAGTGAACGACCCCGACATCGCCGAGGCCCTTAGCCGCGAACTGCACGCCAACACCTACTGGCATTCCAACACCCTGCTCATGCTGCAGCGGCGTCCCCGTTGGGAGGCTCGCGTGCGCGCTTGGCTGCGCGAAGAGGGCGTCCCCGAGGATTTCGTCTACCTCTTGGCCGCCGAGAGCGGATTTCAACCTACGGCCTTCTCGTCTTCGGGCGCCGCGGGTTTGTGGCAATTCATGCCGTCCACGGCCCGGGAACACGGGCTCCGCGTCGACGCCCAAATCGACGAGCGCTACCACGCCGAGAAGGCCACGCGAACCGCGGCCGCCTACCTCAAAAATGCCTACGCCCAAACGGGATCGTGGTTTTTGGCTGCCGCCGCCTACAACATGGGGCTCAACGGGGTACTCCGCCAAATGGAACGCCAGGGCGAGCGCAACTACTTTCGCATGACCTGGAACGACGAAACGGGCCGGTACGGATTCCGCATCGCTGCCCTTAAACTGCTTCTGGAACACCCTGAACACTACGGCTACCACGTGCGGGCCGAAGAACTGTGGCGCGAAGAACCCGGCCGCCGCGTCGTGGTCGACAGCAGCGTGGCCCATTGGGGGCGTTGGGCGCAGCGCGAGGGCCTCAGCTACCGCGAACTCAAGCGGCGCAACCCTTGGCTGCGCGAGGCGTCGCTCGACAACCCGGACTCCAGCGCCTTCGAACTCGAACTCCCCGAACGGCGTTAACCTGATACAATGAACCTACGCATTCTTGGTGCCCGCGCCCACAACCTGAAAAACATCGACGTGGAGCTTCCGCGCCGCAAGCTCGTGGTCGTCACCGGTCTAAGCGGAAGCGGAAAATCCTCGCTCGCCTTCGATACGCTGTTTGCCGAGGGGCAACGGCGCTACATGGAGACCTTCAGCAGCTACGCCCGCCAGTTTTTGGGCACCATGGAACGGCCCGACGTCGACCGCATCGAGGGCCTTTCGCCCGTGGTGGCGATCGAGCAAAAAACCACCAACCGGAATCCGCGTTCCACCGTGGGCACGGTGACTGAGGTGTACGACTTTTTGCGCCTGCTGTACGCGCGAACCGCCACCGCCTATTCGCTGGCCACCGGCGAAGAAATGGTGAGCTACACCGACGACGCCATCCTCGAGCGCGTGCTTCGCGACTTCAACGGGGCGCGCGTGGCCATCTTGGCCCCCGTGGTCCGGGCCCGAAAAGGGCACTACCGCGAACTTTTTGAGGGCCTCGCCAAGCAAGGCTACCTCAAGGCCCGCGTCGACGGGGTGTGGGTCGACATTGACCGCGGACTCAAGCTGGACCGCTACAAAACCCACGACATCGACGTGGTGGTCGACCGGCTGAGCCCTGGAACCGACGACGAAGACCGCCTCAAGCGCAGCATCGCCGTCGCGATGCGCCTCGGGCACGGCAGCATCACGGTGGTGGATTGGGACCGCCAGTCCCAAAAGCACTTCAGCCGCAACCTGATGTGTCCGACCACCGGACTCTCCTACCCTGAGCCCGAACCCAACACGTTCAGCTTCAACTCGCCCAAAGGCGCGTGTCCGCACTGCGACGGCCTGGGAACGGTGCGCGAACTCGCCCTCGAAAAGGTGGTAGCCAACCCCCGACTCAGCCTGCGCGACGGCGCCCTGGCCCCGCTGGGAACCTACAAGGCCTCTTGGATTTTTCAGCAGCTCGAGCACATCGGCTGGCGCTACGGCTACACCCTGGACACCCCCTGGAAGGACCTGCCCGAAGAGGGGCGCAACGCCATCATCCACGGCTGCAGCGAGGACTTCACGCACACCCAAAAGGCCGCCGGAATTTCCCGCAAAATCAGTATAAAGTACGAAGGACTGAAGCCGTTCATCGAGGCCCAAGGCCGCGACGGCAGCAAGAGCCTGCAGCGCTGGGCCGACGACTACCTCGAAGACGGAATCTGCAGCCAGTGCTCGGGCGGACGCCTGAAGCCCGAGTCGCTGATGTTCCGCATTTCGGGCAAGTCGATTGCCGAAGTGTCGAGCCTCGCCCTGCACGAGCTGGCCGCGTGGCTTGAGGGCGTGAGCCAAAGCCTCCCCCCGGCCCAGCAGCGCATCGGCGGCGAAATTCTCAAGGAACTGGCCACGCGGGTGGGCTTTTTGAACGACGTCGGTCTCAGCTACCTCTCCCTAAGCCGTTCCGCGCGCACCCTGAGCGGCGGCGAAGCCCAGCGGATTCGCCTGGCCACCCAAATTGGTTCGCAGCTGGTCAACGTGCTGTACATCCTCGACGAGCCGTCGATTGGCCTGCATCCGCGCGACAACGACCGCCTCATTCGCAGCCTCGAGCGCCTGCGCGACCTCGGCAACAGCGTGGTGGTGGTCGAGCACGACGAAGAGCTGATGCGCCATGCCGACCACATCGTGGACATGGGTCCGCGCGCCGGAGTGCACGGCGGACGCGTGGTCGCCGAGGGCAACTACGCCGAACTGCTCGCGTCAGATAGCCTCACCGCCAAGTACTTGCGCGGAGAACTGCGGGTCGCAGCGCCGCGCGCGCCGCGGAGCGGAACCGGAGGCTGGCTCAAGCTTTGGGGAGCGACGGGGCGCAACCTGCAGCACGTCAACCTCGAGCTGCCGCTCGGCAAGCTGGTGGTGGTTACGGGCGTGTCGGGATCGGGCAAGTCGACGCTGATCAACAAGACCTTGCATCCCGCCATTGCCGGTCCGCTTCAGGGTCTGCTCGACAAGCCCGAGCCGTTTGAACGCCTCGAAGGCCTGGAGCAGCTCGACAAAATCATCGCCGTGGACCAGAGCCCCATTGGGCGCAATCCGCGCTCGAATCCCAGCACCTACACCGGCGTCTTCAACGAAATCCGCAAGCTGTTCAGCGAATTGCCCGAAGCCAAAATTCGCGGCTACGCCCCCGGGCGTTTTTCGTTCAACGTCAAGGGCGGACGCTGCGAAACCTGCGAAGGCGGAGGCATGCGCGTCATCGAGATGAACTTCTTGCCCGACGTGTACGTGCCCTGCGAGAGCTGCCAAGGCCGCCGATTCAACCGCGAAACCTTGGAGGTGCGCTACAAAGGGCGCAGCATCAGCGACGTGCTCGACATGAGCATCGAAGAAGCCATGCACTTTTTTGAGCCCGTTCCGCGCATCAACCGCGTGCTCCAAACGCTGAACGGCATTGGCCTCGGCTACATTACCCTCGGCCAGTCGGCGACCACGTTGAGCGGCGGCGAGGCGCAGCGCATCAAGCTCGCGACGGAACTCAGCAAGCGCTCCACCGGCCAAACCCTGTACCTGCTCGACGAACCCACCACCGGCCTGCACTTTGACGACGTCAAGGTCCTCATGGACGGGCTCCACCGCCTGGTCGACCAAGGCAACACGGTGCTCGTCATCGAGCACAACCTCGACGTCATCCACCAGGCCGACCACCTCGTCGACCTCGGTCCCGACGGGGGTTCGGGCGGAGGCCACATCGTGGCGACCGGCACCCCGGCCGAGGTCGCGGCCTGCGCCGACAGCATCACGGGCCGATACCTCAACGACTACCTCAAGCGCTTAAACGTGTAAGTATGGCTACCAACGGCAAAAGACCTTTAAAAGCGGCATTCGCCCACAAGTCCTGGAACGAAGTACGGACCAACGATTCCTGGGCCATATTCAAAATCATGGGCGAATTCGTGCAGGGATACGAGCGCCTTTCGCGCATCGGACCCTGCGTGAGCATCTTCGGCTCGGCCCGCCTGCCCGAAGAGCACGCGTGGTACCAAATGGCGCAAGAGATTGCCGAAGGCCTTGGCGCCAAGGGCTACGGCATCATCAGCGGCGGCGGCCCCGGCATCATGGAGGCGGCCAACCGCGGCGCCAAAGCGGTCGGCGCCCCGTCGGTGGGCCTGAACATCGAGCTTCCGCACGAGCAAAAGCCCAACGACTACATCGACCTCGATAAGAGCGTGGATTTCGACTACTTCTTTGTGCGCAAAGTCATGTTTGTCAAGTACTCGCAAGGCTTTGTGGTGATGCCCGGCGGATTTGGCACCCTTGACGAGGTTTTTGAGGCCATTACCCTCATCCAAACCAAGAAAATCGGGCGCTTTCCGGTGGTCTTGGTCGGCCGCGCGTACTGGGGCGGACTCCTCGACTGGATCGAAACCACCCTCAAGGGCCACGGCCTCATCAGTCCTGAAGACACCAAGCTCTTCAAGCTCGTCGACACCGCTGACGAGGCCATACAGGCCATCGACGACTTTTACAGCCGCTACATCCTCAAGCCCAACTTCTAGGGCCGAAGCAGCTTGATCGCGTGCCGCTCGCCCTTGGCGTCGGCGACCTCAAAAAGGTAGAGCCCCGCCTCCTGGGGGTAGTCCAGGGCTAACTCGGCGGCGTCGAGCGTTCCGCGACGCACCTCTCGGCCGTCCAGGGCGCGGAGCACCCAAGACACTTGTTCTGAACTGCTTCGCGTGAGCGACCAAGCCGCGTCGGTCAGGGCCACGCTCCATCCGCCTTCCCATTCCGCGAGGCCCCAGTAGTAGTCCGCAACAAGCGAATCCGACGGGTACAGCCCGCTGCCCAATACCATGGCCTTACCCACCGAAGCCGGATTTCCCGAAAACGACGGCCATACCAGCGAATCGTTGATGGCCCCGACTTGAGCAATCGTGAGGTGTCCGCTCGCGTCAGGCCAAAGCGTATCGCCGGATTGCTGCCAGTACACGTAGGGCGCGAGGCCCAGGTTGTTTGCCATGACCGAATCGTAGTTGGTGATTCCCCCCGGTCCGCCAAAGCGAATCTTGAGCTGAACCTCAGCGCGGCTCACCGACGGATAATCCGCCTCGAGCACCCAAAGTCCGGTTTCAATGTCGTTGACCAAAATTCGTCCGCTGGGCAGGTAAGGGTACGCGCCCCAGGCGCCGTTGTAGCCGGTTCCGCTGTACTGCGGCGACGTGTCAAAATAAGCCGCCAGCACCGGCAAATCAGGCACCTCGGTGTCGAGCACGTGGCAACCAAACGTGTAGTAGGAAGTGACGACGTGGTTGCCGTCCACGTGGGCATTGTGCGGAATCACGCCCGTACCCTGCTGGATTCGGTGGCGGAACCGCTCGTTCACGTTGGTCAGGTCGTTGACGTCGTAGGCGGCGACGTATCCATTCGCCACTTCGTCGGTAGTGTACAGCGTGCCCCCGTCGTCTGACAGCCAGCAGTTGTGGGCAAAACTATTGGGGGTCGCAAACCGCCCAAAGGTCACGGGCTGGCTCGGCAAGGCGACCCCGATGACTTGAATGTCCTCCCACAAGGCAGCACCAAATAGGGTGTCGTTTCGTGCGTATCCGTCGTGCAAGTAGTAGGTGTCGTACAGGCCAAGGACCGTGGGGTTCCACGGATTGGTGGCTACGTCGATAATCACCGCGCCGCCTACGCCCACATTCGACCCAAACGCATAAAGTTTGCCTTCTTCGTCGATCCACAGGTTGTGCGCCCGGCGAAGGGTGTCGGTTGCTCCCCCTGCCAGAGCCACCGGGAGCCGCACGTACTTGTGCGTCATGCTGTCGAGGTTGATGATGAGCAACCCGTTGGGCGCAGACCCGGCCGCCGGAACGTCGTGCACCGCATAGGCATAGTGGCTCCAGGTTTTGATGTCGCGCCAAATCGAGTTCGCTCCGGGCACCCACAATTCGTTGAAGACGCTCGAGGTCGGATTCGTGACATTGGCCACGAGCACGCCGTTGCGGTTGCCGACCAGCGCAAATTCCTCGTTGGTCGAGGTGTCGCGGTAACCCCAAACGTCGTTGTTGAACGGCGAAGCGCCCAAAGGCCCCCACTGGGTTACCGGGTACCACGCCAGGCGACGCATATTCAGGCTGTCGTTGCTGGGTTGGGCCCAAGCAATGACCGCGGCCCCCAAGAGGCCGACCAAGAACAAAATCCGTGATTTCATGGCTAAAAGTTAAGCGTAATCTGCCCGTCGTCTTCGGTTCCAAAATCAACCTCGGGTTCGGATGCGCCGTCGGCGGCGGTCGGCGCTTGGGCGAGGTCCGACCACTCCACCGTCGTACCTACCTCGACCGCATCTTCTAGAGCCTCTGTCGGCGCAGAAGGACCCTCTTCAACCGGGGCCGGCTCGTCGCGCTCGGCGGAGACGAGGCGCACGGCGAGGACTGGCCCCGTGTGAAGCATGTTGCCGAGCGCTTTCCAGCCCTTCACCGCAATAAACTCCTCGAGGACGAGCTGCTCGTCTTCGCGCTCCTTGCCGTTCACCTTGCGGAAGCGAATGGACACCGTAGACCGGTCCGCCGCCGTAAGCACGAGGAGCGCAGACTTCGCGTGCTCGGTCACAAAGCACTCCCAGCCGTCGCCGCGGGGCTCCAACTCAAAGCGCTTGACCATGTGCCGCTCCTTGATGCCGTCGAAGTACACCGCGGCCAGCGGACGCTGGGGCTCCCAGCGCTCGAGGTAGAACGGAACCTCGTTGAAGTGCAGCAGCAGATCCGGCGTCACGATGCGGTAGTTGCCCTTGGCGTCCACCTCGAGCAGTTTGTCTTCGCCGCGGAACCGGCCGAGCGAGCGTCCGCGCCCTTGGTCGTTGAGCTTGAGCACCGTTTCGTCGAACCAAATCTCCCGGGCCGCCAGGGTGCTCACCCCTTCGGACTTCAATTCAATGCGCTTGACGGTGTTCTTGGTGACCGTGTTTCCGCGCGCCGCGCGGCCACGCACCGCCAGGTCAGTGAAATCAAAATCGAAGCGCAGCTTTTTCAGTGAAGGCATGGCCCTCAAGTGCACCGTCACGACCTCGGCCTCTCCGTTCGGATTTACGCTCAGGTAAAGCACCTCAGAACCCTTCGTGCCCTGGGTGATCGGGTACTCCTTGTCGCGCGTGACCCCGCTGATGGGGAAGCGCTTCGCAAACGACGCGCCTCTGGCTCCGTCTCGGTAGATGACGTTGTAAATCGTGCGTTCGTCGCCTTTTTTAAAGACCGAAACGTGCACGATGTCGGTGCCCACAAACTTCTTGTCGCCCACCTTGGTCACCAGCATGGTGCCGTCGCGGCGAATCACCACCACGTCGTCGATGTCGGCGCAGTCGCCAACCAACTCGTCTTTGCGCAGGCCCGTGCCGACAAACCCCTCCGCGCGGTTCACGTACAGCTTGGCGTTGGCGATGGCCACTTGGGTCGCCACCACCTGTTCAAAGCCGCGCAGTTCGGTTTTGCGGTCGCGGCCGGCCCCGTACTTCTTCTTTAAGTTCTTAAAGAACTCAACCGCGTAATCAATCAGATTATCAAGGTGATGCTTGACTTCAGCAATCTGCCCTTCGAGGGCGCGAAGCTGGTCGTCGGCCTTCTGGGCGTCAAACTTCGAAATGCGCTTGATTCGGATTTCGGTGAGGCGCACAATGTCTTCGTCGGTGACCGCCCGCAGCAGGTGCTTGGTGTGCGGAGCCAGTCCGACCCGAATGTTCTCCATCACCGCCTCCCAGGTCTCGGCCTCTTCAATGTCGCGGTAAATGCGCTGCTCAATGAAGATTTTCTCGAGGCTGGCAAAGTGCCACTGCTCTTGAAGCTCGTGAAGCTTGAGCTCGAGTTCTGCCTTGAGCACCGCCACCGTCGTGTCGGTGGAACGGCGGAGCATTTCGCGCACGCCCATGAACACCGGCTTCTCGTCGATGATCACGCAGGCCATGGTGCTCACCGAAGACTCGCAGGCGGTAAACGCATACAGCGCGTCCACCATCTGGTCGGGCGAAACCCCGGGCAGAAGGTGTACGACGATTTCCACGTGCTCGGCCGTGTTGTCCTCGATCTTGCGAATCTTGATCTTGCCTTTGTCGTTGGCCTTGATCACCGACTCGATGACCGAAGTAGTAGTGGTTCCAAATGGAATTTCTCTGATTATCAGAGTTTTCTTGTCTTCAACTTCAATTTTTGCACGAACCCGTACGCGCCCGCCGCGCTCTCCGTCTTGGTAGCCGCTCACGTCGGCAATTCCGCCCGTAGGGAAGTCGGGGTAGAGCTGAAAACTGCGGCCGCGCAGGTGCGCCACCGAGGCGTCGATCAGCTCGTTGAAGTTGTGCGGTAAAATTTTGGTGCTCAAACCTACCGCAATACCCTCAACGCCTTGAGCCAGCAGCAAGGGAAACTTGACCGGCAAAAAAAGCGGCTCTTTGCCGCGGCCGTCGTAGCTCGCCTGGTACTGGGTGATTTTGGGCGAGAACGCCACGTCGAGGGCAAACTTGCTGAGCCGCGCCTCGATGTACCGAGGGGCCGCCGCACTGTCGCCGGTGTAGATGTTCCCCCAGTTTCCTTGGGTGTCGATGAGCAGGTCCTTCTGCCCCAACTGCACGAGGGCGTCGCCGATCGACGCGTCGCCGTGGGGGTGGTACTTCATGGTCTGCCCAATGACGTTGGCGACCTTGTGGAACCGCCCGTCCTCCATTTCGTACAGGGCGTGCATCAGGCGGCGCTGCACCGGCTTGAGGCCGTCTTCCAGCGCAGGAACGGCCCGCTCCAAAATGACGTAGCTGGCGTAGTCCAAAAAGTACTCGCGGTACATGCCGCGCACGCGCGACTCCACGGGCTTGACGACCTCGCCCTCGGGAACACTGGGCTCCGGTGCGCTCAGTTCGAGCGACTCGTCGGGTATCAATGCGTCCTCATCCGACATAAGCTGGATCGTCTTTTTCAATTTTCAGGTGGTCCATGATGAACTCCTGGCGTTCCGGGGTATTCTTGCCCATGTAGAACTCGAGGAGCTGCTCAATCTGCTCCTTGCCCAGCATGACGGGCTCGAGGCGAATGTCCGAACCGATGAACATCTTGAATTCGCCCGGCGATATTTCGCCCAATCCTTTGAATCGCGTGATTTCGGGCTTTCCGCCCAAGGTTTCTATCGCGGTCAACTTTTCGCGCTCGTCGTAGCAATAAAAGGTCTTCTGCTTGTTGCGCACGCGGAACAGCGGCGTTTGCAAGATGTACAGGTGGCCCTCCTGAACCAGCTCGGGAAAGAACTGCAAGAAAAAGGTTATCAAGAGCAGCCTGATGTGCATTCCGTCGACGTCGGCGTCGGTCGCGATCACCACGTTGTTGTAGCGCAGGTCTTCCAGGCCGTCTTCGATGTTGAGGGCGGCCTGCAGCAGGTTGAACTCCTCGTTTTCGTAAACGACTTTTTTGGTGAGTCCGTAGCAATTCAGCGGCTTGCCCTTCAGGCTAAACACGGCCTGGGTTTGCACGTCGCGCGAGGCGGTAATGGATCCCGAGGCGGAATCCCCTTCGGTGATGAAGAGCGTCGTTTCCAGCCGGCGGTCGTGCTTGATGTCGTTGTAGTGCACCTTGCAGTCGCGCAGCTTGCGGTTGTGCAAGTTTGCTTTTTTGGCGCGCTCGCGGGCCAGCTTTTGAATGCCCGCCAGGTCTTTGCGCTCGCGCTCCGCCCGCAAAATCTTCTTCTGAATGGCGTCGGCCACCTCGGGGTTGCGGTGAAGGAAGTTGTCGAGCTCGGTCTTCAAAAAGTCCAGCACGAACGCGCGCACCGACGGCCCGTCGGGCCCCATGTCTTGGCTGCCCAGTTTGGTCTTGGTCTGCGACTCAAAGACTGGCTCAATGACCTTAATGCTGATGGCGCCGATCACGCTTTGGCGAATGTCGGCGGCGTCGTATTGCTTGTTGAAGTGGTTGCGAAGTACCGTGACCAACGCTTCACGAAACGCGCCTTGGTGCGTTCCGCCCTGGGTCGTGTGCTGACCGTTGACGAAGGAGTAGTACTGCTCGCTCTGGCTGCGCTCGGCGTGCGTGAGCGCCACTTCGATGTCTTCGCCGCGCAGGTGGATGATGTCGTGCATCACCTCTCCGCTCAAGTTGTTGGCCAGCAGGTCTTTGAGGCCGTTCTCGGAGTAGTACTTCTGGCCGTTGAGGTAGATGCTCAGGCCCGGATTCAGGTACACGTAGTTCCACACCATCCGCTCGACGTACTCCATCTGAAAGCGGTAGCTGTGAAAAATCGAGGCGTCGGGGGTGAACACCACTTTGGTGCCGTGGCGGGCGGTCGTGGCCTCGAGCGGGCCTTCTT
>JBEGTJ010000011.1:0-28926 GCA_041179465.1 Bacteroidota bacterium | reverse complement strand
GGTCGCCCGAAGTGACGGACAGGGCGTAGCGCCCCGGGCGCTCCGGCCACGCTTCGTTGACCAGCCAGCCAGGGGCCGGTTGCGTTGGGGTAGGGTGAAGGAGAAATCCGCGCACGCCCTGCTGACGGTGAAGGTCCAGCGCCATGCCTCCGTCGGCACCCCGCTGCACGTCAAACGTCCAGCGCTTCAGGGACCAGGCGCTGCGGGTGCTGTCGTCGACCGCGGCATAAAATCCCTGCTCCGGGTACGTAATGGCCAAGTCGTTCCACGAATCGACCGCGAGGGAATCTCCAGCGCGCCGCCATCGGCCGGACTGGCGGGCCCAAAGTGCGGGTGGGTTCGGGGCATTGGGAATGCGCAAGCCGTAGGCGACGGGGTCCAAAATGGCCTCGGTCGCCTGGTCGCGAAGTTCGAAGTGAAGGTGGGGGCCGCCCGAAGCGCCGCTGTTGCCCGACGCGCCAATCACCTGGCCCGCGGCGACGCGCAAGGCCTCCCGCGGCGGGTACAGGTCGAGGCGGTATCGGTCCAGGCGCTCGGCCTCCCGCCGCACGTAGGCTCCGATTTCGCCCTGAAACGACTCCAAATGCGCATAAACCGTAGTAAATCCCGTGGGGTGGTCGAGGTAGAGGGCCCACCCGTATCCGTCGGGCCGGACCACGATGCGCCGCACCCAGCCGTCGGCCACGGCATACACGTTCTTTCCGGTCACGCCGCCGGTCCTCAAGTCGATTCCGCTGTGAAAGTGGTGGTTGCGGAGCTCCGCCAGTTCACCCGACACCGCCAAGGGCTCGTCGAGCGGCATCACGGCAATCTGGCTCCTCGCCGTTAAAGGCAAAAGCGCCAGCATCCAAAAACTTAGGCGGGGCATGGCCCCAAGATAGAAATTCCCGTGCCAAACTCCTACCTTTGGAGCATGGCTGATTCCGCAGACCGCATTGGCATTATTCAAGCGCAGGTACACGACTTGATCGCAAAGTACCGCCTGGCAATAGGCGAGCTGGAGCAGCAGGCGCAAACCCTTGCGCAGCAGGACCGAAGCATGCGAGAGCTCCAGCAGCAGGTGAAAAATTTGCGCAGCGAGAACGAAGAGCTTCGGCTCCTTCAGTCGTTTACCGGCGACGCCGCCGCGCGCGCCGATTTGGCGAAGCGCCTTCAAGCCTGGTCCCGGGAAATCAACCAAGCCATCGCCAAAATTCAGCCATGAGCGACGAGACCCTACGAATCAAAGTAGCCTTGGGCGGACGCACCTACCCGCTGACCATTCCGCGCGGCGAGGAGGAGCAGGTGCGCAAAGCCGTGGCGATGATTCAGCAAACGGTTACTCGATTTGAGGAGCGCTACGCCGTGGGCGACAAGCAGGACGCGCTCGCCATGTGCGCCCTACAGTTGGCCAACCAAGTAGCCAGTTTGCAAGCCAATCCCGTCGTGACGACCGAGCACGCCGCGCCCGAAGACGAGCGCCTCAAGCAAATTCAAGGGCAATTGGACGCGGTGCTGGGCACGCGCCGAACCGCGCTCTAGCGGCTTAAATCAAGGCATTCCGGCTCCCGCTCGTTGCGCAGCGCCCAGTAGGCCTGGTAGCGCGCAGACCACGCCTGGCGTTCGGCCACGGCCTGCTCCAGCCAACCTTGCTCGTGGAGGTACTGCTCGCACCAGCGGCGCACGGGATTAGGGGGAGCTACCCAATCGTCCACGAGTCCCTTGGCCTCAGCCAGGCGCTGAACGTGGGCGGTCGCGGGCCATGCGACCATCGCACGGCGCCCCACCTTTTCGGCCAGCCCCAAATCCAGGACGTCGTCAAATACAAATCCCCACGACGAGGCCGTGACGCCCCAGCGGGCTTCGAGGAGGGGAATGGCCTTGGTCTTGTCTCGGGCGTAAAACAAAAACTGGTCGAAGTGCTCCCGGCGCACGACGTGTTCGGCGGTCACGTTGCGCTCCCCGGTTACCACGGCCACAGGTAGCCACGAGTCGGTGTGCAGGTAGTGGGCAAACCTCAAGAGGTTAAGGCCCATGGTGTCGTGTTCGCTGAACACGGAATGGCCTTCAGCCGACTTGGTGCCGTCGGTCCAAACGCCGTCCCAATCGAGCACGATTGCGCGAATCATGCTCATGCGTTGAGGTCTTGGATGTCGATCAATCCCAGCGCATTGCCTGCGTCGTCTTCGACCAAAAGTTGATCCACTCGGGTTTCAGAAAAAGCGCGGAACGCCTCGTTGAGCAGGGCCGACCCGGGCAAAGCATGCGGAACCTTGAGGGCATGCACGCTGCGCAGCGGGGCCTGCACGTCCAGGGTTCCGCGCTGCTCGATAAGCCGCCGTAAATCGCCGTCGGTAAAGAGGCCCACGGCACGCCCTTGTTCGGCCAGGACCACGGCGCCAAGTCCGCTCACCGTCATGGCCACGAGGGCTTCGCGCAGCGGCGTGTCGGGCGAAAGGATGCGCTGGTGCGGACGCATCAAGGATTCCACCCGAACCGTCATGCGGCGGTGGTCCTCGTCAAACTGAGCCGTTCCGAGCGTCGTGAGGTGGTTGTTGGGCAGCTGCTGGCACACCGACCAAGGCACCGTGACAGCGTCAACGCCCAAATCCATGGCGTTCCGCACGTGCTCGGTATGGCGGACCGAAGAAAACATGACTTTGGACGCGTACCCGTGGCGCTCCTTGAAGGACACGATCGAGTCCACCAAAGCCAGCGCGTCGGTACCCTGGTCCTGAAGTCGGCCGACGAGGGGGCAAACGTAGGTGGCCCCCGAATTCATAGCCATGTAGGCTTGCTGGGGGGTGTAGATGAGGTGCACGTTGGTCATGATGCCCTCTTTGCTCAAGCGCGCACAGGCCTGAACGCCGTGCAGCGAAACCGGAATCTTGAACACCGTGGTTTCGCGGGCCAAGCCGAGGGCCAGCAGGCGGTGTGCTTCGGCTACGATTTCGTCGGCCGACGTTCCGAGGGCCTCGACCTGAATCACCGGCACCCTTTGGGCCGTTTCGAGCAGCCAAGCGTCCACGTCGGTCACGCCCTGCCGCTGGAGGAAGGTGGGGGTGGTGGTGAGCCCGTAAAAGATTCCCAGTTTGAAGGCGGCCGAAATTTCGCTAGGGTTGGCCGAATCGAGGTACAATTCCATGGGGCCAAAGTACGAAGCCTGTGCGTACTTTGCAGGCTAAAGCCCTTGTGTAGTCTATGAAGAAGCTCTTGGTTGCCAACCGTGGTGAAATTGCCCTGCGCATCATGCGTACCGCCCGGCAAATGGGAATTCAAACGGTGGCGGTGTATTCCGATGCCGACCGCGACGCGCCGCACGTACGCTTTGCCGACGAGGCCTACCGCCTCGGTCCGGCGCTCAGTTCCCAAAGCTACCTCAATGTAGCCGCCGTGGTAGCCGCCTGCCGGGCTTCAGGAGCCGACGCGGTGCATCCCGGCTACGGGTTTCTTAGCGAAAACGCAGATTTCGCCGAACGCATTGAGGCTGAGGGCCTAACCTGGATTGGGCCGCCCCCGGCGGCGATTCGCGTCATGGGCGACAAGCTGTCGGCCAAGGCGGCGGCTGCCCGGTTCGACGTGCCCTTGGTCCCCGGCAGCGACGGCGCCCTGGCGACGGCTACAGAAGCCCAGGAGGTGGCCGACCGCATCGGCTACCCGGTCATGATTAAAGCCTCAGCGGGCGGCGGCGGAAAAGGCATGCGTATCGTGCATTCGGCCGACGAAGTCCGCGAAGCTTTTGAAAACGCCACGTCTGAGGCACTGAAGTCCTTCGGCAACGGCGAAGTGTTCGTAGAAAAGTTCGTCACCTCGCCCCGGCACATTGAAATTCAGGTGCTTTCAGACGCCCACGGCAACCACCTGCACCTTTTTGAGCGCGAATGTTCCGTGCAGCGACGCCACCAAAAAGTGGTGGAGGAGGCGCCCAGCGCGATTCTGACGCCCGAACTGCGCGACCAAATGGGGGAGGCTGCGGTCAAGGCCGCCCAGAGCTGCGGCTACGTAGGTGCCGGTACCGTCGAGTTCATTTTTGACGCCCGCGGAGCCTTCTACTTCCTCGAAATGAACACCCGCCTCCAGGTGGAGCACCCTGTGACCGAAGAGGTTACCGGTTTGGATTTGGTTGCGGAGCAAATTCGGGTCGCCCGCGGCGAACGCTTGCCCTACCGCCAACAGGACCTCAAGCTCAACGGCCACGCCATCGAACTGCGCGTGTACGCCGAAGACGTCACCAACAACTTCGCGCCCGACACGGGCGTGCTCGAGGTCTACCGCCGCCCGACTGGCGCGGGCATCCGCGTGGACGACGGCGTGTACGAAGGTCAGGAGGTGCCGGTGTACTACGACCCGATGCTCGCCAAACTCATCGCGTGGGGCCCCGACCGCGAAACGGCGCGCAAGCGCTTGATCGCTGCCGTGGACCGTTATGCGGTCGTCGGAGTCAAGACCACGCTTCGCTTTGGCCGCTTCATCTTGGAGCATCCCGACTTCGTCAGCGGCCAATTCGACACGGGGTTTGTCGCCAAGAACTTTACGCCCGAGTCCCTGGAGCCGCGGGCCGACGGCGCGGAATGGGCCGCCGCCTTGGCCGAGCACTACCGTCCCTCGGCGCCCGAGGCAGCGCAGGTGCCCAGCGCCTGGAAAACCCGATACGGCCTATGAATCGGGCGCTCGTGCTCGTGCTGGTTTGGGCTTCGTGGTCGCTCGCAGCCCAAGAGGTCCCCACGACCTACAACGGCCAAAACGGCCAGGGTTCGGTCATCGAGGGCGACACGATTCCTTGGGTGTTCCTCGACGAAATTCTCGTAGTAGACAAGCCGACGTTTACCGACGTTGAGGCCCGCAAGCGCTACCTGCTGCTGCGCCGCCGGGTCATGAAGGTTTACCCCTACGCCAAGGCGGCCGGCGAGCGTTTGGACTCCCTGAACATGCGGTTGGCCAAAGAAAAGTCCGCCCGCAAGCGCGCGAAGTACACCAAGCAGTACCAGGATTTTCTCGAGCAGCGATTTGAAGCGGAACTCCGCAAGCTCACCCGATCCGAAGGCCAAATTTTGTGCAAGCTGGTGTACCGAGAAACGAACCAAACGGTGTTTCAGCTGATTCGCGAGTACCGCAACTGGTTTACGGCGGTAGGCTGGAGCGTGACGGGTTCGTGGTACGACATCAACATTCGCAAAGAGTACGAGCCCGGTGAAAACCAAGAAGATGCGCTGATCGAGAAAATTCTGAAGCGGGCTTTTGCGTTGGGCGACCTCAAGGAACGCGTGCCCATGGACGTGAACGGAACCCTCAAGCCCCGTCGATGAACGGCGTTCCGACGACCCCACTGAGCGCCTGCGGGATCGGAGAGGCCTTGGTCGCCCTGAGGGCCCGAGGCTTGGACCGCGCTCCAATGACGCAGGCGCTGTCTGCCGAAGGCATGCGCCGCCGTGCCCAGCAGTTTTCGCCGCAGCGTCGGGCCCTTCTGGTCGAGGTGCTTCGCGCGCAGTGCGGACCCCAGCCCCGCGAGGAGCATATGGCGCTGCTCGAGCGCTTGGCCCAATCCGATTCGGTGACGGTTACCGCGGGCCACCAGCTGGTCACGGGGGTCGGACCCCTGTACGTGCACGCCAAAATCGCCGAGACCCAGGCGCTCGCCGAGCACTGGACGCAGCAGGGGATCCCGACGGTGCCGGTGTTTTGGATGGCGACCGAGGACCACGACCTCGAGGAGATTCGCCGCGTTTTTTGGCGCGGACGCGCCGTTGGGGGGTGGGCGCAGCCGGCGGAGCCGCTGCGCAGCGGTGCCGTGCCGGCCGAGCGGGCCGCCCGAGCCCTACATGATTGGCGCGAGCAGGCGGCGCTCCCCGAGCCGGTTCGCGCGGCGGCCGAGCGCAGCGAGGCCGTGTACCGCGCGTCAGAAACCCTCGCCGACGCCACCCGCGAGCTGATTGGACTTATGCACCCGGGGGTGCTCGTGCTGGATGCGTCGGACGCCCGCTTGAAGGCGTCGGCTGCGGAGCTTTGGGAGGACGAAATCCGCAACCAAACCCTGTACGCCACGCGCGAATCCGCTTCAACGCCTTGGGGCGCAGCAGAACCGCCCGTGCCCTTTCGTCCGTCCGCCCTGTTTGCCCTCGACGCCCAGGGCGGTAGGTACCGCTTGGACCGCCGCGAAGACGGCACTTGGGTCCGTTCCGACGGAACGTCGCTCGGCCGCGATGCCGACGTGGCCGCATGGGCCCGCCAGCATCCCGAGCAGGTGAGTCCGAACGCCCTTCTGCGCCCGGTGTACCAAGAGTGGATTTTGCCCAACGCGGCCTACACGGGCGGGGCCGGTGAATTGGCGTATGCCTACCAATTGGCGCCCTACTTCGCGCGAACGGCCATGGAGCACGGGGTTTGGCGGCTTCGCCACAGTGGGGCCTGGTGGCCCGCCGCGGCGGTAAAAGCCCGCGAGGGACTCCGCCAACTCGCCGAAACTTGCGAGGCCGTTCCGCCTTCATGGTGCGGACCGTGGAACCCTGCGAACCTTCGAAACCAGCTGATGACGTGGCTCGGCGCCCCCGACCGCGCGGCCCGACCTGTGACCGATGCGCTGGAGGCCCTGGTCCGCCAAACCTACGCGCAGCCGGGACTGGAACGCTCCGTTGAAGCGTGGGTGCAGCGCATTGCTCGAGAGGAGGACCGCATGCGCGAACGCCTGCGCCGGGAACACGCACGCCGCGAAGCGGTGCAGCTCCGCCGATTGGACCTTTTAAGTTCCGTGCTGATGCCGGCCAATACCCTCCAGGAACGCCTGTGGACGCACCTCGATTTGGTGGAGCACGGCGGGGCCGATGCGGTTCAGGAATACCTGCGCGCGTACCGCGAATCGCCCTGTTGGGATGCCCCCGTGTGGTGGGAGTTTAGCTGAAGCGGCCGCCGTACTTTTGCCCCCATGACCGACGCTATCCTAATCCTCGACTTTGGTTCGCAGTACACCCAGCTCATTGCCCGACGCGTGCGCGAACTCAATGTGTACTGCGAAATCCATCCGTTTCACCACATTCCCGAGGACTGGAAGTCCCATTTCAAAGCCGTAATCCTCAGCGGATCTCCCTATTCCACGCTCGAAGAGGGGGCTCCCAACCCCGACCTCAGCGGCTTTTACGGTCAGGTTCCCGTACTCGGAGTCTGCTACGGCGCCCAGTTTATGGCCCATACGCGGGGTGGTAAAGTGGCGCGGAGCACGCACCGCGAATACGGCCGGGCGCACCTCAACCCCAATGCCGTTGAATCGCGGCTGCTCGCGGGAATTCCGCACGGAAGCACGGTGTGGATGAGCCACGGGGACAGCATTGTGGAACTCCCGGCTCAAGCCGTTGTCGAGGCGACCACCGACAGCATCCCGGTCGCGGCCTACCGATTCGCCGGCGAGGAGACCTACGCCATTCAATTTCACCCCGAAGTGGTCCACTCGGAGCACGGCGCCCAGCTCCTGCGCAACTTCATTTACGGCATTGCCGGATGCGCCCCTACGTGGACGCCAGCGAGCTTCATCGACGACACGGTGGCCGCGCTGCGCCAACAAATTGGCGACGGAAAGGTGGTGTTGGGCCTCAGTGGCGGCGTGGATTCTACCGTAGCTGCCGTCCTGCTGGACAAGGCCATCGGCGACCGCCTGCACTGCATTTTCGTCAACAACGGACTGCTTCGCAAGAACGAGTTTGAGGGCGTACTTCAGCAGTACGAACACCTTGGACTCAACGTCGTGGGAGTAGACGCCAGTGCCGAGTTTTATGCCGCCCTGGCGGGACAGGAAGATCCCGAAGCCAAGCGCAAGGCCATTGGGCGCACCTTCATCGAGGTGTTTGACCGCGAGGCCCACCGCATTCAGGGTGTTGAATTTCTCGGTCAGGGAACCATTTACCCCGACGTCATTGAATCGGTTAGCGTCAACGGCCCCAGCGTGACGATCAAGTCGCACCACAACGTCGGCGGACTTCCCAACTTTATGAAGCTTCAGATTGTGGAACCGCTGCGCAGCCTGTTTAAAGATGAGGTGCGCCGCGTCGGGGCCGCGATGGGCCTTAAGCCCGAACTTTTGGGCCGACACCCTTTTCCAGGGCCAGGACTTGCCATTCGCATTTTGGGAGAGGTTACGCCCGAAAAAGTGTCCATTTTGCAGGAAGTCGACCACCTCTTCATTCAAGGACTGCGCGACGCCGGACTCTACGACTCGGTGTGGCAGGCCGGAGCCATCTTGCTCCCCGTCAAGTCGGTGGGCGTAATGGGCGACGAGCGCAGCTACGAGCAAGTGGTGGCCTTGCGCGCCGTTCAGTCGACCGACGGAATGACGGCGGACTGGGTCCATTTGCCCTACGACTTTTTGGCACGAACTTCGAATGCCATCATTAACCAAGTGCGGGGCGTGAACCGCGTCGTCTACGACATCAGTTCCAAACCGCCGGCAACCATCGAATGGGAATAAAGCATCTTGCGGTTTGGTCCGCCACCGTACTCCTCCCGTGGGCGTTGCGCGCTCAAAATGCCGAGCGTTGGGCGGTTGTGCTCCCGTTTCAGGTGCAAGCGGACACTTCGGGCGGCAAAGTAGGTCAGCGCATGGCCCTCGAGTTTTATGCCGGATTCAAGGCGGCCCTCGATTCGGCCGCGACCGACCGCCCCGTGGTGCTCGACGTGTACGACTTTGACGAGGCCAGCGGTACCGTCCTCGACCGACCGCTCGACGGCCCCGTTCAATCCTACAGCCCTAAGGCCTTTATGGAACTGCAGGAAGCGCGCAAGGTGCACTTCGTCGTCGGACCCTTCCGCGGCCAGGATTCCGAGGCGCTGGCGAAGTACGCAGCGTCGACGACCTACGTCGTCAACCCCGTATCCCGAGATATGGCGGTCGCCGGCTTGCCGCAGCTCATTGCGGCGGCGCCTCCGCGCTACACCGAGTCTGAAGCGCTCGGCCGATTGGCCGCCCGCGACGCCAAGGCTCGACCCCAGTCCCGAACGGTCATTTTTGATCTGGGCGACAAAAACAGCGTGCTCCAGCGCCGCGCCTTCTACCAAGGATTTGCGGCCCATGGGGGCGACACGTCCCAAATTCAAAGCTGGGACGGGCGACCTACGGCCAATCTGGCCGAGCGCGTCGGGCGCGACGACCTGATCGCCACTCGGTTTGTGCTGCTCGACGACAAAGTGCTCAGTGCCGCGCGCATTCTTCAGGGGTTGCGCCAGCGCCCCGCGAGCCAAACGGAGCTTTGGACCGTGAGTACCACGGTGAACAGCCCGTCGCTCGATGCGTTTTTGCTGCTTCGCCAGCCTATCGTTTGGGTTCAGACCGACCGATTGGAGTTTGCCACGTTCGAAACCGTCGACGCCCACCTTTCGCAGGCCTTGGGTGAGTCCCGTTCGCGTTGGGCTTGGCTCGGCTACGACACGGCCTTGATGCTTTTGGCCAACGAACCTGGAGCCTTCACCGGGCCGCGCCGCCGGTACGCATGGAGGGTTGAAGCCGAAGGCGGCCAAACCAATACGGCGGTCGAGCTGTACCGCTACGATCCCAAATTAGGCGTGAACCCCATAAAGCTTCCTGCGTTACCCTAGCATGACGGCAATTGCGATGTTTTTCTTGGCCTACGTCCTGATGGAAGGGGCGGCTTGGGCGGCACACCGGTACCTCATGCACGGCCCGTTGTGGGTGCTCCATGCGGACCACCACACCAAAGAGCCAGGTTTTTTTGAAAAGAACGACGCGTTTTTCTTGATTTTTGCCGTGCCCTCGTGGCTGTGCATCATGCTCGGCATGATGTGGGGCGTTCCCGAGTCCACGGCCTTTGGGTTCGGCATCGCCGCCTACGGATTTACCTACTTCTTGGTCCACGAAATCTTTATCCACCAGCGCTTTCGCTGGTGGGTGCACACCGACAACCCCTATTTTAGGGCCGTTCGCCTCAAGCACAAATGGCACCACAAGACCTTGGGCAAGGAGGGTTCTGCGCACTTCGGACTGCTTTGGGTGCCCTGGAGCATGGTGCGCGAAGAGGCCCGCAAAATGAAGCTCGAGCGCCGCGCGTGAAAGGCCTGTACCTGCTCTTAATGGGGCTCACTTTTCTCGGTCCCTTCACTCGGGCCTTTGAGCCGCGCATTCGCTACATCGGTCAAACCAAGCACTTGCTGGTCGGCACCGTCTTCATGATGGCGCTGTTCATTCCCTGGGACGTCGTCAAGACGGCCACCGGGGTGTGGGGGTTCAATGCGGACTACCTCGTTGGGCCTTCGCTTTGGGGCCTTCCGCTCGAAGAGTGGTTGTTTTTTGTGGTAGTGCCTTGGGCCACGTTTTTCATCTACGAGGTACTGCAGCTGTTTTTTCCTTGGACCCAGTCCAAGCGGAGTGCGTTCGTCGTCGTCGAAATGATTGCGGCGGCCAGCGCCACGTTGGCGCTGGTGTACCAAGATCGCTGGTATACCCTCACGGCCGCGGGCGGACTGGCGCTGGGCTGCACGTGGTTGCTGTGGAAGCGCCCGTGGTGGACGGCCGCCTTTTTGCGCAGCTGGGGCGTGGGCTTGATTCCGTTTTTTCTGGTGAATGGGGTGCTCACCGGCATGTTTTTACCCGAACCCATTGTGTGGTACCACAACGCCGAAAATACGGGCCTTCGCCTCGGAACCATTCCGATGGAAGACGCCCTGTACGGCATGTTCATGATGCTGATGTACACTGCCGGGGTGCATTGGTCGCGCCGGCGCTTCCCCAAACGCGCGGAATAGGCTATTTTTGCAGCCTAATTCCGTTCTATGCTTACCCGCCGTCACCTCCGCATCAAAACGATGCAAGCGCTTTATGCGTATGCGCAGTCCGACCTCAGCGACGCGCAACTGGGACTCCGCCGGCTCGAAGACAGCATCAAGGGTATTTATGAACTGTACCTCTACGAACTCCGCATTTTTTGGCACTTCACGCAGTTCATGGAGGAACGCCTTGAAATCGAGCGCGCCAAGCAGTTTCCCAACCGACTTCGCGAAGCCCAGCTGGCGCATTTCTTGACGTTGCCTTTTGTAGCCCAGCTCACCAGCGACGACGAGGTTACGAAGGCTTGGGAGCAGCACCGCATATTATGGGGCGAGTCGGCCGACGTCCTGCGCACCATTTTCTTCGCCTACTGGGCCGAATGGGGGGAAACCCTTTACTGGAACAGCCCTGAGCTTCAAACGGAGGAGGCCCAGATTGCCCACGTGCGGCAGTTTTACCGCGACTACCTCGCCAACAATACCGAGCTTCACCAGCACTACGAATCGCTCAGCATGCACTGGTCCGACGATTTGGACGCAGCGCAAATGATGGCGGTGCAAACCCTTCAAAACGCCCGCAAGAACCGGCCCGTGCTGGTCTCGCTGTACCGGGACAAGGGCGATGCGGACTTCGCCAGGGAACTCTACCTGCACACCCTGCGCCACCAAGCGGAATGGCAGGAGCGCATGGCGGGCAAGGCGAAGCAGTGGGATTTTGATCGAATGGCCCCGGTGGACCGCACGCTCGTCCAAATGGCCCTGAGCGAAATGCTGGCGTTTCCAGAAATTCCGCTCAAAGTCACCATCGACGAGGCTATCGAAATTTCGAAGCAGTACGGTTCGCCCAAGGCAGCCGCGTTCGTCAACGGCCTGCTCGACGCTTTGGCCACCGAACTGAAGGCGGAAGGCCGAATTCAGAAGCTCGGAAGAGGACTCATTGGTGCCTAATTTTATCGCTATGAAAACGACTCCATTTTACCTCTTGGCCGTCGTGGCCCTCGCCGCCGCGGCCTGCAGCAATCCCAGCGACCAAATCAAGCCCGAAGCCGAGCGCATGGCGCTTGAGGCGGTGCAGAGCGGCGACCTTCCGCAGTTGAGTTTCGCCGCAGAATCCCACGATTTTGGCACCATCAACGAAGGCGACGTGGTGGAAACCGAGTTCCGCTTCACCAATACCGGCAAGGCGCCTTTGATCATTTCTTCGGCTCAAGGTAGCTGCGGCTGCACCGTTCCGGAGTACCCGAACGCTCCGGTGGCACCGGGTGAAGAGGGCGTGATTCGCGTGAGCTTCAACAGTGAAGGCAAGCAAAATCTTCAAAATAAAACGGTTACGTTGACCACCAACGCCGTTCCGAGCACTAAAGTGCTGACCATCACCGCTAACGTAACCCCAAAATCCAAGAAGTAATGCACCTTTTTTTACAAGCCCAAACCGAAGGCGGAATCGCCGGTTTCCTGCCGCTGATCGCCATTTTGGCGGTGATGTACTTTTTCTTCCTGCGCCCCCAAATGAAGCGCCAGAAAGAGGAAACCAAGTTTCGCAACGTGCTGTCCAAAGGGATGCGGATCGTGACCAGCTCGGGCATTCACGGCAAAATTTCAGACCTTGACGAGCACACGTTGGTGCTGGAGAGCGAGAACAGCCGTTTGCGCTTTGAGCGTTCGGCCGTGAGCAAAGAACTGACGGCAGCGCGCTACCCTGAGTCGGCCAAGGCTGAGGAAAAGAAGTAGGAGCAGCCCAAAGCGGTTCACCAAAAAAAAGCCCGGGCTCTGGCCCGGGCTTTTTGCTTTTGGGGTAAAGGACTCCTTGGGTCAAATGCGCTTGAGTTGCTCTTTGAGCATTTTGAGCTGGTCGGCCAGCAGGCCTTTGTCGTCGAGCTTTTTGGACTCGGTGAGCAGGTTTTGGGCCTCTTGCTTGCGCCGGCGCGACATAGCCATCGCGGCCAGCTGCATTTTGGCCAGCGCGCGGTCTTGCTTCATGCGGAGTCCGGTATTCAGCGCTTTGCGCATGAACGACTCAGCCTGACCCATGTTGGATTGGGCGAGCATCAGTCCGCGCAAAAAGTAGTAGTAGGCGAGCTGCCCTTGGATGAGGGTCTGTTCGGGGTGCTTGAGGGCGTCGAGCTGAGCACTGGCCTTGGCGAAGTTCTGCGAACGCACGTACCACAGGGCCCACAAAATGCGCTCGTTGCGAAAGTGAAAGAGCACGGGAATTCCCGCGAGGAGGGTGAGAAAAATTCCGTTGCCCCAGTTCGTCTCAATGAATTGGTAGGTGGCAAGCGCGAGGATTAAGGTCGCGATGGCCAATCGGAGGTAGCGTCGAATCATGCCGCAAAAATAGCGCGGCTTTAGTCCAGGATTTCGATGCGGTTTCGGCCGAGCTTGACGCGCCCCTCGCTTTCGAGGCGTTTGAGCAGTCGGGAGACGACTTCGCGCGAGGAATTCAGCGATTGGGCGATCTCCAAGTGGCTCAAATGCACCGCTCGGTTCTCGGATCTGCGGGATTTTTCGTGCAGAAAATGGACGAGGCGCTCGTCGAGTTGGCGAAAGGCCACTTCGTCCAGGGCACTCAAGGCCTCGTCGAAGCGCTTTTGGTAGGACCTCATGACGTAGTTGAGCCACTCGGAATTGCTCCGCAGGAGTTCCTGAACCACGGGAATGGGTACGCAGAGTACGGTACTGTCTTCCTCGGCGAGAACCTCGAGGCTGGGCGTCTGGCCGTACAGGCTCCCAAATGTATTGCTGCACGCGCTGCCGGGCTCGAGGGTGTACAAGTAGAGTTCGCGGTCGTCCTGCTCGTCTTTGCGCGAAACGCGAAGGCTGCCTTCGAGTACTATGGGCACGTGCTTCATTACTTGGCCCGGTTCCATGATCAAATCGCCGGCGGCGAAGCGACGCACCCTTCCTTCGCTCGCCAACGTGCGGGCGAGTTCGTCAGAGGCAAATCCAAGGGCGCGCTGAATGGGGGCGATGTCGACCATGAGGGCATTAAATGTAGTAGGTTTTCGGTTACGCGCCCGCGCTACGTTATCAACCCCCATTGTGGAAAACTTAGTGCAGTTAACGCTCGCTTAATCAGTCATTCGGGTAATTTCATCGAAACAAATCGCTTAGTTATGCCCGCCGCTCCGAAGAAAATCCGCAAGATTTTTGTGCTCGATACTTCCGTCATTTTGTACGACCACAACGCCATCATGAATTTTGAGGAGCACGACGTGGCCATCCCGATCCCCGTGCTCGAGGAGTTGGACGAGTTCAAAAAGGGGTCCGACACCAAGAACTACGAGGCGCGCGAGTTCATTCGCATGCTGGACAAGAAGGCCGAGCACAAATCCTTGACCGATTGGATTGCGCTCAACGGGCCGAAGCGCGGAAAATTCCGCGTCGTCATGGACACGCCCGGACTGGGTGTCGACGCGACCGCGGTGTACGGCAAAGGCAAAAACGACCACAAGATTCTCAACGCGGCCCTCTACCTCCAGGAACAGGAGCCCAACCGGCCGGTGGTGCTGGTCACCAAGGACATCAACTTAAGGCTCAAGGCCAAAGCGTTGAATGTGGCCGCCGAAGACTACCTGACGGGCAAGGTCAAGGAAACCGACACGGTATTTACCGGCCGTTCCGAACTGGAGAGCTTCCCCGAAAAGCAGCTTCAAACGCTGTACGAGCAAAAGCGGGTTCCGCTCGATCCCGCGCTTAAAACGGTCCAAAAGCTCAACCTGCAGCCCAATTTGTTTTACATCCTCAAGTCGGGCAAGAGCAGCGGACTCGGATTTTTCAACGCCCAAACCTCGGAGATGGAGTTGGTGGAAAAGTCCGCATACTATGGAATCAAACCGCGCAACGCGGAGCAAACGTTTGCCCTGCACGCCATCATGAACCCGCACATCAAGTTGGTGACCCTGACGGGGGTGGCGGGTACCGGTAAAACGCTGCTGGCCCTCGCAGGCTCCCTCGAGCAGCGCCGCGACTTCAAGCAAATCTACCTGGCCCGCCCGATCGTGCCGCTCAGCAACCGCGACATCGGTTTTTTGCCCGGAGATGCGGAACAGAAAATCAATCCCTACATGCAGCCGCTCTGGGACAACCTCAAGTTCATTAAAAACCAGTTTGGCGAACGCGACCGCAACTACAAGCAAATCGACGAAATGGTGGCCAACGAGAAGATTTTGGTCACGCCCTTGGCCTACATACGCGGACGCTCGCTGAGCAACGTCATTTTCATCGTAGACGAGGCCCAAAACTTGACGCCGCACGAGGTCAAGACGATCATCACGCGGGCGGGCGAGAATTCCAAGTTCATTTTCACCGGAGACGTGCGCCAAATCGACACGCCCTACCTCGACGAGCAGTCCAACGGTTTGAGCTACCTGGTCGACCGCCTCAAGGGCCAGCCCTTGTACGCCCACGTTTCGCTCGTCAAGGGCGAGCGGAGCGAGTTGGCCAACTTGGCCAACGACCTGCTTTAATCGGGTAGGCCAGGCCCGCAATCCCAAACCAAAAAAGGCGGACCGTTTGAGGGTCCGCCTTTGGCAAGGGAAGCGCGCGGCTTAGCGAGGGCCTGCGGCTTTGATTTCGTCGGTGGTACCCGCTTCGAACTTGGTGAAGTTGTCGCGGAAGAGCGACGCCAAGCGATCTGCTCCGGCATCGTAGGCGGCGGGATCGGCCCACGTGGCGCGCGGGTCCAAAATCTCGGTAGGGACACCTGGGCAAGCCGCGATGCGAGCCAGGCCAAACCGTGCGTCCGTCACCGTCGGCGCGGTGTCGAGTTCGCCGCCCATGGCGGCTTGGATCAAGCGCCGCGTGTACTTGAGCGAAATCCGTTGGCCGGTGCCGTAGGCTCCGCCCGTCCAGCCGGTGTTGACCAGCCACACTTGGATGTCGGTGCCTTCGAGCTTGTTCATGAGCATTTCAGCATAGGCCGAGGGGTGCAGCGGCATGAACGGCGCCCCGAAGCACGCCGAAAACGCGGCCTTAGGCTCGGTAACTCCGGCTTCAGTTCCGGCTACCTTGGCGGTGTAGCCGCTCATGAAGTGGTAGGCCGCCTGAGCGCGCGTGAGCTTGGAGAGCGGAGGAAGGATTCCGTACGCATCAGCCGTCAGGAAAAACACGTGCTTGGGCGCGGGACCTTGCGACGGCAGGACGATGTGGTCGATGAAATCAATCGGGTAGGAGACCCGGGTGTTCTCGGTAATCTTCTTGCTGGTGTAGTCGGGAACGCCTGCGGCATCCAAAACCACGTTTTCGAGCAAAGCTCCGGGCCGAATGGCGCGGAAGATGTCCGGTTCCTTTTCTTCGGTGAGGTCGATGACCTTGGCGTAGCATCCGCCCTCAAAATTGAATACGCGGCCGTCCGGCGTCCAGCCGTGCTCGTCGTCACCGATCAGCTGCCGGTTCGGATCGGCGCTGAGCGTGGTTTTGCCCGTTCCTGATAGGCCAAAAAACAGTGCGGTAGACCCGTCCGCTCCCAAATTCGCCGAGCAGTGCATGGGCAGCGTGCGGTGCTGGGTGGGGAGCAAGAAGTTGAGCGCACTAAAAATGCCTTTTTTCATTTCGCCGGTGTAGCCGGTTCCGCCGATCAAGATGGTCTTGTCGCTGAAGCTCAGAATGGCGAAGTTGCTCTGACGGGTGCCGTCGCGCTGCGGATCGGCCTCAAAGCCGGGCGCGTGGAGGATGGTCCATTCCGGTGCCATTACCGCAAGCTCGTTGGCCGTCGGACGCAGGAACATGTTGTAGCAGAACAAATTGTGCTCCGGGAATTCATTAATCACGCGAAGGCTGATTCGCACCGAAGGTTCCGCCCCGGCAAACGCGTCGCGCACGTACACGTCCTTGCCGTTGAGGTAGTCCAAAACGCGGGACTTCAGCCCGCGGTAGGCAGCGGCGTCGAACGGAATGTTCACTTTGCCCCACCAAACGCGGTCTTCGGTTGCGGCTTCGCGCACGATAAAACGGTCCTCCGGAGAGCGGCCGGTAAATTTGCCCGTCGGAATGTTCAAAACGCCATTGGCGGTCAGGGTTCCGCGCCCCATGTCGAGGGCGAGCTGCGTGAGGGTTTGGGGATCAAGTTGGTAGCTGATGCGCGCACGTTCTAAGCCAGAAATACTTAGGGTGCCAGCAGTCGAGTTGAGGCTCATGGGGTAAAGGATTATCAAAGGGTTAACGCAAAATTACGGTACCTTGCAGCCTCATTCGACCCTTGTGAAAAAGATCGCTGTCCTCGGTGCAGGCCGGTCCGCCGGCCCGCTTATTGAATACCTCGCTACCCATCCCGATTCCCGCGCGTGGAGCGTTTCGGTGTATGACCAAGATGCCGAAACATTAGCGCGAAAAACGGCATCCTTTTCAAACATCAGGGTGGCATCGGCCGACCTTGCGAACCCCGAGCTCCTCGAAACCATTGTAGCCGAGCACGACGTCGTCGTCTCGATGCTGCCCGCCTTCATGCACTTGCCCGTCGCCGAACGCTGCCTGCGCTTGCAAAAGCACCTGGTTACCGCATCCTACATCAGTCCTGAAATGCAGGCCATGCACCAAGCGGCGCAGTCTAAAGGGCTCGTGTGGGTCAACGAATGCGGCGTAGATCCGGGCATCGACCACATGTCGACGATGGAAATCCTTCACCGGCTGCGCGGCCAAGGTGCCGAAATCACCTCCTACGAGAGCTTTTGCGGCGGAATTCTCGCCCCCGAAAGCCCCAGTAACCCTTGGTCCTACAAGTTTACCTGGAATCCGCGCAACGTGGTCATGGCCGGCTCGGGAGGCGCCGTGCACTTCGTTCAGGAAGGCAAATTCAAGCACATTCCCTACCACCAGGTTTTTCGCCGAACGGAATTTTTGGACATTCCCGGATACGGGCGCTTTGAAGGCTACGCGAACCGCGATTCCTTGAAGTACCAGTCCGCTTACGGCCTCGAGAACGTGGGGACCATGTACCGCGGAACCTTGCGCCGGCCGGGCTTTTGCCGCGCATGGGATGTGTTCGTGAAGCTCGGAGCCACCGACGACAGCTACCCCCTCGAGGGCGTCGACCGCATGACCCACCGGGACTTCCTCAACACTTTCTTGGCCTACCATCCCACCGACCGTGTCGAGCTGAAGCTCATGCACTACCTGAACATCAGCCAGGATTCGGACCTCATGGAAAAACTGGAGTGGCTCGGGCTCTTCACCGACGAACCGGTGGGCCTGGAACAGGGCACGCCCGCCCAGGTTCTTCAGCACCTGTTGATGAAAAAGTGGACCATGACCGACGCCGACGTCGACATGCTTGCCATGATTCACCGCATCGAATACCGCCTTGACGGCCAAGATTTTAGCCTTCAGTCTTCGCTCATTGCCAAAGGCAAATCGGCCGAAGTCACGGCCATGTCGTACACGGTGGGTTGGCCGGTTGCCATGGCCACTCGCTTAGTGGCGCTCGATTTGATTCCCGAGCGGGGCGTGCTCATGCCCAACATTCCGTCGCTCTACGAGCCCATTCTGCGCGAGTTGGGCGAGCGCGGAATTCGCTTCGACGAGCGCATTCAGAGGAAGTAGAGTTCCTCGGGAGCTTTGAGGTAAAGCACGCGGGCGGACTTGTCCACCCGATCAATGAACGCATCGATCACCGGAATCAGCACGCGCTGTTCCCGGCCCTTAACGTCGAGTTCAAACAGATCTTGGCCCGGGTACTCGAGTACCTGGTGCACAGTCATTTCGTCGGCAACCCCCGGATTCACCACGCGGAAGCCGGCGAGGTCGTGGTAGTAAAACTGGTCGTCGTCCAGTTCCGGCAAAAGGTCTTCTGGAAGCCAAAGTCCGCGCCCAACCATAGCCTGGGCCGAGGCTTCGTCGTCCACGTCATCGAATCGGACAATAGATTCCTCCGCGTTAACGATGCGCTGCGTCGCCACAAAAAAGGGAAGGGCCTTGCCGCGCTCCTCTACAAAGTACGCGTCAAGGCCCTGATAGGGGGAGGGATCGTCTGCGGTGATGCGAACCACCACGTCGCCCTTAAAACCGTGCTTCTTGCGCACGTAGCCGACCAGGAAGTAGCCCTCCACGGTCGTATTCGATTATTCGGCGTCAGCTGCGGGAGCTTCCTCTGAAGGAGCGGCCTCCTCAGCAGCAGCCTCAACGGCGGGAGCCTCTTCGGTAGCAGCCTCAACGGCGGGAGCCTCTTCAGCGGCCACTTCGGCAACTTCCTCAGCGACTTCCTCGGCGGCAGGAGCCTCTTCGACTACCGCAAACTTAGCGGCAACGGCTTCAGCCTTCTTGGCGTTCGCGTCGGCCTCGGCCTTGAGGCGTGCCGCCTTGGCTTTGTCGGCAGAAGACGAGAGGTTCGTGATCTTGTTGTCAATGAGTGACTGCTTGTCGTTGAGCCACTTCGTGAAGCGCTCTTCAACTTGCTCGGCGGTCAACGCGCCTTTTTTCACTCCTTCCAGCAAGTGCTTCTTCATAAGTACGCCCTTGTACGAAAGGATGGCTCGGGCCGTGTTTGAAGGCTCGGCACCGTTCATCATCCAGTCCAGCGCACGCTCAAAGTTGAGGTCAATCGTCGCGGGATTGGTGTTGGGGTTGTACTGGCCAAGATCTTCAATGAACTTACCGTCGCGCTTTGCGCGGCTGTCAGCTACTACGATGGTGAAGATGGGGCGACCTTTGCGGCCGTGGCGTTGGAGGCGAATGCGTGTTGCCATAGTGAGTTAACGTTTTAGAAGGGTCCTAAACCCTGTTGTTAAGATTAGGGCTGCAAAAGTACGCAAAAAACAAGAACTAGCCAACTAGCTAATTAGCCAACTAGCCCATTAGCCAACTAGCCCATTAGCCAACTAGCCAATTAGCCAACTAGCCAGTTAACCAGTTAGCCCATTAGCCCATTAGCCAGTTAACCAATTAGCCAGTTAACCAGTTAGCCAATTAGCCAATTAACCAGTTAGCCCATTAGCCAGCCTTAAGCAAGCTGCGCCAACAGGTCGTGCTTGCTGACGATGTGGTCGCCGTCTGAAGTGTGCACGATGAGGGCGTTGAACGAGGCGCCCATCGCGTGGACTCCGTCGAGTAAGCTGGCCTGGGCGGGCAAACTGGGGAACGGAGCGCCCATCACGGTGCGCACCAGCTGCTGAATTCCGCCTTCACCCGAGGTGAGGGCCGTAATCACGTGCGACTCGGTGAGGCTGCCGACGTAGGACGTTCCGTCGTGCACGGGAAGTTGGCTGATGCCCAATCGCTTGAACTGGACTATCGCGTTGTTGATCGGCTCTTCAGGGCCAATGGTCACGAGCGGACGGGCGGCGCGCCCTTGAACGGCTTCGCCGAGGGACTTCCATTCTTCGCGCAGAAATCCGCGCTCGCGCATCCAGTCGTCGTTGTAAATTTTTCCGACGTACCGGCTGCCGTGGTCGTGGAAAAGCACGACGGTGACGGCATGGTCGGGCAGCAGGTGCTTGAGCTGCCGAAGGCCTTGGAAGGCAGAGCCGCAAGAATAGCCGAGCAGCAGGGCTTCTTTGCGGGCAAGCTCGCGGGCGGCTAGGGCGCCGTCGCGGTCCGTGACCTTCTCAAAGCGGTCGATCAAACTGAAGTCGACGTTTTTGGGCAGAATGTCCTCGCCGATTCCTTCGGTGATGTAGCCGTAGATTTCTTTGGGGTCGAACTCGCCCGTTTCGTGGTACTTTTTAAACACCGAGCCATAGGTGTCCACGCCCCAAATTTGGATGTCCGGGTTTTTTTCTTTGAGGTACTGCGCGACGCCCGAAATGGTTCCGCCCGTGCCGACGCCCACGACAAAGTGCGTAATGCGTCCGCCGGTTTGCTCCCAGATCTCGGGACCCGTGGTTTCGTAGTGCGCCTGGCGGTTGCTCAGGTTGTCGTACTGATTGGGAAAAAAGGAATTCGGAATTTCGGCGTTGAGCCGGCGCGCCACCGAGTAGTAGCTGTCGGGATGCTCGGGCGCCACGTTGGTCGGGCACACGTAGATTTCGGCTCCGAGGGCGCGGAGCACGTCCATTTTTTCTTTGGACTGCTTGTCGCTCATGGTGCAAATCAAGCGGTATCCCTTGACCACGGCGGCGAGGGCGAGGCCCATTCCGGTGTTGCCCGAGGTGCATTCAATGATGGTTCCGCCGGGCTTCAGTCGGCCGTCGCGCTCGGCATCTTCAACCATCTTGAGCGCCATTCGGTCTTTGGTGGAGTGTCCGGGGTTGAAGTACTCCACTTTAGCCAAAACTTCTCCCGGAATGTCGCGGGCTAAGGTGTTCAGTCGGACCATGGGCGTGCGGCCGATGGTTTCTAAAATGCTGCCGTATACCGGCGGAATCTCTCGGTTCATCATGGGGTGCGAAGGTAGGGGGTGGGCCGAAGGATGCCGCGCTGTTCCGACGACAATTCGTGTTCGCGCTTCATGAGGTCGTCCAAGCTGATGGACTTAAGGGCGCGCACGGTTTCGTTGCGGACTTGGACCAAAGCGTCTTGAAGGGCGCAGGCCTGGGGCGTCGGGCATTCGGTGCAGGGTTCGTAGTAGCGGTGGGAAGCGCAGGGGAGTAGGGCGATGGGGCCTTCGACCACCCGCAAAATGTCGGCAAGCGAAACTTCAGCTGCGGGGAGGGCGAGCTGGTAGCCTCCGTTTCGACCCGGTTCAGCATGGAGCAGTCCGGCTTCGCGCAGGGCGCCCAAGATGTGCTCCAAAAAACGGCGCGGGGTCGCGCAGGCTTCGGCGAGGCGCGCGGTGGAAAAGCGTTCGTCGGGGTTCCGCGCTAAGTGCTGCAGCGCGTGCAGGGCATACACGCTTTTGCGGTTCAGCATGCGTAAATGCGGTTCAAGATCAGGGCCAGGCGAATTCCGGCCTGGACCAAACGCTCCTCGAGGCGCGGGTAGTTCTGGTAACCGTACTCGTAGCTCAGGTTCTCGACGCCCGCCGCAGGGTAGATGCCGGCCATGCGAAGCGCCTTGGATTCGTTGGCCCAGTCGAGGTACGTGCCGCCCTGGTACTGCTTGATGCGGTCCTGCGGAGTGGTGCGCAGCAGGTGCTGGCTGTATTCGGTGTACGACAGCTGCTGTCCGTCGATCAGGTCGCTGTCCCAAATGCGGTGCAGGTTGGTGCTTTTGCCGAAGTACTTGAGCTTCACGTCGTTTCCGCCTTTGTCGTCGCCGCGACCTACGTGCAGGGGCTGGTGCAGGTCGCCCAAGAGGTGGACGAGCATTTTCAAGGCCACCGCTTCGCCGCCGTGCTTGAATTTCTTGGTTTCGAGTTCGCGCGTGATTTCTTCGAGCTTCATGAGTACGTCCCCTTGGCTGGGCGTGCCGGCCTCGGCGTAGGTCTGGTGGTCGCCGACGGTGCAGTAGTGCCAGGGGTCCCAGTGGTCGTAGGCTTTGTCGGACTTGATTTCGTCCATCCAAGTGGAGCACATGGCCAGGCTTTCGCCCTGAAGAATGGCCGAAACCTTCTTTTCGACGCAGGGCTTGAGGTGGGCCGTGGCAATTTCACCGACAATACGGTGTCCAATTTGCCCCCAGCCCAAGGCCGATAGGGTAGTGCCCAGAATGAAAACCGCGAGGATCGATATTTTTTGATGCATAATCAAAGGTAGCACTCCGGCGGCGCAAGCCCTACCTTCGTGCCTCATGGAAGCACCCGATTTTTTTGTTCACCCGACGGCGGTGGTCGACGAAGGAGCGCGCATTGGAGCCGGTACTAAAATCTGGCATTTTTCGCACGTCATGTCGGGTGCGGAACTGGGGCCGCAGTGCAACTTGGGCCAAAACGTCGTGGTTTCTCCTGGGGTGCGCCTCGGGCGAAACGTGAAGGTGCAAAACAACGTCAGCATTTACACGGGCGTGACCTGCGACGACGACGTTTTTTTAGGGCCGAGCTGTGTGTTTACCAACGTGATTAACCCGCGTTCCGCCGTAAACCGTCGCGACCAGTACGCCACGACGCACGTAGGGCGCGGAGCCAGTATTGGCGCGAACGCCACGATCGTTTGCGGCCACGACATTGGCGAATTTGCCTTCATCGGCGCAGGCGCCGTCGTCACTAAAAATGTGCCGGCCTATGCGTTAGTCGTCGGCAACCCTTCACGGCAGGTTGGCTGGATGAGCGAATTCGGCCACCGGCTCGAGTTTGACGCCCACGGAACGGCCACCTGTCCCGAGTCAGGAGTGCAGTACGAGCTCCGGAACGGATCCGTATTTAAACGATAACAACCCCACCCAACTGACCCACGATGAATTACCCCGTATTAGCCCAGCACTCTGAAGAACTCGAACTCATTCGCGCCTCGGCCGCTGAATTTGCGGCCCAGCGAATAGCTCCGCACGTCATGGAATGGGATGAGGCGCAGTACTTCCCCAAGGAATTGTTTCACGAGATGGGGCAACTCGGATTTTTAGGCGTCCTGGTCAGCCCGGAATACGGCGGGGCCGGAATGGGTTACGCCGAGTACATTACGATTGTGGACGAAATCGCCCAAGTTTGCGGCAGTATTGGCCTCAGTGTGGCCGCGCACAATTCGTTGTGCACCCAGCACATTAATCAATTCGGAACCGACGCTCAAAAGCGCCGCTGGCTGCCTAAGTTGGCCACGGGCGAGTGGATCGGGGCCTGGGGCCTTACCGAAACCGGCACCGGAAGCGACGCGGGCGGCATGAACACGACCGCCGTGCGCCGCGACGGGGGTTGGGTACTCAACGGAAGTAAGAACTTCATCACCCATGCCATCAGCGGCGACGTAGCGGTGGTCATCGCCCGCACCGGCGAAAAGGGCGACAGCCACGGCATGACCGCCTTTGTGGTCGAAAAGGGGACGCCCGGCTTTCAGGGCGGACGCAAAGAAAACAAGCTGGGCATGCGCGCCAGCGAAACCGCGGGTTTGTTTTTTGACGGCTGCTTTGTACCTGACGACCAGGTGCTTGGACAGGTTGGAGAGGGTTTTATTCAGTCGATGAAAATTCTCGACGGGGGCCGAATCTCGATTGCGGCGCTGAGCCTCGGAATCGCCAAGGGCGCGCACCGCGCGGCCGTGCGCTACAGCCGGGAGCGCGAGCAGTTCGGGCAACCCATTGGCGACTTTCAAGGTATTGCCTTCAAGCTGGCCGAAATGAACACCAAAATCTACGCCGCCGAACTGATGACGCGCCACGCGGGTTCGCTCAAGGATCAGGGGCTCAAGGTGACCAAAGAGTCAGCCATGGCCAAGCTTTTTGCGAGCGAAACGGCCGTCGAAGTAGCGACCGACGGCGTGCAAGTGCACGGCGGCTACGGCTACACCAAGGACTACCCTGCAGAGAAGTTTTTTCGCGACTCGAAGTTGTGCACGATCGGAGAGGGCACGTCAGAGATCCAAAAGCTGGTGATTTCGCGGGACTACAAGAAGGCCTAAACCACACGCTCACCCATACAAGTCGTTGGCGCGACCTCGCGGTCCGGCTTGCAAAGGGCTTGGAACGGAACCCCAAATTGTGGTTTCTTTGTATGTTATGATTAGAATGCTTCGTTACGCGGCGGTTGTCGCGCTCCTGTTGGTTGTTACGGTACCTGTGAAAGCATCCCATGCCTACGGGGGTGAAATCACTTGGAAGTGTTTTACCACGGGTCCTAATGCGGGGAAGTTTAAGTTTTATATGATCCTTTATCGGGACTGCGGAAACGGCAATGCGACGCTTCCGGGAGGAACGGTTCAACTTAGTTCTAATTCTCCTGCTGGGTCTATCACCTTGACGCAGGTGGGTACCAATACCGACGTCTCGCCGACGTGCTTCGTTACTCCGGCACCTATCCGATGCAACGTAGCGGCCACGGGGGAAGGTTCTCTTGAAGAAGCTCGCTATGAATCCGCATTTATTAATTTAACGGGGACTCCCCCAGCAACTGGTTGGAAATTTGATTACACCCTGTGTTGTCGCCCATCGTCGCTAAATAACTTGTCAAATCCTTCAGGCCAGAGTTTATATTTGAGGGCGGTCATGTACCCATATAGCGTTAACGGGAATCAGCAAAATGCAAACCCGTGCTACGATTCGTCTCCGCGTTTCTTGGAGCCGCCCAAGTCTGTTATTTGTACAGGATATGAATACACATACGCTCAATTTGCGTTCGATGATGATTTGGATTCCATTTATTATGATTGGGCACCTTCTCTCACGTCCTCAGGTGCGGCTATCGGATATGTCTCTCCTTATTCCGCCACGAGTCCTTTGCCTAACGGAGGTACTCCCGCGCAGCTTAACAATATTACGGGAAACATTACGCTGAATCCTTCTTCAGGAGGATCCTTCGCCACCTCAATCAAAGTTTCAGCCTACCGATGTGGACAGCTGATCGCCGAGGTGTTCCGGGATATTCCTATGGCCATCAAGAGCAACTGTCCAAGTTTACCGACCGGTACGGCAAATACGCCACCGACGTTAGCGGTTACTAATATTCCGGGTTTTCCTCAAATCATGCCAGTAGTTCAGAATGGTGATACTGTGTACTATGAAGCCACGGTCTTTGCAGGACAGATTGTGCGTTTCAACCTGGTCTCGCAGGACCCGCAGCTTTTGCCCAACTTCTTGCCCCAGACGATCGGGTTCAGTCCGAGTGGGGGCCAGTTTGGAACGCCGTTCTCCAACGCGAACTCAGGCTGCTTGAACCCGCCGTGCGCCACGGTCGTTCCGGTTGCTCCGCAGACGACGCTCACGAATCCGCTGAACAACGAAATTTTGTTTAACTGGCAGACCTCGTGCAACCACATTGCCTACCAGGGCACGCAGTGCGGATCCCCCACCAACTCCTACACCTTTGCGATGCGCATGCAGGACAACTTCTGTCCCATTCCCGCCGTTTCGGTGAAGTCGGTGGTGGTCAACGTCGTTTCGACGATTCCGGTGCCGCCCGACATGTCCAATGCCTGTGCGACGGTCAACGCCAACGGCACCGTGGGCATCAACTGGGGATATCCGGCTGACACGGGGATGAACTTCGACGCCTACATTATCTACCATTCGACCAGTCCGACGTCGCCGTTTGTTGCCATCGATACGGTCAAAAATTACAGTTCACTGTCCTACACCGACCTGACTCCGGGGCCGGGGGCCAACTACTACTACATCCGCTCGAAGGGCGGCTGCGGATACGTTTCGGTACCGAGCGACACGCTGCAGACGATGGGTCTGACGCTCAACTCGCTGCCTCCGACCAACTCCTATGTGGCCGACCTGAGCTGGAACACCACCCGCACGAGCTACAGCCAGCCCTTTGAAATCTGGCGCCGTAGCCTCCCGTCAGGTGCGTGGCAGAAAATTGACACGACGAGCAACCTCAACTTCCGCGACACGGTGAACGTTTGCGGACAAAACCTCGAGTACCAAATCCGCACCGCTACGGGCTGCGTGAGCACGAGCAAGTCGGGTTTCTACTCGGACCAAGTGAATGCCGACGTCATCGTGATCGACAGCGTTTCGGTCGTCAACGGACAAGTGGTGATTTCGTGGACTCCAGGTACCAGCAACGACATTGTGGATTACTATCTGCTGAAATTGGGCGCAGGCGGTGTGTGGAGTCCTATTGACACCATCAAGCCAGGCACGGCGATGCCGTACGTGATTCCGGGATCCATTGAAAGCGTGAAGGACCAGTACAAGGTGATTTCGGCGGACTCCTGCGGAAACATGAGTTCCGACCTGCTTGTCCGCGCCGCCAACAACATGGTGCTGAGCGAGAACATGGATCCCTGCGAGGGCATCATGCGCCTGCGCTGGAATACCTACAAGGGATGGGGCGTAGGCGGCGTCAAGCAGTACGAGATTTGGATGGAAGAGACCCCGAACGGCGGGGCAACCACCCTTACTTTGGTCGGCATCAAGACGGGCAACGATTCTACGTTCAGCATGCGCAATCTGAGCAGCGGCACGACCTACTGCTGGTACGTGCGGGCCATCGACACGGCTACCGTAAAGACCGCGTCGTCGAATAAGGTGTGCATCACGTCGTTGGCCGTTCAGCGCTCGCGCCTGCTGTACCTGGCCAAGACGAGCGTGCGCGACGACAACGGGGTGGAATTGGTATGCTTCATCGACAAAGACGCCGACATCGTACACTTTGACGTGCAGCGCGCCGACGAATTGGGCGCGCCCTTTAAGTCCCTCGGCTTGCTACCCAAGCCGATCACCGGTCCCTGGGAGTACCGATTCAAGGACTTTACGGCCAATCCGAACGACCACCGCTACGTCTACCGTTTTGTGGCGACCGACAGCTGCGGGAACGTAGATACGTCCTCCAACATCGGCCGCACTATGGTGCTCGAGGTGGACGAGCAAGACAACCTGACCAACTTCCTGAAGTGGAATCCGTACCGCGACTACTTGGGCGGAGTGGATCGCTACGAGGTCTACCGCGCGGTTCAGCCCACCGGCGGCTTCCAGCTGGTCGGTTCGACTCAGGACACGTTCTTCTTGGACAATACCCGTCCGCTTGGCGACTACAGCGGACTGCTGGCCTACCGCGTGGTGGCGGTGGAGGGGCCGAATCCGCTCGTGTTCCGCGACGCCGACGGTTCGGTGTTCCGCTCGACGTCGACTACGGCGATGGCCGAATTCAAGCCGCGCGTGTTTATTCCCAACAGCTTCAATCCGAAGTCGGAGGTAGCCGCGAACCGCGTTTGGAAGCCAGCTCAAGTGTACGTGGCCCCGAGCAGCTACAGCCTTGAGATCTACGACCGCTGGGGACAGCGCGTTTTTGAGACCAAGGACGAGACCAAGGCGTGGGACGGCAAGCTGAACGGAGCGTATGCGCCAACAGGGGTGTACACCTACCAGCTGCGCTACCGGAGCATCGAAGGTGAGCTCGTGGAGCGCCGCGGCACGCTGAATTTGCTCTACTAAGCAAATAGGTTCATAACTTCTTGCGGAATCCGCCCCGGCCTCGGGGCGGATTCCGTATTTTTGCATGCAACTTAATCTAAAGTTGCTATGGCTGACTTCGGCTCCAAAATCCTCGGTGAGTACCTCACCTACGACGACGTCCTTCTCGTTCCTGCTTTTTCTGAGGTGCTGCCGCGCGACGTGCGCTTGGTATCTCGATTTAGCCGCAACATTGAACTCAAAGTGCCCATTGTTTCGTCGGCCATGGACACCGTGACCGAGGCGGGCATGGCCATCGCGATGGCGCAAGAGGGCGGCATCGGGGTGCTCCACAAGAACTTGACCGCTGAACGCCAGGCCATGGAGGTGCGCAAAGTGAAGCGCGCCGAGTCGGGCATGATTCTCGATCCCGTTACCTTGACCGCCGACGCTACGATTGGCGAGGCCAAAAAGCTGATGGCGGAATACCGAATTGGCGGAATTCCCGTGGTCGACGCGGCAAAGAAGCTCATTGGAATCATTACCAACCGCGACCTGCGCTTTGAGCACGACGACAGCCGCCACGTCGGCGAGGTCATGACGGCTGAAGGACTGGTTACCGCCGCCGAAAACACCACCATGGAGCAGGCCGAAGTCATTTTGCAGCGCAACAAGATTGAGAAGCTTCCGGTGGTCAAAGCCGACGGCACCCTGCTGGGCTTGATTACGTACCGCGACATCAGCAAAAAGCGCACGAAGCCCTTCAGCAACATTGACGCCTTTGGCCGGCTGCGCGTAGCGGCTGCCGTAGGCGTGACCGGCGACGTGCTCGACCGCGTAGCCGAACTTGTCAACGCCAACGTCGACGCGATTGTGGTGGACACGGCGCACGGCCACACCCGCGGCGTGGTCGACGTGCTGCAAAAAATTAAAAAGGCTTTTCCGCACCTCGACGTGGTCGTGGGCAACATCGCCACGGCAGAGGCCGCTAAGTACCTTGTGGCGGCGGGCGCCGATGCAGTGAAAGTGGGCATTGGTCCGGGTTCCATCTGCACCACGCGGGTGGTGGCGGGCGTGGGAGTTCCGCAACTGAGCGCGGTCATGGCCGTGGCGCAGGCCATCAAAGGATCGGGTGTTCCCGTGATCGCCGACGGCGGAATTCGCTACACCGGAGACATCGTCAAGGCCATCGCCGCGGGTGCCGACAGCGTCATGCTCGGTTCCATGTTTGCCGGCACGGAGGAGGCTCCGGGCGACACCATCATTCTGGACGGACGGCGCTACAAGAGCTACCGCGGCATGGGCTCCCTCGAGGCCATGGAGGCGGGCTCCAAGGACCGCTACTTTCAAGACGTCGAGGACGACGTGAAGAAATTAGATCGGAAGAGC
>JBEGTJ010000010.1:0-28958 GCA_041179465.1 Bacteroidota bacterium | reverse complement strand
CAGACCAAACTTCGACGGCGGCAGGATCTTGTGGCGGGCGCGGTCGCTCGCCATCAGTTCCTTCAGCTTTTCAAACAGCTCGCGGCGGTGTTCGCCCTTGGCCATGTCGATGAAGTCGACGCAAATGATTCCGCCCATGTCGCGCAGGCGAAGCTGGCGCGCAATCTCTTCAGCAGCCATCAAGTTGACCGCGAGGGCATGATCCTCTTGGCTCTCGCCTTTGCCCGAACGGTTGCCCGAGTTGACGTCAATGACGTGCATGGCCTCGGTGTGCTCAATGACCAGGTAGGTACCCTTGCCCATGTTCACGGTCCGTCCGAACGCGCTCTTGACTTGACGGTCCACTCCGTAGTGCTGGAACACCGGCACGGCCGACGTGTGCAGCTTTACGATGTTGGCCCGCTCCGGCGCAATCGCTTCGACGTAGCCCTTGATGTCGTCGTAGAGGGCCTCGTGGTCGACTACGATTTGGTCAAAGCTGTCGTTGAAGACGTCGCGCAGGTAGGCCGACGCGCGGTCCATTTCGCGAAGCACGCACTTCTTTGGCTTTGCGCCGCGGACGTTGCGGTACAGCGTCTTCCAACGGCTGATGAGGTCGTTGAGGTCGGCTTCGATGTCTTCTTGCGTAACTCCCTCAGCCACGGTGCGCACGATGACGCCAAATCCGTGGGGAAGTATGCTTTGCACCAGCTTGCGCAGGCGCTCTCGTTCTTTGCGGTCTCGGATCTTTTGCGAGACCGAAATCCGTCCGTTAAACGGAACGAGCACGATAAATCGGCCCGCTATAGAGATATCCGAAGTAACCCTTGGACCCTTGGTCGAAATGGGTTCCTTCGTGATTTGAACCAGCACCTCATCGCCCGGCTTCAGGAGCACCTCCATGCTTCCGTCCTTCTCGATTTCGGGAAGGATTTCGACTTCAGACAAGTCTGAAGTGTACTTGCTCTGGCGAACCCGTTTCAGGTAGTTCTGCCAGGTCGGAATCTGGGGGCCTAGATCGTGGTAGTGCAAGAAGGAATCCTTCTCGTAGCCCACGTCTACAAAAGCCGCATTGAGGCTCGGCGCTAACTTGCGCACCACCCCGAGGTACACGTCGCCCACTGAAAACTGCTGTTGCTCGTTTTCAGCGACGAGTTCGGTCAAGCGACCGTCTTGAAGTAAGGCGATGATAGCGTCCGATTCACTGGCTTGAATAATCAGTTCGGTACGCATGATTCAGCCCTTATTTCTTCTTGTGGCGATTCTTACGTAGGCGCTTCTTGCGTTTGTGGGTGGCCATCTTATGGCGCTTGCGTTTCTTACCGCTTGGCATAACTAAGTCGTTTAATTGTTTATAATACAGGTTCGGACACGGCGGGTGCCTCAGCATCCCCCTCGTTCCAGGAATCGCGCAGCTGCGTTAAGGAGCTCAGGTCAGCATCAGGGTGATCCGCGAGGTACTTTGCCACAAATTGTTGGGCTTCGTCGCGACGACCTAAGTCGGCGAGCGTCTCGGCATACCGTGCAGCGGCCTCGTGGTCGCTCGGGTAGTACTCCAGAATGCTCGCATAGCGGTCCAATGCTCGGTCCAGTTGCCCAGACATGCGCGAAAATTCACCGAGATGAAACAAACCATCTCGGTGCTTGGGATCCTCTTCGACCACCTCGCGGAGCAAGGCGATAGCCTCCATGGGATTCCCAGTGCCCTCCTGAATGAGGCGAACCGCTTCGCGCACTTTGGCGTCCAAAGGGCTTAGCGCCGCGGACTCTACTTCAGGCGAAGTCGAAGCCGGCGAGGTAGGCAACAGCAAAAAGGCCAATGCCCCAAGGACAATGGCCGAAGCTGCAATCCATACCGTACGATTCATTTCGTGGAGGATGGAGCGTGAATTACTTCACCGGCACGTGCTTCTTCACAGAATCTGCGAAGGTCTTGGCCGGCTTGAATGAAGGAATGTAGTGAGCAGGAATCACCAAGGTGGTGTTCTTCGAAATGTTGCGTCCCGTCTTCTGAGCGCGCTTTTTCAGCACAAAGCTGCCAAATCCGCGGAGGTACACGTTGTCTCCTGACTCCATTCCACCTTTTACTTCACGCATGAAGCCCTCAACTACGGCGAGGACGTCTGCTTTTTCCATGCCAGTGCGGTCGGCAATACGAGATACGATATCTGCTTTTGTCATGATTTTGACGGTATAAACGTTTAAGTCAAAGGCCCAAGGGGAGCCTATTTTAGCGGGCGCAAAGATAGTCCCCATTGAAGCACCTACCAACTCAAAATAGCGCGTTCGCGCAAATTCTCTTGCGGTGGTACGACCAGCACGGACGCCCTTTGCCTTGGCGTAGGGAGCGCAATCCCTATGCCATTTGGCTCAGCGAAATCATCCTCCAGCAAACGCGGGTTGACCAAGGCCTGCCCTACTGGGAACGTTTTCTGCACGCGCTCCCGACCGTGGGTGACTTGGCTCGGGCAGAACCCGAAGTGGTCAAAGGCCTTTGGAGCGGACTGGGCTACTACCGTCGGGCGGACCTGCTCCACCGCGCCGCGCGCTACGTGGACCAAAACGGCTGGCCCTCCGGCTACCCGGAATGGCTCAAGGTGCCGGGAGTTGGGCCCTATACGGCCGGAGCCCTGGCTTCAATTCTGGACGGCGAAGCAGTTCCCGCCTTGGACGGCAACGCCTACCGAGTGTACGCCCGTTGGGCCGACTGGCGCGAACCCATTGACCGCGCCGCGAGCAAAGCCTTCATCGCCGAATTCGCGGAGCGCCTGATTCCCGCCGACCGGCCGGGCGACTTCAACCAGGCCGTGATGGACTTTGCTCAGGCCGTGTGCGTTCCGCGCGCGCCGCGCTGCGGGGAGTGCCCGTTGGCTGAAATTTGCGCCGCCCGGTCCGAGGGCAGCGCCGCCGAACTCCCGATTAAGCGACGTGCAGTCCGCGTTCGCGAAGAAGACTGGCATTTTGCCGTGGGCTACGAAGACGGACTTTTTGGCCTCGTCAAGCGCCCCGAAAAGGGGATTTGGTCGGGCCTTTATGCCCCGATTTTGCTGCCCGGCGCGCCCGAAGGCTGGACCGCCGAAGTAGTGGAGCACCGCCTGAGCCACCGAAAGTTAAGGCTGCATGTGTACCGGGTTCCCAGGGACTTTGCCGACTTCAGCCACTGGCTCCGCTTTGAGGAATGGTCGTCGCGCGGCATGCCCCAGGCCTTTGTGCATTGGATGCACAAATTCGCGTACATTTGACCGCATCGTTAATAATGTACACGTATATCCATGGCAGGTACTCTAAATAAAGTCATGCTGATCGGCAACCTGGGTAAAGATCCCGAAGTGCGCCGTTTTGAAAATGGGGGAATGCTGGTAAAGTTCCCCATCGCGACGACCGAAAATTTCACGGACCGCGACGGAAACCGAAAGGAAAACACCGAATGGCACACGGTTGTGGTGCGGAGTCCGCGCTTGGCCGAAGTCTGCGAACGATTTCTGCACAAGGGCGACAAGGTGTTCATCGAAGGAAAAATCCGCTCGCGCCAGTGGACCGACGAACACAACCAGACCCGCTACAACATTGAAATTTCGGCAGATTCGATGACCATGCTCGGCCCCAACCCGATGCGCGGTCGCGAAGAAGAACATGGCGCTCACCGCAAAGGCGGAAGCGGCCACGGCAACGGAGGCGGCGGCTACCGCAGCAACCAAGCCAACTCGTCGTTCATGAGCGATGACGACGACTACGAGGGCGACGACCAGTTCTAAGCCTTGCTGTTGAACCTACTGCATCGTTTTGGACCCTGACCCGTTACCGAGTTTTTCCTTCTTAGCCATCGACGCGGGCGACACCGCGTTGACGTGGATCGTACTCGTGCTCTTGCTGGCGGGATCCTTCATGGCGTCGGCCTCTGAGGTGGCGTTTTTTGCGCTGAGTCCGAGTGAAAAAGACGAGCTCGAGCGGCGCACCGGCGGCTCGGGCGTACTGGAACTGTGCCGGCATCCGGAATCGCTGCTCGCCACCCTCCTGATTTGGAACAACTTTTTTAATCTGGCCTTCGTGCTCGTGTGGGGTCTGTGGATCGGCCAGGCCATCAACGAGGGCATGATGGACTGGGTTCGAGCGCTGCTCGAAACGGGCCTTGCGACGGCGGTGCTCCTGCTGTTTGGGGAAGTGATGCCCAAGTCGCTTTCGAACCAAAAACGAATCGCGGTCAGCCTCGCCATGGCCCCGGTGGTTCGCGCGGCGATGGCAGCGGCTCGGCCGTTGGCCAAGAGCTTGATGTTGACCTCGCGGGCCCTCAGCAAGGGCGGAGCCAAGTCCTCGACCGTGACCGTGGCCCAGCTCGAGGAAGCCCTGAAGCTGACCGACAGCAGCGCGACCAACACCCAGCAGAAAAAATGGCTGCGCGAAATCGTGCGCTTCGGCTCGACCAGCATCAAGCAAATTTGCACGCCCCGTCAGGACTTGGTGGACCTCGGCTCGGACTGGAGCCTCGAGGAGGTGCTCAAAGTGGTGACCGAAAACGGGTATTCGCGTCTGCCCGTGTACCAGGACCAACGGGACCGAATCATCGGCATTTTGCACTCCAAAGACCTCTTGCCCTTGCTCGGTTCTGAGGCGTCCTCGTCGTGGCAGCACTTGATTCGCCCGGCGATGTTTGCTTCAGAAAACATGAAGATCGACGACCTTTTGGGCGACTTCAGGGCCAAAAAGATGCACATGGCCGTGGTCGTCGACGAGTACGGCGGCGTTTCGGGCGTCGTGACGTTGGAAGACGTCATGGAAGAAATTGTGGGCGAAATCAACGACGAGTTCGACACCGAAGAACAAACCCACACCCAGCTCGACGAGCGCACGTTTGTGTTTGAGGCGCGGACTCCGCTGCACGACGTCCTGCGCACCATGGACCTGGCGCCCGAGGAACTGGAGCGCGGCGAAGCCGACACGCTCGCCGGATTGATTTTGGAGCAGCTGGGGCGCATGCCGCACAAAGGCGAAACCCTTACCAACGGACCCCTGACTTGGACGGTGGAGGCCTGCGACCGCCGCCGCATTGTGCGCGTTAAAGTGATTCGCAATGAAAATTAGCCACGCGCTTTGGGCCGTGGGGGGCGCCGCGGCACTGGGGCTGGCCGCTTTAGTGTTTTGGCCCGACTCGGCGTTGGTTCCGAAACCCAAGGGATATCCGCGCATCGAAGTGCCCGCCGGCGAGGGAGTAGCCCTTGAGGCCCCGGTTCCTTTTGGGTTCGTACACCACCCCAACGCCCAATGGGAACGCCAGCAGCAGGCCGGCTGGGGCGACCTCGTCTACCCGTTTTGCCAGGGGCGGGTTCAGTTCACCTACGTGCCGGTTCGCGGAAACCTTCCGCAGCTCATCGACGACGCCCACGAGCTCGCCATGAAGCACAGCGTCGCCGCCGACGGAATGAGCCAGATGGTGTACGTGAACGACTCCCTCAAGGTGTACGGCATCCTGTTCCGCATCGGGGGCAATGCGGCCAGCGGCCTTCAGTTTTATGCTACCGACAGCGCACAGCACTTTGTGCGCGGAGCCCTGTACGTGTACGCCCACCCCAACGCCGACAGCTTAGCGCCGGTGCATCAGTTTTTTGAGGGCGAATTCACGCGCTACCTCGAGACGCTCGAGTGGCGCGGAGCATCAGGCCGGCCTTAGCCACCGCGTCAACCAAAATCATCCAGGCCCCGGCACTCAGCATCAGGTGGAGGGGTTGAAGTCCGCGCGGCAGGTCGAGGTAGTACAGCGCCGCGCCGACGGCAGCCTCGGTACCCAGAATCAGCAGCACCAACCCCGCCCGCGCGCGAAGCCCCGCCAAGCCCGCGGAACGGCGGTACAGCGCGTACGCAAGGGCCAGCAGCAGCAGGCTGAAGCTGCGGTGAATCAAAACACCCGGCTCGAGCTGGTCGACCCAGCCGTCGCGGGAAGCCCCAAAGCCGAGTTGGTGCACGAGCGCGTCGACGCCTTCGCGCACGCCGGTGCCCAGGACCGTTTGCCCGAGCAGCAGGGCCGCTAAAAGGCCAAATCCGCCAAGCATCAGCTTGAGGTCCGACGGCGCGGCCGGCGGTTCCGCCCGCCATAGGTTTTGCTCCGCAAGGCTGTGCACGTTGCGGAACAGCACCGTCAGCAGCGCAAGCAGGACGTAGGCTCCGAGCATGTGGTAGGTAATGTGGTGCGGAACCAAGTTGCCGTCGACCACCACTTTGCCCAGCCAAGCCTCGAAAGCCAGGGTGGCGAGGACGCCGAGCATGGTGACGAACCACCAGGGGTGGCTGCGCACATACGTCAAGCTCGCCGCGGCCGCAAGCAGCACGGGAATGCCCAGCAGCACGCCGAGCAGCCGATTGAGGAACTCGATCCACGTATGCACCGGGTTGAACACCGCGTAGCTGTGGCGCGTGTACTTGGCCCACCGCTGCTCGGAGAATTCAGGCTGCGGCGCGTGGTCGGCCTGCGCCACCCAAAGCGCCCCTTGGTGCAGGACCATTTGGCCGTTTTGGTAGGCCGTCGTGGGCGACCAGGTCACCTGCTCCGCACGGGTGGGCGGAATCGCCAGGCCAAAGCACTTGGGCCAGTCGGGGCAGCCCATGCCCGACCCCGTCATGCGCACGACCGAACCGGCCAGCATCACCAGCAGGTTGAGGACGATGGACCAACGAAGAAAGCGGAGCAACCAAGGCGCCGAAACGAGCCGTGCATTCATGGCAATAAAGGTAGCGTACCTTTGCCGCCTCATGAATCGTTCTGGCTTGGCCTGGGGGCTTTTTATCGGACTCGTTTTGGTCTGGGGCTCCTCCTTCATGCTGATGAAGATTGCGCTTCAGAGCTTCGAGGCCATTCAAATCGGCGCCATGCGCTTGCTGTTTGCCGCGGCCGCCGTGCTCGTCATTGCGCGCAAGCACTTTGGGGAGTTCCGCCGCGCCGACCTGGTGCCGCTGCTCGTGGTGGCGCTGATGGGCAATTCGCTTCCTTACATCCTCTTCCCTATTGCGGTGGCCCACGTTCCCTCGGGGGTCGTGGGGGTGGCCAATGCAATGACGCCCGTCTTTGCCCTGCTCGTCGGGGTGCTTGCCTTTGGGCGGAAGCTTCGCCGCATTCAGGTCTGGGGGGTCGCCCTGGGTTTGCTGGGGGCGGTGCTGCTGATTAGCCCGTGGCGCGCGGTGGTTCCGGGCCAAGAAATCGACGCAAACTACTTGCTTCTGGCCATTTTGGCGGCCGGCTTTTATGGCGTAAGCATCAACACGATCGGTTCCAAGCTGGGCCATTTGTCGCCCCGCGGAATCACCCTGTTCGTCATGCTGCTGACGGTGCCGATGTCGCTGGGAATTTTGGGGGCGACCCAGGTTTGGAATACCGTGCGCACGGAACATTTGGGGTCCGCCTTGGCCGCCTTGGCCTTTTTAGGCATTGTGGGGACGGGAATCGCCACCGTGCTCTTCAACCGACTGATTGCCCTAACTACACCGTTGATGGCGGCGTCGACGACCTACTTGATTCCGGTGGTGGCGCTTGCGTGGGGCGTGGGTATGGGCGAAACGATTCTCGTCCACCACTTTGGAGGAATGGCCGCCATCGTTCTCGGGGTCTACCTGGTCAACAAAAAGGCATAAAAAAAAACCACCAGCCCGGGAGCTGGTGGCTTTGCGGTTGCGGATTTCTCCGCTGCATGGCGCCTTACTTGACGTCCAGCGATACGGTTTTGAACACGAGGTCCACACCCGGCTGCAGCGGCAATTTGGACTCGTGGGGAAAGAGCACTCCCCCAACCTCGCGGTAGTCGCGGTAGTCCACATTGACTACGGCCTTTCCTTGCGGCCCTTCTTGCGTTCGGGCCTCGCGCACCCTTAGGCCGGTGGCGATGCTGTAAAACTTAACGACCGGATCGCCCTTGGCCTGAGGAATTTCGAGTGCGTAGCAGGGTACGCCGTCGACGTCAACCTTGCTGCCCTGAAGCTTGAGGTCGGCGCGTTCGAGCAGTCCAAGCTCATCGATCAGATAGCGGTCCGCCATCATTGAAGACTTCTCTTCTGCACTCAATTCCTTAACCTTGCCGTTGGCAACAACCGTCACGTTATTGCCCTCGTACCGCGTTTCCTTCGTGCCCATCGGCGACGTTTGCTTTTGCACCAGGGTATTGGGTGCCGTGAACGCAACCTCCGACTTGATGGTAATTCCCGAGATGCTGGCCTCTTGCGTCCAGGCCACCGATTTCAGGGCGTTGATGCGCTCGATTCCGCCCATGGCCTTGAGCGCGGACTCTACTACCGCCTTGGCCGTGAGCCCTGCGGGAACCGCGTCGAACTTGGGAGCTTCGGCCGGTTTGCCTTCAAAGTCCACGTAGCTGATGGGGTAGCCGAGGCGCTCAAGGGGCTTGGCGATGTCTGCCGCCTTGCCCACAATGCTGATGAGCAGCTTGTCGGCCTTCCAGTACTTCTGGGCGACGCGCTGCACGTCTTGGGCCGTGACGGCTTCGAGGCGAGTCAGGTAGCCGTTGTAGTAGTCCGCGGGCAGGTGGTACAGCAGCGTGTTGCCTGCCATGCTGGCTACTGTTTCGGGGCGCTCCAAGGAACGACCAAAACCGCCGGCCAGGTTGTTTTTGGCGGAGCGCAGTTCGTCGGCACTCACCGACTCCGTGCGGATGCGGTTGATTTCGAGCAGGAACTGCTCCACGGCGCTGTCGGTCACGGCGTTGCGCACTTCGGCGGACGCCTCGATGATGCTGGTAAAGCGCGAGGTTCCGAATGAAGAATACGCGCCGTAGGTGTAGGCCTTGTCCTCGCGAAGGTTGCGGAAGAGGCGACCTGCGGAACCGGCGCCGAGCACCTCGTTCATCACGCGAAGGGCTTCGAGGTCGGGGTGGCCCACCGGAAGCTGAATGGTGTTGCCAATTTGGATGTTGGACTGCACGCTCGAGGGACGGTTCGCAATTTGAATGCGCACCCCGCTGAGGTCGGCCGGTGCCGGAAAGCTTGCTTTCTTGGTGAACTTGCCCTTCCACCCGCCAAAATGCGCTTCAGCGAGGGCCTTGGCGCGGGCCAGATCGATGTCTCCCACGATGGTCAGGGTTGCGACGTTGGGCTTCCAGTAGGTTTGGTACGCCATCTTGCAGTCGGCCAAGGTGATTTGGGATACACTGGTTTCGGTAATCAACTCGCCGCTCGGGTGCTGGGGTCCGAAGGCGCGCGCATTGAAGATGTTCGTTTGAATGGCCGCGGGGTCATCTTTTTGGCTCTTCAAACCCGAAATCGTGCGCTCCTTGATTTTATCAAATCCGGGTTGCGGAAGGGTCGGACGCTGCGCCACTTCGGCCGCGAGGACAAAGAGGTCCTCGGCGTACTTGCTCAGGCCGCCGGCGTTCACTTGGCTTCCGCCGGTACCCAATCGAGCTCCGATGAAGTCCACTTTTTCGTCGAGGGCCTCTTTGGTGTAGGACTGGGTGCCTTCGGAGAGAAGGTCGCCCAGCAGGCTCAAGGTGCCTGCTTTGGGGCCCTCGTACACCTCACCGAGGTCCATCGAAAGCGTAAGGCCGAGCCGCGGCAGTTTGTGGTCTTCGACCAACAGCACGGTCATGCCGTTTTTAAGCTTAAACTTTTGGTATTGGGCGATGGTCGGGGTGCGGGCAGGGGCCGCCTGAGGGCGGATGCTGCGGTCAAGCTGGGCGCTGGCGGCCACCGAGGCTGCGAGCGAAAGGGCAATTAGAATACGTTTCATGGCTTACTGAGCGGATTGGGGCAGGTAGTGAAGGACGACGCGGTTCTCGGGCTTGAGGTAGGTCTTGGCCACGCGCTGAATGTCGGCTGGAGTGACCTTGCGGTACCGTTCGATTTCGGTGTTGACCAGGTTGGCGTCGCCGTAGTACACGTGGTAGTTGGCGAGGTTCTCGGCGATTCCGGCCACGCTGGAGTTGCGCGTCACGAACTCCGACTCGACTTTGTTGAGCAGCTTGGTGAATTCCTTCTCGCTCAGGGGCTCGTTTTGCATTTTGGCGATCTCTTCTTCCATGGTCGTCATGAGCGCGCCGGTGCTCGTGGCTCCGTTGGCGAGGGCCAGGGCGATGAACACGCCGTGGTGCTCCATGGCAAAGGGAAAGGCAGCCACTTGGAGGGCGCTTTGATCCTGGTCGACCATGCGCTTGGAGAACCTCGAACTCGGACCGTCGCTCAGGGCGGTGGTCAGCATCTGGAGGGCGTAGGCGTCGGGGTGCGTTTCGCTTACCATGCGGTAGCCGGCAAAAACGGCCGGGATTTGAATGTTGTCGTAGACGGTGTCGACCACTTCTCCACCGAGCGGGGGCTCGTAGGCACTGGGGCGCTGCACCGCAGGTCCCTTAGGGATGTCTGAAAAGTACTTCTGAATTAAAGCCTTGGTTTGGGCCACGTCGATGTCGCCCGCAATCGAGAGGGTCGCGTTGTTGGGGATGTAGTACTTTTGGTAGAAGGCCATGAATTCGTCGAGTTTGGCGGCGTTCAGGTCTTCCATCGAGCCAATCGGAACCCAACGGTAGTTGTGCTGCTTGAAGGCGCGCTTGAACATTTCAGCCAAGAAGCTGGCATAGGGCTGGTTGTCGACGCGCTGGCGCTTCTCCTCCTTGACCACTTCGCGCTGGGTGTCGACGCCCACTTGGTCGATTTTGGCGTGGAGCATGCGTTCTGCTTCCATCCAGAGTCCGAGTTCCAGTTGGTTGGAGGGCAGAATCTCGTAGTAGAACGTGCGGTCGTTGCTCGTATTGGCGTTCAGGGCACCGCCGTTGGACTGGATGAGTTGCATGTATTCTCCGCGTCCAATGTTGGCGGAGCCTTCAAAGAGAAGGTGCTCAAAGAAGTGCGCGAATCCGGTGCGGGTCGGAATTTCGTCTTTGGAGCCCACGTGGTACAGGACCGAAACAGCCACCAGCGGGTTGCTGTTGTCTTGGTGGAGAATTACGTGAAGGCCGTTGGGCAGGTCGTAGGATTCGTACTTAATCTGTGCGCTCAGCGGTTGGGCCAAGGCAGAGAAGACGAGTGCGAGTCCGAAAAAGGAATGCTTCATGTCGGTTTTTGGTAAAGGAGGTCGAAGATACGAAGGCGTTAGTTGCGAAGCGGTTGCCCTTTATTACGAAGGGCGGGAAAATTGTTTCGCGACCCTACCGCCCGAAGTCGAAGTTTTTATCCTATCTTTGCAGCCCCTAAGAAAATTCGTTATGTACGCAATTGTAGAAATAGCAGGGCTGCAGTACAAAGTGCAAAAAGATCAGCGCGTGTACGTGAACCGCTTGGCAGGCCAAGAAGGCGAGTCGATTTCATTCGACCGCGTTCTGCTGGCTGACGACCACGGAACCGTAAGCGTTGGCGCCCCCGTTATCGAAGGAGCAGTAGTAACCGCTACCCTTCTCAAGCACCTCCAAGGTGACAAAGTGATCGTGTTTAAAAAGAAGCGCCGCAAGGGCTACGAAAAGAAAAACGGTCACCGCCAAGCCCTTAGCCAAATCGTGATCACCGACATCAGCTTGTCGGGCGCGAAGAAGAAAGCGGCTGCGAAAAAAGTTGAAGCCACCGAAGAGGTAGCTGCAGAGCCCAAGAAGAAAACCACCAAGGCGGCCAAAACTGAGGCTGCCGAATAATTTGATCAGACCATGGCACACAAGAAAGGTGTAGGTAGTTCCAAGAACGGACGCGAGTCAGCTTCGAAGCGACTGGGTGTGAAAATCTTTGGTGGTCAACCCGCTGCGGCCGGTTCCATCATCGTTCGCCAGCGCGGTACCCAACACAATCCCGGCACCAACGTGGGGATTGGCAAGGACCACACGCTCTTCGCCCTGAGCGAGGGAATCGTGGAGTTCCAAAAGAAAGCCGGAAACAAGAGCTACGTTTCGGTCGTTCCCTTTGCAGAGGGCGGCGAGGCTTAATTCGGTTCTTTTAAGTTTACCAACCCCCTGAAGCTTCGGCGCCAGGGGGTTTGTAGTTTTGTACCTATTCAACACCATGCTTAGTTTATCTACTCTTCGTTCCCAACCCGAAGCCGTCGTCGCCGCGTTGGCCAAGCGCAACCTCGACGCCAAGCCGGCCGTAGACGCCTTGCTCGCCCTTAACGAGCAGCGCCGAAGCATACAAACCGAAACCGAAACCCTGCAGGCCGAAGCGAACCGCCTGGCCAAGGAAATCGGTGGGTTGATGCGCGACGGACGCGCGCAGGAGGCCGACGCAATCAAAGCCCGCACGACCGAAATCAAGGGCCGCATTCAGTTGCTGGCTGCGGAGCTCGAGCAGCTCGAGGGCCAAGAGCGCGAACAGCTCCTCCGCCTTCCCAACATGCCCCACGCCAGCGTGCCGGCGGGCAAGTCGGCCGAAGACAACGTGGTGGTGGCCGAGTGGAGTCCCGAATGGTCGCTGGCGGCAGACGCCGTTCCGCACTGGGACCTCACGGAACGCTACAAGCTGATCGATTTTGAACGCGGAGTGAAGGTGACCGGAGCGGGGTTTCCGTTTTACACCGGCAAGGGAGCCCGACTGCAGCGCGCCTTGATTCAGTTCTTCTTGGACTACAACACCCAGGCAGGCTACCTCGAGGTGCAGCCTCCGCACTTCGTGAACGCGGCATCAGGATACGGTACGGGGCAGCTCCCCGACAAGGACGGCCAGATGTACCACGTGGGCGAGGACCAGCTTTATGCGATTCCGACCGCCGAGGTGCCGGTGACCAACATGCTGCGCGACGAAATTCTGCCCGAGGCCGAGCTGCCCGTCAAGCTGACGGCCTACAGCCCCTGCTTTCGGCGCGAAGCCGGCTCGTACGGCAAAGACGTGCGCGGACTCAACCGCCTGCACCAGTTCGACAAGGTAGAAATCGTGTGCGTCGAGCATCCCGAGAAGTCGTACCAGCGCCTGGACGAAATGGTGGACCACGTGGCCCAGCTGCTGCAAGCCCTGGAGCTTCCGTACCGCGTGCTGCGGCTGTGCGGCGGAGACATGGGCTTTACGTCGGCCCTGACCTACGACTTTGAGGTGTGGTCGGCTGCGCAGGGCCGCTGGCTCGAAGTGAGTTCGGTGAGCAACTTCGAAACGTTTCAAGCGAACCGCCTCATGCTGCGCTACCGCAGCGAGGCCGACGGCAAGCCCTACTTGGCCCATACGTTAAACGGTTCGTCGCTGGCCCTGCCGCGCGTGGTGGCCGCGCTGCTCGAAAACAACCAATCGCATGAGGGCATTCGGATTCCGAAGGCGCTTGTGCCCTACACCGGTTTTGAATGGATTCAGTAAGCCTTCGCCTCGTGGGATTGGGCCTTGCGGCCCTCAGCTTGGTGGGCTGCGGTCGGCGCGGACCCCTCGGCGACGAAATTTCTGCGCTCCGCACCACGGTTGATTCGTCGTACGAGGTGCTGCAGGCCCTCGACAGCGCCGAATTCATGACGGCCTTTAACCGCATGGAACGGCACATCGACGTCGCCAAGACCAAAACCTACGACGCGAGCCGCGAGGCCATTTTTAGGGTGGACTTTGATTGGCTGCGCAACAGCCACCGAGCGCTGTTCAAGTTCGAATCGCTGCGCCGCGGCGAGCGATGGGACGGCCAGCTGGTCCAGTCGCGCAACCAACTCGAGGCCCTGCACCACGACTGGTCGGAGCGGCTCATTTCAGAGGACTCAGTCCGCGTGGCCTTAGAAGAAGAAAAAAACGCGGTGCTTCCGCTTTTGGCGACGCTGCACACGCGCCTGGACGAGGTCCGCTACGTGCTCGGCCAAAACGACAGCCTCGACCTGCACTTTCAAAAGCTGTGGGACAACTGGGATTCCGCGGGAAAGTAAGCGATGTACACCTACAACGTAACGATCAGCGTAGACGACTCCGTGCACGAGGCCTGGGTGGAATGGATGCGGACGGAACACATTCCCGAGGTGCTCGCCACCGGGATGTTTGTCGACGCCACCCTGCACGAGGTTCTGGTGGAGGGCGACAGCGGCACGACCTATGCGGCGCAGTACCGCTTTCGCGACCCTGAAGACCTGCAGCTCTACCAGCAGCTTCATGCGCCGGGGCTTCAGGCCAAGTCCGCCGCGAAGTTTGGCCAAAAAGCCCTCGCCTTTCGCACGCTGCTGCGCACCGTAGCATCCTTTCAAGGCCCCGTTACCCCACCGAGTTTGTAGCATGGGAGCGCCGAGCCGACCCGACTTTGTGGTCGCCACCCTTCCCAACGGCCTGCGTTGGGTGCACCAGCCCACCGCGTCGCCCACGGGCCACATTGGACTGCACCTCAAGGCGGGTTCTCGCGACGAAACCCGCGACGACGAGGGGCTCGCCCACTTTACCGAGCACTTGATTTTTAAGGGCACGGCCCGCCGCAAAGCGTTTCACGTGCTGAGCCGTTTGGAAGGCGTGGGCGGCGAGTTAAACGCCTACACGGGCAAGGAAGACACCCTGCTGTACGCCAGCTTTATGGTGGAGCACTACCGCCGCGCCATGGAGCTGCTGTTTGACATTGTCCAGCACGCGTCGATTCCGGAGCGCGAGGTGCCCAAGGAGCGCGAGGTGATTCTCGACGAGATGGACGGCTACAAAGACAATCCTTCGGAGGCGCTGTTTGACGAGTTCGACGCGCTGCTCTACCCCGACCATCCGCTGGGAATGAACATTTTGGGCCGCCGCGAGACGGTTTCGCGCTTTGAGCGTTCCGACGTGCTTCGCTTCATCGGGGCGCTGTACCGGCCCGAGCATGCGGTGCTGAGTTCGGTGGGCGGAATTTCGGTGGCCCGCTTCGCGCGGCTCGCCGAGGAATTTGGCGGAACCTGGACCGCCGGAGGCTCCGCGCCCCTGCGCGTGGTCGCGCCCAAGCCCGCGCGCTTCGACGTCAGCGTGCACAAGGAGATCAATCAGAGTCATTTGGTGCTGGGCGGAGAGGCTCCGTCGGTGCACGAGGACGACTACACGGCGGCCGTTTTGCTGAACAACGTGCTTGGCGGGCCCGCCATGAACAGCCGGTTGAATATGAACATTCGCGAGCGCCACGGCATCGCGTACCAGATCGAAAGCTTCATCAACGCCTACGCCGACGGCGGGCATTGGGGCGTTTATGCGGGCACCGACCTCGAGACGGTCGACCGCGCCGAACGGCTGATTCGCAAGGAGCTGGAAGCGCTTCGACAGGGTCTGACTCCGCGCGCCTTAGAGCAGGCCAAGCTGCAGCTGCTGGGGCAGATGTCGCTGGCCCAAGAGAGCGGACAGGGCCTGATGACCGGGCTGGGCAAGTCGCTGTTGGTGTACGACCGCATCGACCGCTTTGACGAACTGGTGACCAAGGTGAATTCGCTGACGGTGGCGCAGTTGCGCGACGTGGCTGAACGCATGTTTGATCCCGTGGGGATCAGCCGTTTGCGCTACCTTGGGACGCTTTCTGAGTAACGTCCCATGGAATTTTTGCCTCCCGAAATCGACGACTACGCCGGACTTTTTACGGCGCCCCCCTCGCCCCTGCTCGAGCGAATTGAGCGCGAAACCTGGCAGCAGGTGCTGATGCCGCGCATGTGCAGCGGGCACCAGCAGGGTCGGTTTTTGAGCCTGATCAGCAAAATGGTGGGTCCGCGCCGCATTTTGGAGGTGGGGACCTACACGGGGTATTCCGCGCTGTGCATGGCCGAAGGCCTTTTGCCCGACGGCCGTTTGGTGACCCTGGACGTGAACGCCGAGCTAGAGACTCGGGTGCGCGGGTATTTTGCCGACTCGCCGTATGCTGCGCAGCTGGATTTCAGGGTGGGCGACGCGCGCGAGCTGATTCCGCAGTTCGACGAAACCTGGGACCTCGTCTTTTTGGATGCCGATAAGGAGAACTACCTCACCTACTACGAAATGGTGGTGGACCGGGTGCGTCCGGGCGGACTCATTCTCGCCGACAACGTGCTGTGGAGCGGAAAAGTAGCCGACCCCAGCGTGCACGACCACGAAACCGATGCGCTGCGCGCCTACAACGCGCACGTGGCCGCCGACCCGCGGGTGGAGCACCAGCTTTTGCCGTTTAGGGACGGGATTATGGTGGCGCGCAAGCTCCGCTAACTGATTTAGCTGAGCATAGCTGAGATTGGCTCGTTGGTCATGGGTTCCGTACTGCTAAATACTCCCCGAACGGGTATTTATGCTAATTTTCTGTATTTCATATACTTAACGGATTCCGCGATTTTGAAAAAAAGTAAAATCCGGTTATAACCGAATAAAAGAGGTTGGGTAACCGAGGCTGTTGGCGAATTGGTACCTAGGGCAGTGTTGAAGTTGGTGCCCATAACTAGCTACGGGCTGCCAGCAACTCCCTAACGTACGCCAAGTCCTCGGGACTGTCCACGCCGATTCCGGCGGCGGCCACTTCGGCGCTGTAGATGGGGAATCCGGATTCGTGCCAGCGCAGCTGCTCGAGGCGCTCGCGGAGTTCGCCGGGGGTCGGCTGCAAGGCGACGAGCTGGGGCAGGACGTCGGCGCGGAATCCGTACATGCCCACATGGCGCCAGGCTTGGATGCTGCAGCACTCGGGGCTTCGGCTGAAGTGGGTGCACAGGCCGTCGGGCAGGCGCTGCACAAAGCAGTTGTTGGGAGAAGACAGGTCGGCAGCGCGGGCGGGCGTCACGAGGGTTCCGATGCGGACCTCAGGGCGGCGCATGAGGCGCACGAGGGTTTCGAGGTCGTGGGCCTGCACGAGGGGCTCGTCGCCTTGGACGTTGAGGACGATTTCGGGGCGCGGACCTTCCCAGTGGGCGAGGACTTCGGCGGTTCGGGCGGTTCCGTTGGGGCAGTCGGGCGAGGTCATGCGCACGCGGCCTCCGAAGGCAAAGACGGCGTCGGCGATGCGGGCGTCGTCGGTGGCTACGACGGCGGGCAGGACGGCCGAAACGCGTTCCCAGACGTGCTGAATCATGGGCTTGCCGGCGAGGTCCGCCAAGGGTTTGCCCGGAAGGCGGGTGCTGGCGTAGCGGGCCGGAATGACGGCTAGAACCTCAGTCATGCGGGCGGTCAGGCTCCGTACTGGGCGCTGTAGTAGTCGAGGTAGGCTCCGCTGGTGACGTTGCGCAGCCAGGTTTCGTTGGAGAGGTACCAGTCGATGGTTTCGCTGAGGCCCTGCTCGAAGGTCACCGACGGCTTCCAGCCGAGTTCGCGGTGGATTTTGGTGGCGTCGATGGCGTAGCGCTTGTCGTGGCCCGGGCGGTCCTTGACGAAGGTGATGAGTTGGGCGCTGTCGCCCTCGGGGCGGCCGAGCTTGGCGTCCATGGTGCGGCAGAGCAGGTGCACGAGGTCGATGTTTTGCCACTCGTTCCATCCGCCGATGCAGTAGGTTTCGCCGTTGCGCCCGTCGTGGTAGACGGTGTCGATGGCCGAGGCGTGGTCCTTGACGTAGAGCCAGTCGCGCGTGTACTTGCCGTCGCCGTAGACCGGCAGGGGCTTGCCCTCGATGATGTTGTGGATCATGAGCGGAATCAGCTTCTCGGGGAAGTGGTTCGGCCCGTAGTTGTTGGAGCAGTTCGAGATGACGATTGGCAAGCCGTAGGTCTCGTGGTAGGCGCGCACAAAGTGGTCGCTGCTGGCCTTGGAAGCGCTGTAGGGGCTGTTGGGGCTGTAGGGGGTCTCTTCGGTGAAGAAGCCTTCGGCGCCAAGGGCTCCGAATACTTCGTCGGTCGAAATGTGGTAGAAGCGCTTGCCCTCCATGGCGCCAGCCCAGGTGCTGCGGGCGGCGTTGAGCAGGTTGACCGTGCCGATGACGTTGGTCTCGACGAAGGCCATGGGGTCGGTGATGGAGCGGTCCACGTGGCTCTCGGCGGCGAGGTGAATGATGCCGTCGGGCTGGTAGCGGTCGACGAGGTCCTGAACGGCGGCGGCGTCGCGGATGTCGACCCGCTCAAAGCGGTAGTTGGGGGCCTGGTCGACGTCGGCGAGGTTCTCCAGGTTGCCGGCGTAGGTCAGCGCGTCGACGTTGACGACCGTGGTCTGGGGGTAGCGCTGCACGAAGCGGCGCACGACGTGCGAGCCGATGAATCCGGCTCCGCCGGTAATGAGGACTGTGGGCATCAGGGGGCGATAATGAGGGTTTGGCGGTGCAAAATTAGGGCTTCGGCCTGGTCGGCAGCCTCGTGCCAAAAGCCGATTCGTACCCAATATGTTCCGCGCGGCAGGTGCCCAAGCCAGGCATAAATCTCGTTGCGTCCGGCGCGGACTTGGGCCCGTGCGTGCTCGACCTTGGCTCCGCCCGCGTCAAACACTTCAAAGTCAATGATTCCCTTGCCGGGCGCGTCAATAAGGGCAAAGACCTCGCTGGTCGAAGGATTGGGAAACAGCAGCGGCGCGGGGGCGTCGGTCATGGGAAGCACGATGGAGGCGTCGTAGCTGCATCCCCGGGTGTCGGTCACCCGCACGTACAGGGTGTCGCCGCCGCAGGCCGTTCCGCTCTGGGGGGCGGAGCTGCCGTCGCTCCAGAGGTAGGTGAAGGGTCCGCTTCCGGTGGGCGTTGCCGTGGCGAAGCGTTCGCAGCCCTGGCCGCCGGCGAGGAGCTGCACGCTCAGGGCGGTCGAGTCGGGCGATTCCAAGAGGTGCAGCCAGGTTCCGTTGCCGCCGTTGCCGAGGGCATAAAATCCGGCCAACCAAGCGCGGCCCGGCTGGGCGTAGTCGTGCTGGATGCCGAAGTAGTCGCCCCAGCGCTCGGCTCCGCCCAGTTTGCTCACGTTGCCCAAGCCCGACTTGAGCGAAACGACGTTGCTGTAGCTGCCGTCGTTGCCGAAGTACACGGCCGAGTAGCCGGCGAAGTGGGACGGGGAGACGTGGTTAAAGCCGATGAGAAGTTCGCCGTCGCAGCCTTCGTTGCCCACCCAGGTGAGGTTGGGGTAGCCGAAGTAGCGCACGGGATCGCCAATGACGTGGCCGAGCAGGGTATCGGGCTGGGCGCCCGAGGGAATGCGCGCGTGGTAAATGGCCGAGCGTTGGGTGGCGAAGTCGCGGGTGGTGCTCACCAGGTGCACGCTGCCGTCGGGGAGTTCCTGGGCTCCCAGCCAGCGCGCGTCGTTGGTCTGCAGCCCCTTGGTAGGGTCGGCGACGGGCGTCGAGGGCTGGCGTCCGTTGGGCGGAAGGCCGTAGGGCTGGCTGGCACGCAGCACGTGGATTTGGTAGGAATGGGTTCCGCCCACGGCGCTGTCGGCGCGGGTCAAGAAAAACGCCGTGTCGTTCTGGGCGTCAAAATTGCGGTTGCTGGCCCACATGGGCTTGGAGGTGTAGCCGTCCCAGCCGGTGACGGCGACGAGGTTGCGAATCCAGCGTCCGTTGGTGGCAAAGCCGTGGTGCAGTTCGGCCGGGAGGGTGGTCGCCCCCGCGTAGCCGGCGGCCTTGTCCATTTCCCAAATGACGGTTCCGTCAAATCCCACCTGCCAGCTGACGTTGGGCACGATCAGGTTGATGGACATGACGAGCTTGTCGTCGGTAAAGGCCATGGACGGAAAGTCGCTCCAGCGGTTGTTGTTGAGGGGGTTTCCAGGGAGCGTGTAGGTGTTCCAGCCCGCGTTCGCGTCTTTGGATTGGCTGAAGCAGACGACGATTTGGCTGGTGGCGGGGGTGTTTCCGACAAAAAAGAGCAGCACCCAGCGTTCGGCGACCGGGTCGTAGAGCAAGCGCGGGTCGCTCGGGTAGGCGGTGGTTTGTACGCCCGAGGCGGCGATGAGCGGAATGAACTGCTGCGGAAAGAGAAAGGTGTCGGCCCGGAGGTCCCAGCCCCACAGGACGCTGTTGACGGCGGTGAGCACTACGGAATCGCCGTAGGCTACCGTGTTGTCGTTGGGGGTTCCGCCGGGAATGGGCACTTGCGACCCGTTGATGGTAAACACGCGCTTCATGCTGAGCTGGTCGCGCACCAGGGGCTCAGCCGCCATGGTTTTGTAGGCGGACGTCGGGTCGGCGTCGGCGTCGGCGGCCATCCCGAAGCGCTGGGCATGCTCCGCCTTGAGGGCGTTGAGTTGGGCGGCTTTGGAGAAGCCGTCGGGCGCTTCGAGGTGGGTCACGCGCAGGTCAAGCGCGGGCTCCACCGCGTCCATGCGGAACTGGTGGGTGCGCGGAAGGGCAAACTTCACGGGCTGGGCCAGCGCCGAGAGCGTGCTTGCGAGGAGCAGAACAAAAAAAGGTCGCATTCCTCTAAAGTACGAAGGAGTTGTTTGGCAACTAGCTGCCCGCAACGAGCAACTAGCGGTTAAGGCTCAACTGCCACCTCCACGCGTCGGCCATGGCCTCGTCGAGGGTTTTTTGGGCGGTCCAGCCGAGGACCTCGGTGGCGCGGCGGGTGTCGGCGTAGGCGGCGATGACGTCTCCGGCGCGGCGGGGGGCGAAGCTCCACTGCAGGCCGGCGCCGGTGGCGCGCTCGAAGGACTGAATGACTTCGAGGACGGTGGAGCCTTCGCCGGTTCCGAGGTTAAACACTTCAAACGCTTCGGCCATGGAGCCGTTGAAAATGCGCTCGAGGGCCACCACGTGGGCGGCGGCGAGGTCCACGACGTGGATGTAGTCGCGAATGGCGGTTCCGTCGCGGGTTGGGTAGTCGTTGCCGTAGACCTGAAGGGGTCCGCGCAAGCCCGCCGCACTCTGGGTGATGAAGGGCACCAAGTTCTGCGGAACCCCGAGCGGAAGCTCGCCGATGCGGGCCGACGAATGGGCGCCGATGGGGTTGAAGTAGCGCAGGGCGATGACCTGGAGGCCGAAGGCGCGCACGGCGTCGCGCAGGATTTCTTCGCCCACCTGCTTGGTGTTGCCGTAGGGCGATTCCGCGGGTTTGATGGGGGCCGACTCGGGAATGGGCAGCGCGTCTGCCTGGCCGTAGACGGTGCAGGACGAGCTGAAAATGAGTCCGCACTGGGGATGGGCGCGCTGGTAATCCAAAAGATTGAGCAGCGAGTCGAAGTTGTTGCGGTAGTACGCGACGGGCTCGGCGACGCTCTCCCCTACTGCTTTGTGGGCGGCGAAGTGAATGATTCCGTCGAAGGAGCGGCCCGCCAAAAAGGCCTGAGTCGCGCTGCGGTCGGCCAAGTCGACCTGCACCCACTCGGGACGGACGCCCGAAATGGCCTCGATGCCGTCGAGGACCTCGGCGCGGGTGTTGTTGAGGTTGTCGGCGAGGACTACGCGGTGGCCGCGGGCGATGAGGTCGCAGGCGGTGTGCGAGCCGATGTAGCCGAGGCCTCCGGTGACGAGGACGGTCTTCATTTGCTGTAGGCTTTGAAGTCGCGGTGCTCCTGCTTGTAGAGCAGGTCATCGGGCAGGTTGCGGAACGCGTCGTAGGTGATTTTCAAGCCCTCGGCGCGGCTGACCTTGGGTTCCCAACCGAGGATCTCGCGGGCCTTGGTGATGTCGGGCTGGCGCTGGGTGGGGTCGTCTTTGGGCAGGGGCTGGTGGACGATTTTTTGGTCGGTTCCGGTGAGCTTGATGATCTCTTCGGCAAACTGAAGGATGGTGATCTCGTCGGGATTGCCGATGTTGACGGGGTACGGGTAGTCGCTCAGCAGCAGGCGGTAGATGCCCTCGACGAGGTCGTCGACGTAGCAGAAGCTGCGGGTTTGGCTTCCGTCGCCAAAGACCGTGAGGTCTTCGCCGCGCAGGGCCTGGCCGATGAAGGCGGGCAGCACGCGTCCGTCGTTCAGGCGCATGCGGGGTCCGTAGGTGTTGAAGATGCGGATGATGCGCGTCTCCAAACCGTGGTAGGTGTGGTAGGCCATCGTGAGGGCCTCTTGAAAGCGCTTGGCCTCGTCGTACACGCCGCGGGGCCCGATGGGGTTGACGTTGCCCCAGTATTCCTCGGTTTGCGGGTGCACCAGCGGGTCGCCGTAGACTTCAGAGGTCGAGGCCACCAGGATGCGGGCCTTTTTGGCGAGGGCCAGGCCGAGGCAGTTGTGGGTTCCGAGCGAACCCACTTTAAGCGTTTGAATCGGAATCTTCAGGTAGTCGATCGGCGAGGCCGGCGACGCAAAGTGCAGAATGTAGTCGAGCGGACCGTTGAGGTGAATGTGCGTGCTGACGTCGTGGTGCACGAACGAAAACTGCGGAAGCGCCTGAAGGTGCTCGAGGTTGCGCAGGTCGCCCGTGATTAGGTTGTCCATGGCGACGACCTCGTAGCCTTCGGCGATAAAGCGGTCGCAGAGGTGCGATCCGAGGAATCCGGCCGCGCCGGTAATGAGAATACGGGGCATAACTGAGGGCTTAGAGGACGCCGATTCCGGAATAGGTGAAGCCGAGGGCGCGCAGTTCGGTTCCGCTGTAAATGTTGCGGCCGTCGAACACCACGGGCTGGCGCAGGGCGTCCTTGACGCGCGACCAGTTGGGCACGCGGAACTCGCTCCACTCGGTGATCAGCAGCAGGGCGTCAGCGCCCGTAAGGGCCTGGTAGGCGTCGGCGGCGTAGGTGATGCGGTCCTGAAGCTGGTGCCTGGCCTCCTCCATGGCGACGGGGTCGTAGGCGGTCACAGTGGCTCCGAGGGCCAGGAGTGCCTCGGCGATGACGACCGAAGGCGCCTCGCGCATGTCGTCGGTCTGCGGCTTGAAGCTAAGGCCCCAGAAGGCGAAGTGCTTGCCGCGCAGGTCGCTGCCGAAGTGGGCCTTGATTTTGGTGACCATCACGCTCTTTTGGGCGTCGTTGACGGCCTCGACGGCTTCGAGAATGCGCATGGTGTAGCCCTGCTCCTTGGCGGTGCGGGCCAGCGCCTTGACGTCTTTGGGGAAGCAGCTTCCGCCGTAGCCAATGCCGGGGTAGATGAATTTGGTTCCGATGCGCGGATCGCTGCCGATCCCTTTGCGGACCTGGTTGACGTCGGCCCCCATGATTTCGCAGAGGTTGGCGATGTCGTTCATGAACGAAATCTTGGTGGCCAGCATGGCGTTGGCGGCGTACTTGGTCATTTCGGCGGACGGAATGTCCATGAAGAGCACCGGGTGGCCGTTGAGGGTGAAGGGCTTGTAGAGGCGGGCCAGGACGTCTTGGGCGCGCTCGGATTCGACGCCGCAGACGATGCGGTCGGGCTTCATGAAGTCGTCGATGGCGGCGCCTTCTTTGAGGAACTCGGGGTTGGAGGCGACGTCGAAGTTGAGGTCGGATTGGCGCGCGTCGAGGGCCGCCCGCAGGGCTCCGCGCACCTTTTCAGCAGTACCCACGGGCACCGTGCTCTTGGTAATGACCACGAGGTAGTCGGTCATGGTGCGGCCAATGCCGTCGGCCACCGCCAGCACGTACTGCAGGTCGGCGCTGCCGTCTTCGCCCGGAGGCGTGCCCACCGCGATGAAGGCGGCCTCAGAACCCTGAATCGACTGGGCGAGGTTCGTCGAAAAGTGCAGGCGGCCCGCCGCGACGTTGCGCGCGACGACGGCGTCCAAGCCCGGCTCGTAGATCGGCAAAATGCCCTTGTGGAGGTTGGCGATTTTGGTTTCGTTGACGTCCACGCAGGTGACGTCCATGCCGACGTCGCTCAGGCAGGCTCCGGTGACGAGGCCGACGTAGCCGGTTCCTACAACGGTAATTTTCATTTCGCGAAAAAGGTTTGGATGGATTGGATTATGAGGTCTTGGGTGGCGGCGCTCAGCTCGGTGTGCATCGGGAGCGAGAGGACTTCGGCGCAGAGCTGTTCGGCTACCGGGAAGCTTCCGTCGGGGTAGCGCGGCGACTGGTAGGCCAGCTGGCGGTGCAGCGGCAGGGGGTAGTAGATCATCGACGGGATGCCGTCGGCTTTGAGGTGGGCCGCCAGGGCGTCGCGTCGGCCGTCTGCCACGCGAAGGGTGTACTGGTGGAAGACGTGGGTGGACTCGGCGCGGCGCACGGGAGTCTGCAATCCCGCGAGGCCGTTTAGCCCGGCGTCGTAGCGGGCTGCGGCCTCTTGGCGGGCCGCCGCGTAGCTGTCGAGGTGGCGGAGCTTGACCCTCAGAATCGCCGCCTGCAGCGTGTCGAGGCGGCTGTTGCAGCCCACCACGTCGTGGCGGTACTTGACTTTTTGGCCGTGGTTGGCCATCATTTTAATGCGCTCGGCGAGGGCCGCGTCGCGGGTGAACACCGCGCCCCCGTCGCCCATGCATCCAAGGTTTTTGGACGGAAAAAAGCTCGTGCAGCCAATGGTTCCGAGGGTGCCGAGGGCCAGCGTTCGGCCGTCGCTGAAGGTGTAGCGGGCGCCGAGGGCCTGAGCGGTGTCTTCGACCACGGGGATTCCGCGCTCGGCGGCGAGGGCGAGCAGCGACTCCATGTCGACGCCCTGGCCGTACAGGTGCACGGGCACAATGGCCTTGGTCCGCGGCGTGACGGCGGCACGGACTTGGTCGAGGTCGAGCGCAAAGGTGTCGGCGTCCACGTCCACGAGCACCGGCGTGAGGCCGAGCAGCGCAATCACCTCAGCCGTAGCCACGTAGGTAAACGTAGCCGTGATTACTTCGTCTCCGGGCTGCAGTCCGAGGGCCATGAGCGCAATTTGAAGGGCGTCGGTTCCGTTGGCACAGGGAATGGTGTGCACGCCCTCGCCGAGGTAGGCGCTGAGCTCGGTGGCGAAGGCGGCGACGTCGGGCCCCTGAATGTAGGCGGCCTCGTGGCTCGCGCGGAGCAGGGCTTGGTCGAGGTCGGATTGGATGCGCGCGTGCTGCCCGACGAGGTCAACCATCGGGATCGGCGGGTCAAACGGCAGGTGCTGGGCCATAGTCCGCAAAGGTAACCCATGCCGCGGCCGTGGCATAGGCCGTGGCCGTGCGCTACCTTAGCGGCATGCGCATTTTATCTGCACTTTGGTTCGCCGCCTGCTTGGGGTGCGGAACGGGTCTTCAGGGGCAAGAGATCCCGAGGGTCCGAATCCACGTCGCGCCGAGCATTGAAGTACCCCTGGGCGCGTGGCGGGAAGACTACGGCAACAGCGCCAAGCTCCGCGTGCGGGGCGACGTCAGCCTGAACGCGCGGGCCTACGTTTGGGCCGAGTACGGGGCACGGTTTGGCGGCGGCGTGCGGAACACCAACGAAATCCTGGGCTTTTTGATGAACGAAGACGGCTACATCATGGGCAACGACGGCAGTCCGGCCCTGATTCGCCTGGAAGGCCGCGGAAGCAGCGCCGCCTTGGGGTACGGCCACCGCCTTTGGATGAGCCGCGCCCATTCGCTCGCCGCCGAGGCGGGCCTCGACGCCCTGAACCACCGAATTTGGTTCAACAACTCGGGCGGGGTTCCGCTGCTCACCAAGCCCTACGTGTACGGTCTGGACCGCATGCGGCAAGGCCTCGGAGTTCAAGCGGCCCTGCGCTACAGCCACGCCGACCCCGAAGACGTGGTCAACTTTAGCCTCGCAGTGCGGGCCGGTGTGGCGCAAACGCACGACGTTCGGGGCACCCACTACGGAGCGAATCCTCCCTCGCCCACCCCGCAGTGGGACGCGTTTGTGGGCGCCGAGCTCAGCTGGTTCCTCCCGCTGGGCGGAAAACTGAGTACCGCAACCGAATCCGCGCCCAACCAACCCAGGGTGCGCTACTACCAGTGAGCCTCCCCGGAGTCCTGTTTGGAGCGGTGAGCCACGCCGCCGCGCTCGCAGGCCACCGCGCCGCCCGCGCTTGGTGGACCGGACGGCTGATTCCCGCCCCCGAAGGGCCGTTTGATCTGTGGATCCATGGAGCTTCCTGGGGCGAGTACTGGATGCTCGAGCCTCTGGTTCGCCAGTGGACCGCCTCGGGCAAACGCGTACTCGTGACGTTTTTTTCGCCGAGCGGACTCCGCGGATGGGCCCGCTACAGCCCGCCTGCCGGCGTCGAAGCGTGCTTGGTTCCGCCGGACTTCAATCCCTACGTGCGTCGGTTTATCGAGCGAACCCAGCCCGGTGCCCTCCTCGTGCTGCAAACCGACCTTTGGCCGACGATGGTCCGCGAGGCGGACCGTGCCGGACTGCCGTTTGCGGTGGCTTTTGCCCACGTTCCCGCGACCCACCGCTGGTGGTCGCCTTGGGGAATTCTGGACCGCCGCCTGCTGCGCCGGGCGGCCTTTGTGGGCCTCCAGCATCCCTCGGGCCTCGCCCCCGCCCTGCGGGCGGGCCTCAACGCCCTCGTGCTGGGCGACGGCCGCCTGGACGCCGCCGCCGCGCGCATCGCGCGCGGAGAAGGCCCACCCCCGCGCTGGTCCCGCTTCGCCGACCTACGCCCCGTCCTCGTTCTGGGGTCCACTTGGCCCGAAGACGAGGCCCTTTGGCTGCCCGTGCTCCTGCGACGCACCCACTGGAAGTTCGTCTTTGCCCCCCACGACCCCTCGCGGGCTGAAGAACTCCGGGCTCAACTGCCCTTGCCCGCCCTGACCAGCAGCGAGTGGCCGAACTACCGCGACGAACAGCTCGAGGAAGCCCGCGTAGTCCTGGTCGACCAACTGGGGGGACTTTTTGGCATGTACGGTGGCGCCCAAGCCGCCTTCGTCGGCGGCGCCTTCAAGCAAGGCCTGCACAACATCCTCGAGCCCCTTTCGTGGGGAATTCCGGTGGCGTTTGGCCCCCAACTCGGCCGCCATTGGGAAGCCTCAGATGCCCTGCGCGACGGCGTGGCGCAGACCGTCACCACCCTCGCGGAGGCCCTGAACTGGCTGGACCGCATCGAACGACAGCCCGCCAACGCCGACTGGGCGAACCGCCAGCGGGGCGCCCTTGCGTTGCTCGACCAGCAGGTCCGCGAACGCGGCCTACTTCGCTTCGACTAGGCCCAAGAAAAACGCGTACTCCATGGCCGTTTCGCGGTACGAAGCGTAGCGTCCGCTGGCCCCGCCGTGGCCGGTGTCCATGTTGCAGTACAGGTACAGTGGGGCGTTGTTGGTACGGCGATCCCGCAGCCGGGCGACCCACTTAGCCGGCTCAAAGTACTGCACCTGGCTGTCGTGCAACCCGGTGGTAACCAGGAGCGGAGGGTAATCCTGGGCCGCCACGTTGTCGTAGGGGGAATAGGCCTTCATTCGGGCGTACGCCTCGGGCTCGTTGGGATTGCCCCACTCGTCGTATTCACCCGTGGTGAGCGGAATCCGGTCGTCGAGCATGGTGGTCACGACGTCGACGAACGGCACGGCGGCAATGACTCCCGACCACAGGTCGGGGCGTTGGTTGATGACCGCCCCCATGAGGAGACCGCCGGCGCTTCCGCCCATGGCAAACAGCTGCGACGCCCATCCTTCGGCACGCAGCATTTCCCCGCAGGCAATGAAGTCGCTGAAGGTGTTTTGCTTGTGCTCCATGCGGCCGTGCTCGTACCAGGATCGCCCGAGGTATTCTCCGCCCCGAACGTGCGCAATCGCGTAGGCCATTCCGCGCTCGAGAAGACTCAAACGCGCGATGCTGAATGCGGGATCGACGGTAATCCCGTAGGCGCCGTAGCCGTACAGCAACGTGGGAACCGCGCCCGAAGGGTTTGCCGGCCCCACCCAACTCAAGGGAACACGCGTTCCGTCTTGGGAGGTGGCCCACAAGCGACGCGTCACGAACCGGCTGGGGTCGTAACCTCCCACCACATTCTGCACCTTTTTGACGGTTCGCTCGCGCGTGGCCATGTTAAAATCGTAGGTCGTAGCCGGCGTGGTCAGCGAGGTATACACGAACCGAAGGATGGAAGTCGCCGTAGAGGGGTTCGAGGCGGTGTACAGCGTGTAGGTTTCTTCGGGCATCGAAATCGCGTACTCCGGGCCGTGGGCGGATTCGTCCCAGGGCCGCACGACGATGCGCAGCAGGCCTTGCTCCCGTTCTTCGCGGACCAGGTAGTCGTCAAACAGGTCAATGCCCTCGAGCAGCACCTCGCTGCGGTGGGCGATCACCTCGACCCATGCCTGCGGCCGGTCCAGCGGCGCCTCAAACAGGGCGAAATTGGTTCGCCCGTCCAGGTTGCTGCGAATCCACCACGAAGTGCCGTGGTGGCTTGCGGAGTATTCCAGGCCCGGCGTCCGCGGCCGGAGGCAGCGCAGTTCGTCCTGCGGCCGAGCGGCGTCAAGGTACCAGACCTCGTCTACGTTGGTGGCTGAAGTCGACACCATGATGAAGCGCTTGGATTTGCCGCGGTACACCGTGCAGCTGAAGGCCTCGTCGCGCTCGTGAAAGACACGCACGGGCTCCGAATTCTCGGCCAGGGAATGCCTCCAAATCGTGTCGACCCTGAGGGTTACGGGGTCTTTGGTGGCATAAAAAAAGGTCTGCCCGTCGTCGGCCCAAGCAAACGCCCCCGACGTGTCGGGGATCTGAAGGGAATGCTCTTGGCCTGAAGGCAGCTCGCGAAAACGCAGCGTGTACTGCCGGCGGCTGACGAAGTCCACGGCGTAGGCCATGCGCCGATGGTCTCGGGTCATCACCATCGAGGCAACCGAGCAATAGGCCTGGCCCTCTGCAAGGGCGTTCACGTCGAGCACCACGTGCTCCGGACCCGTTTCAGAGCCTTCAAACCGCACGTGAATCGGGTAGTCTTTGCCCTCCTCAAATCGGGATTGGTACCAGAATCCGTCCATCTCGACCGCCAGGGAGGTCTCGTTCGGATCCAAGCGCCCCGTCATTTCGGCGTAAAGCGCATCGACCAAGGGGTTGAGCCCGCGCATCTCGTGCTCGCGGTAGGCGTTCTCTGCCTCGAGGTAGGCAATCACCTCGGGGTTTTCTCGGTCGTTCAGCCAGTAGTACTCGTCGGTGCGCAGATCTCCGTGCCGCTCCATCGCGTGGGGCCGCTTTGCTGCTTGGGGTTGGTCCATAAACTCAGTTGTTAAAGCTCGCAAGGCCGGCGCGAACGCGACCTAAACCCTCTTGAGACGGGGCGTGCGAAGGATTGTATTCGAGCGCCTTGAGGTAGTCGGCCTCAGCGGCTTTGAGGTCGCCCAATCGCTCGATCACAAAGGCCCGGGCGTAGTGCGCGCGGTAGTTCACGGCGCGTGCCTCAATGCTCTGGGTAAAGTACTGACGCGCCTCGCGGTACATCTGCAGCTCGAGGTGAATGAAGCCCAAATTGTAGTAGCTCTCGGCGTCCTTGGGGTTCAGCTGGGTCGCCTGGGTAAAC
>JBEGTJ010000009.1:0-33802 GCA_041179465.1 Bacteroidota bacterium | reverse complement strand
CTGACGGGCTGCATCGTGTGCAATCCCGATTCCGCCGTGGCCGCCGCCGCCGAATACCCCGTGGTCGCGGTCGTGGGCCCTGAATTCGTGACCGGAAGCACCCGCATGAAGTCGGGGACCGCCCAAAAGCTGCTGCTCAACATGCTGACCACCTCGGTGATGATTCGCCTGGGCCGCGTCAAAGGCTCTCGCATGGTCGACATGCAGCTGAGCAACCACAAACTCGTGGAGCGCGGAACCCGCATGGTTGCCGAGGGCACCGGGCTGAACGATTCCGAGGCTCGCGCGTTGCTACTGGAGCACGGCAGCGTCCGCCGCGCCATCGACCAATGGAAGCAAAGCAACCCACCGCGCGCGTAGTCGGCGCCGGAATCGCCGGAATCGCCTCCGCCGTCCGCTGGGCCCGCAAGGGCTACGCGGTGCACGTCCACGAGGCGAACAGCTACCCGGGCGGAAAGCTAAGTCAGTTTCAGCTGGGCGAATACCGTTTTGACGCGGGCCCCTCGCTGTTTACCCTCCCGTTTTTGGTCGACGAGCTGTTCACCCTTTGCGGCGAAAATCCGCGCGACCACTTCAACTACCTCAAAAAGACCGAGGAGTGCCGCTACTTCTGGGACGACGGCACCCGCCTCACGGCCCACAGCGACCCTGCCGAATTTGCCGCTGAAGCCGAGCGCGTTCTGGGCGAGCCCGCGGCCAATGTGCGCGCCCACCTCGACCTGGCCCGCCGCCAGTACGAGGCGACCAAGGGCTTGTTTTTGGAGCGCTCCCTTCACAAGGCCTCGACCTACCTGCGGCGCGACGCGCTTCCGGCCCTGGCGGCCCTGCCCAGCCTGAAGCTGACGCAGACCATGCACGAGGTGCACGCTCGGCGCTTTCGCAGCCCCAAAATGGTGCAGATCTTCGACCGATTTGCCACCTACAACGGCTCGACGCCCTACCGGGCTCCGGGTACGCTGGCGATGATTCCGCACCTTGAATTCGGTTTTGGGACCTTTGTGCCCTACGGCGGAATGGTCGCGATCACCGAGTCGCTCGTGGCGCTGGCCGAGCGCCAGGGCGTGCAGTTTCACTACGGCGAGCGCGTCGAGCGCATTCTCGTGGCGGGCCGTCGGGTTTCGGGGCTGCGCGTGGGCGGAGCGGATTTGGCCGCCGACGTGGTCGTGAGCAACATGGACGTGACGCCGACCTACCGCCGCCTGCTTCCCGACCTCAAGGCGCCCGAGAACACCCTGAGCCAGGAGCGCTCGTCGTCGGCCCTGATTTTCTATTGGGGAGTGCGCCGCACGTTTCCCGAGCTCGACCTGCACAACATTTTGTTTGCTAACGACTACGAGGCGGAGTTTCACGACCTCTTTGCGCGCAAAACCCTTCACGGCGACCCGACGGTCTACATTCACATCACGTCCAAGGACCTCGAGGGCGAGGCCCCTGCCGGAGGCGAAAACTGGTTCGTCATGATCAATGCTCCGGCGGACTACGGCCAAGATTGGGCGGCGTGGCGAGCGACCGCGCGGGCTTCGGTGCTGGCCAAGATCGAGCGGGCGCTGGGCGTCGACGTGGCGCCGTTCATCGAGGTCGAGGAGGTGCTGGACCCGCCAACCCTCCAGTCGCGCACGGGCAGCGACCGCGGCGCCCTCTACGGCGCTTCGAGCAACAACGCCATGGCGGCCTTCCTGCGCCACCCCAACTTCCACCGCCAAATACCCAACCTCTTTTTTGTGGGCGGAAGTGCCCATCCCGGCGGCGGAATTCCGCTTTGCCTGCTGTCGGCGAAAATTGCGGCGGACCTCGGATAGCAAATTCCGCCAAAATCGCGGGAACCGTCGGCTAAATCTGCCTCGGCATCCCTGTGAGCGCGGAGTAGGTTTCCGAAATGAAACCGCCCATTGCCCTTATTACGGGAAGCACCCACGGAATCGGCCGCGCGACAGCCGACGCGCTACTGGCCCAAGGGTGGTCCGTGACCGGCATCGACCGGGAAGCCTCCGACCTCCGGCATCCGAACTACCAGCACGTCGAACTGGACCTTTGCAGCCCTGAGGTCGACCGTGCGTTTGCGCGGGTGTACCAGACGCTGCAGCCCGAATTGACCGTCCACAGTGCCGGCATCGGCATCATGCAAGCCTTTTGGGCATCAAGCCGAGAAGCAGACCAGCGGTTGGTCGCGCTGAACGTCGGGGCGACCTATGCGATCACCAAGGTTTTTGCCGCCGAGGCCATGAACCGCCCGACCCCGCAGCACTTGATTTTGCTCTCTTCGCTGGCCGGCCTCTCGGCAACGCCCGGCATGGCCCTTTATGCGGCGAGCAAGCATTTTGTGAGCGGGCTGGCCAAGTCGGTTCACGCGGAGCTCGCGGTCGATGCCCCCTGGGCGCGGGTGTCGAGTTTGGCGCCTCCCCCCGTGCGGACCCAGTTTCGGCAGCACAGCGGACGGGCCGCGCGCAGCAAACGGATTCGGGGTGTGCTCGAGGTCGACGTGGTGGTGCGCGAACTGCTTTTGCTGCACCGCCGTCCCCAATTGGATCGCATTCCCGGCAGGCTTCACCGTTGGATCTTCACCTACATCAGGCCGCTGATTCCCAGTCGAATGCTGTTGAGAAGGGTGTATCTTTCTGCTAAATCTGATTGAAATGGCCCTGGGATCCCTTCTTTTTCGAGTAGTTCGACTGCCCGCACTGCGCGAACGCCTGTGGAAGCTCGCCTACGAGACCTTTCCGCGCCTCCTTCCCGACGCGGACTGGTGGTTCATGAACTACGGCTACGAACCGACGGATGCGGAACGCTACCAATTCGGAACCTTGGACGAGCAGCGGTTTCAGTGGCGATCTCGGGCCATGTACCACTACCTCGCGGCCCGCGCGCCGATTGCGGGCAAGGAAGTGCTCGAGGTGGGTTCGGGACGCGGAGGCGGCCTGCGCCACGTCGCCGAAACGATGCACCCCGCCGCGGCTACGGGATTGGATTTTGCGGCGTCGGCGATCGCCTTTTGCCATAAAAACCACGCGGGAGCCCCCGTCCGCTACCTCGAGGGCAACAGCATGGACATGCCCTTTGACGGCGCGTCGTTTGACGTCGTCCTCAACGTGGAGTCGTGCCACGCCTACCGCGACCAAGCCCAGTTTATGCGCGAGGTTGCCCGCGTGCTTCGACCGGGCGGCCAGCTCTTCCTCGTCGACGTGCGCGCCTCGTGGAACTGGGACCTGCTCCGGCAATGGCTCGCTGACGCCGGATTGGTGGTCCGCGAAGATTCAGACATTACCCCGCAGGTCCTGGCCGCCATCGAACTCGACGAACCCACCAAAAAAGCCCTGATTCGCAAGCGCGTGCCGTTTTGGCTGCGCGGAGTGTTCACCGAGTTCGCCGGCAACGTGGGTTCCCAGCTGTACGAGCGGATGAAAAACGGCGAAATTCAGTACCGCCGGGTGGTTGCCCAGCGCCCTGCTTAGCCCCAAAGGTGGTCTTCGCGCAGCGAAATGGCCTCGCCAAAGAACTGCTGCGCAATCGCTTCAAATGCCGGCGTGTAGTCGCTGACCATGAACTCGTGCGGAGCCTTCGGCGCTCCCGAATGCAGCAACTCGCGGTGGCCTAGGGCCGCCGCCACGTGCTCGGCTACGATCTGAGGCGTAGAAAGGAGGGCCACGTTCCGCCCCATGCGCTGGCCGATTTGCGACGCCACGATGGGGTAGTGGGTGCAGGCCAGCACGAGGGCATCGACCTGTTCGGCCTCGGTGGGCGCCGCATAGCCGTCAATGACCGCGTCCAAAATGGGGCCCGACAAAATGTTCTCTTCAATCACGGGAACCAGCAGCGGGGTGGCCCAAGCGCGCACGGCCGCGTCGGGGGCCGATTCCTTGAGCTTGGCAGGGAACACGCCCGACTTAATGGTGGCTTTGGTGCCCCAGATTCCGACGCGCTTCACGTCGAGGCGCGCCACTTCGGCCACCACCGGATCAATCACGTTGAACACCGGCACGTGCAGGGCGTCGACCAAGGCTTCGAAGGCCACCGAAGACGCCGAGTTGCAGGCCACTACGATGGCTTTGGCTCCGAGGTCCACGAGGTGCTGGGCGATCGACAGGCTGTAGCCGCGAATGGCCTCGGGCGACTTGTCTCCGTAGGGAAGGTGCGCGGTATCGCCAAAATAAAGAAGCCGCTCACCGGGAAGGCGATCGGCTAAAGCGCGGGCGACGGTAAGTCCGCCAACCCCAGAGTCAAAGAGCCCAATGGGCCCGTCAACGGCAGCTGGCATTACTTGGCCAAGTAGGCGCGAACGTCGGCTCCAAGATTGATTCCGCCCTTGGCGTAAATCACCTGGCCTTTGCTCTGCGAGGCGTCGAGCACGTACGAAACCTTTTTGGTCTCGGCCACGGCGTTAATGGCGGCTTGCAGCTTCTCGAGCACCGGCGTGATCAATTCCACCTCTTTTTGCTGCAGCTGGCCCTGGGCGCCTTGCATGTACTCCTGGATGTTGTTGTACATCTCCTGAAGGCGGGTTTGCTCTTGGCGCTGGCGGAGCTCGGTCCAGGTGGCGGCATTGGCCTGAAGCGCTTGCGCGCCCTTTTCGAGCTCGGCGTTCATTTCTTTGGCCTCGGCCTCAAACTTGGCTTGCTCAGCCTGAAGCGCCTCTTGGGCTTTCTTGTATTCGGGCATCTGCACGAGCAGGCTGTCCACGTTCACGTGGGCAATAACCGACTGGGCGCTGGCGGCACTGGCCACGGCGAGGGCGATAACGAGGGCGATTTTCTTCATGGGTTCAAAGGTAGGATGTTAGAAGCCAAGCTGCTGCAGGACTTCGTTGGTGATATCTAGGGATTCGTTGGCGTACACGACGGCGAGGTTGCTGCCTTTGTCGAGCACGACGTCGAGTTTCTTGCGGCGGGCCACTTCGCGGATGGCGGCGGCGACCTGGGCCTGGATTGGGGCGATCAACTCTTCGCGCTTCGAGAAGAGTTGGCCGTCGGGCGCAAAGTAGCGCAGCTGCCGGGCCTTGGCGCTGTCCAGCGTGGAGGCGATGGACTTTTCGCGCTCGGCGGCCATGCCCACGGTGAGCAGAACCCGCTCGGCTTCGAGCTGACCGCGAAGCGCTTCGGCGTCGTCAAACAGCGACTGCACTTCGCCCAGCCACTGGGCGTTGAGGCGCTCGACTTCGGCCTGGGCCTGCACGTACATCGGGTGCTTTTTGAGCAGCACTTGGGTATCGACGTACCCAATGCGCTGCCCCAAGGCGGCGGTCGAAACAGCGACCAAAATGAGGAGGACGAGGCGGCGCATACTACTTAAAACTGCTGGCCTAAGACGAAGTGCGTTTGCCATCCCGACGGGACCACCTTGCCGGGCATCGGGTCAAAACCGTGTCCGAGGTCGACGCCCAGCAGGCCAAACATGGGCATGAAGATGCGAAGGCCGACCCCCGCGCTGCGCTTGAGCTCAAACGGACGAAAATCGCCAAAGTTGCTGTAGTTGTTGCCCGCCTCGAGGAAGGCCAGAGCAAAAATTTGGGCCGTGGGGCTCGGAGAAATGAGGTAGCGGAGTTCCGACGTGAACTTGGTGTACAGGGCGCCGCCTCCCGGGGGCGTGAGGCTGAAGTTGGTGTACCCGCGAAGGCCTACGATTTCGCGGCCGTCGAGTACGAAGTTCTGCAGTCCGTCTCCGCCCAAGTAAAAGCGCTCAAACGGCGGAAGCCCGTAGTCCTTGTTGTAGGAGCCCAAAAATCCGAATTCGCCGTAGGACCGCGCTACCAAATTCTTGGCCAGCTGCATGTAGTAGTCGCCTGAAAACTTGAACTTGTGGTATTCGATGAAGCGGTACTTCTCGTTGGTGGTCAACTTGCTGTAGTCGCGTCCGTCGAGCAGCGACAGCGGCGGCGTTAGCTCCATGTTAAACGACAAACTCGAGCCGCGGGTCGGGAAAATCGGGAGGTCCCGGTTGTCGCGGCGAAGGCTGAAGGTGTAGGCGACGGAGTTGGCAATGCCCGTCTTGAACATGGCCGTGCCAAACGGGTAGTTGTTGATGTCGAAGCGGCGGTACTCGATCGCGTGGTACAGCGTAAAGTAGTCGTCGGGCCACTTGAGGCGCAGGCCTTGCCCCAGCGTAACCCCGGTGATGCTGATGCGCTGGGCCGTGCTGTCGGTGCGGCCGGTGGCGTTCATGCGGTTGTGGTAGGCCGTGAACGTGATCGAGTTGGGCTTTTTGCCTCCCAGCCAGGGCTCGGTAAAGCTGAAGTTGTAGGAAGAGAAAAAGGTTCCGTTGCTCTGGGCCCTGATGTTGATGGTTTGCCCGTCCCCTGACGGCAGCGGACGCCACGCCTGCTTGTTGAACAGGTTGCGCGCGCTGAAGTTGTTGAAGTTCAGACCCGCCGTGCCGATGACCATGTTGGCGCCCCATCCGCCCTGCAGCTCGAGCTGGCTGGTGGACTGCTCGGTGACCGTGTACTCGAGGTCTACCGAACCCGTTACCGGATCGGGATTCGGCGTAATGTTGATGGACCGCGGATCAAAGTAGCCCAGCTGCCCCAGTTCGCGAATCGTGCGCTGAATGTCGGCCTTCGAAAACAAGTCGCCGGGGCGGGTGCGGATTTCGCGGTAAATCACGTGGTCGTTGGTGCGGTCGTTGCCCACCACGGTCACTTTGCGCACGGACGCAGGTCGGCCTTCGCGAATGCGGATTTCCAAGTCGATCGAGTCGTTGGCTACGCGCACCTCGACCGGAATCACGTTGCTGAACAGGTAGCCGTTGTTCAGGTACAGCGACGAAATGTCGTTGCCGTTGGGGTCGCCGTTCACGCGCGTTCCCAACAGCTTGGAGTCGTACTTGTCGCCGGCCTCGATCTTCAGAATGCTCTGCAGCGTCGCATTGTCGTACTTGGAATTGCCCAAGAAGCGCACGCTTCGGTAGTAGTAGGGGCGCCCCTCTTCTACGGTAAATGCGATGCGAATCCGGGGCTTGTCCTTGACGTCGACGCGGTATACGGTGTCGCGCACGATGCGGGCGTCGCGGAATCCGGCGTGGTTGTAGGCCTCGATGATAAGGGCGCGCTCGCCGTCGAGTTTTTCTTCGAGGTACTTGGCGGACTGAAAAATGTTCCACCAGCGCATGCGGTGCAGCTCGTCCATCGCCCGGCGGAGCTTGGCGCTGCTCAACTGCTGGTTGCCTTCAAAAACAATGTCGTCGATGCGCAGGCGCGGACCCGTTTCGACGTCGAGGTGCAGCACGACGGCTTGAGCGAACCCGGTGTCGGCTAGGGGCGTCACCTTGGCCTTAACGTCGGGGTACCCCTTCTCAATGAAGTGCTTGCGGATGGTGGATTCGGTGGTGCGAATCAAGTTTTGCGATACAATGGTGCCTCGGCTCAGACCCAGTTTTTCGCGCAGTGCGTCTTGGCGGGCCTTGCTGAGCCCGGTAAAGTAGTACTTGCTGAGTTTGGGCAGGGTCTTGAGGCGGAACTCGAGGTACACCACCCCGCCGTTGCGGGCCGTGATGTAGAGCTGGATGTCTTCAAACAGCTCTTGCTTCCACAGGTTGCGCACCGCGTCGGCGATCTTCTCTGAAGGAAACTGCACCACGTCGCCCACGCGAAGGCCGCTGAGCAGCGTGACCATCGCGGGGTCGAGCTCGTCGGCGCCGGTCACCAGGATTCCGCCCACTTCGTAGTCAATTCCCGCGGTGACTTCGACGCTGGGCGATGCCGGCATTTGGGCCCACGCGGGGCGCGCCATGCCAAACAGGGCGATCAGGACGAGGATGAAGAAGCGGTTCATGCGTGAAGTTGTTCGCTGGTTTTGCCGAGGCGCCGTTCGCGGCTGGAATACTGTTCCAGCGCGGCGACCAGGTCTTCCTTCGAAAAATCAGGCCAAAGTACGGGCAAGAAGACCAATTCGGCGTAGGAAATTTGCCAAAGTAAGAAGTTGGAGATGCGCTGCTCGCCGCTGGTCCGGATCACCAAGTCGGGATCGGGCAGGTCGTGCGTCCACAGCGATTGCGCGATGTCGGCCTCGGTAATGGCTTCGGGTACAAGCTCGCCGTTTGCGGCGCGGCGGGCGAGCCCTTGAACGGCTGCGGTGAGCTCTTGGCGGCTCCCGTAGCTCAGGGCCAGCGTCAGCACCATGCGGGTATTGCCTGCGGTGGCCGCCCGGGTGGCGTCGAGTTGGGCGCGCGCCTTGGCCGGAAGGGCGTCGAGGTTGCCGACGGCATGGAGGCGTATCTGGTTCTCCTGCAGCACCGGGAGCTCCTTGCTCAGGCTCGTCATCAAAATGTTCATCAGCGCGTCGACTTCGACCTTTGGGCGCTGCCAGTTTTCTTCAGAAAAAGCGTAGACGGTGAGGTAGCGGATTCCGAGTTCGGCCGCGTTCGTGGCGGCCCGGCGAAGGGCCTCTACGCCCAGCTCGTGGCCGCGCACCCGAGTGGTGAAGCCCTGCTTCTTGGCCCAACGGCCGTTGCCGTCCATGATAATGGCGACGTGCTGCGGAATGTTCTTCATCAGTTAAGGAATGCGGCGCAAGTTTCCCAAAATTTCTCTAAGTGCAAACCTAAACCGACATTGACGCGAATCAAACCGTCGTTTTGGTCCGATTGTCCTCGGGAATAGCCGGCGGTTCCGCGGCCGGTCGGGTCGGCGAAGTACGCGGCGGCATCGCCTCGGGCTTCGCGAAGCGCGGCCACGTCGGCGTAGTTGCCCGACACGTCGTCGACGTAGTCACTCTGGATCCAGGTCCATTGGGCTTCGGCTTGGGCGGTCAGCCAGGGGCCGAGGTGGGCCCGCCAGCCGAGTCCGAGCGGAATGCTCACGGCGCGCGTCCCGTACAGCGTGGTTCCCGAGCCGTCCAGCCCTTGGCCCTCGGTGCCGAGCGGACGCAGGTCCATCCATGCTCCCTGGTACTGGCCCTGCGGCTGGTACTGGGTGACGCCGATTCCGCCAAACAAGTAGGGGCTGTGCTGCAGGCGGAACGAGGGAATGCGCAACGGCAAAAAGGTGACTTCGCCCAAGGCCCAGAGGCTTTGGGTTTGGGTGCGGACGGTGATTCCGCGGGCCTCGCGGTCGGCGCGGCCGCTCTGCACGTCTGAGGTGGTGAATTCCGCGCGTTCGCCCAGCAGGCGAAGGGCGTAGTGCGGATGGCCCTGGTAGCGGTAGCCGAGCGACCACGCGGGGCCCTGGGTGGGGGTTCCCCAGGTGGGGCCCACGTCGCCGCGCAATCCCATTCCGCCCCACGAAATCGTGAGGTCCTGGCTGTGCTGCCCGGCCAAGGCCAAGGGCGCCCAAAGGATGGCAATGAGGAGGCTGCGACGCATAGGGCCGCAAAGATACGTGCTTTGCCGGGGCCTAATTGCGCCGATCAAGTCCCCATAAGAGCTTGTTGCGCAGCGTAGTAGGGAAGTTGTGCTCTTCGGTTTGCACCAGGCGAAACTTGAAGTCGGCCTGCTGGATGCGCAGGGTCGTTTCGACGTCGAGCGTGAAGACGCGCGAATCCAGCGAACACAAAAAGTTGCCTTCGCGCGCCTCAATGCGGAGTTCCAGTACGCCATCGTTGGGAATAACGAGCGGACGCACCGTTAAATTGTGCGGCGCAATGGGCGTCAAGATGAAGTTGGGCGACAGGGGCATCAGGATGGGTCCGCCGCAGCTCAAATTGTAGCCCGTCGAGCCGGTGGGCGTGCTGATGAGCAGTCCGTCGGCCCAATAGGTATTCAAAAATTGGCCGTCGAGGTGCACGTGGACCGAAATCATGCTGGTCGTGCCCTTGCGGCTCACGGCGATTTCGTTGAGGGCAAAATTGGGGTCGAGCAGTTCGGGTCCGTCGGTCGACGCCTGCAGCGTGTAGCGCTCTTCGATGCGGTACTGGCCCTGCAAAATGCGCTTGAGGGCCGTCGGGGCCTCGTCGCGGGTGATGTTGGCCAAGAACCCGAGCCGTCCGGTGTTGAGGCCGATGAGCGGAATTCCGCTGCGGCCAACGAGCGAGGTGGCGTCGAGCAGCGTTCCGTCGCCGCCAATCACCAGTAAAAAGTCTGGCTTGAGTTCCTGCAGGGCTTCAGCTGAAGGGTACTCGGGGTACTCCAAGCCCAGGTTCCAGGCTTCGTTCAGGCGGTTTTGAAAGCCGCGGTACATGATGACTTCGCAGCCCTCCTGGCTCAGCGAAGCGAGGGTGCGTTCCACAAAGGGCTGGGCCTCGTCGGGCACGCGTTTTCCGTAAATCGCAATGCGGGCCATGGTCTAGAGGTTCAGGTAGTGAATGAGGTGGTCGAGGTTGTCTTGGGCGTCGTTGTGGCGGCGTCCCGGGGGGTAGGATCCCAACACCGTGGCGCCCAAGCGCTCCAGGGTTTCGACGGCGGCGGTCGGGTCGGGCTGGTCCAGGCGAATCCAGGTGCCGAACCGCGCAGCGGACCCGTCAAAGTCGGTAGCCAGGGCCACGACGCGGTAGCCTTCTTCTTCGAGGGCCTGAATCCAGGCGCTCTTCAGCGATTGGTCGCTTTGCAGCCAAACGCTGCTGCCCGGCAGCTGAAAGCACCACTGGGCGCCCATCCATGCCGTCAGGCGCTCGGCGCTCAGACCCCCGAGCAGGCGATCGTCGGAGTCGACCACCGCCACGGCGTCGAGGGTCGTCTCGGCGAACACCCGCAGGGACTCCAGGGCATGCTGGTCGGTGGTGCAGGGGGGCTGCGCCACGCAGACTCCGTCGCGCCCGGCCATCCCGGCGTAGCGCCCGTCGGCGTCGGCCACCGGCCAGTAGCGCTGGCCTTCGGGGCGTTCGGTTTGCAGCAATTCCTCCCAAAACATGCGTCAAACGTAAGGTAGGAATTTTAAACGGCTACGCGACCTTTGCGAAACCTTTAGCAACGTTTGTCTTATGGCCGTCCTCCAACCCGCCCGCTTGTCGGTCAACATCAATAAAGTGGCTACGCTGCGCAACAGCCGCGGCGGACGCGTTCCCGACGTCCTCGAGGCCGCCCGACGTGCTCAGGAGTTTGGTGCGCAAGGAATTACGGTGCATCCGCGCCCCGACGAGCGCCACATTCGCTACGCCGACGCCCGGGCCCTTCGCGAGGTCGTGACTACCGAGTACAACATTGAGGGCTATCCCAGCCGGTCCTTCGTCGACCTCGTCTTGGAATGCCGTCCGGAGCAGGTGACGTTGGTCCCCGACGGCCCCGACGTCCTCACCTCGAACGCGGGATGGGACACCCTCGCGCACGCCGACCTGCTGCGCGACGTCGTGGCGGAGTTTCGCGCCGCCGGAATCCGCACCTCGCTCTTCATCGAGTGCGACGCGGTCCGCATCGAGGGCGCGCGGGCGGTGGGGGCCGACCGCATCGAACTCTACACCGAAGCCTACGCCCAAGGCTACGAGGCAGCCTTGCGGCTTCGTGCCCAGGGCGACGAGGCCTCGTTTGAGCGCGTGCGCGCCGCCAGCGTCGCGCCGTATGCCGAGGCGGCGGCAACGGCCCACTCCCTCGGCCTGGGAATCAATGCCGGCCACGACCTCAATGCCGAAAACCTGGCGTTTTTTGCGGCGTCGGTGGCCGAACTCGACGAGGTATCGATCGGCCACGCCCTGATCGCAGACGCCCTGTACCTCGGACTCGAGAACAGCATCCAGCGCTACCGCTACCAGCTGGAACTCGGCGCGCAGCGCCGGGCCTGACTTCGGTACCTTTGACCCATGGCCTCAGTGACGCTTTCATCAAAAATCATTGGAGCGGGCGGACGCCCCCTCATGGTCCTCCACGGATTTCTTGGAATGGGCGACAACTGGGCGAGCCACGCGCGCACCTGGGCCGACCTAGGAATGGAAGTGCACTTAATCGACCAACGGAACCACGGCCGTTCCCCGCACACCGCGAGCCACAGCTACCCTGAAATGGTCGAAGACGCGCTGGCCTACGCCGAGTCCCACGCCTCAGGGCGCCCCATGGCCTGGCTCGGCCACAGCATGGGCGGAAAAGTGGCCATGGAGCTCGCCGTGCGCTACCCGAGCACGGTGGAGCGGCTCGTCGTGGTCGACATTGGTCCGCGCGCCTACCCGCCGCACCACCAGTTTATCTTGGACGCCATGCGCGGACTCGACCTGAGCCGCCTGGGCTCCCGAACCGAGGCCGACCGGGCCCTCGAATCCCAGCTGAGCGATTGGGGAATCCGCCAGTTTTTGCTTAAAAACCTGGAGTGGACCGACGAAAAGCAGTTGGGCTGGAAGTGCAACCTCCCGGTGCTCGAAGCCAGCATGGACCGCATCGGCAAGCCCCTGGGCAGCCTGGACCAGTACGTCGGTGCGACGCTTTTTGTGCGCGGACTGGCCAGCAACTACGTGCGCGACGAGGATTGGCCGGGAATCCTTAACCACTTTCCCGCCGCCCAGCTGGAGAGCATCGCCGGGGCCGGTCACTGGGTGCACGCCGAGCAGCCCAAGGCATTCCAAGAAGTGGTGAATTCGTTTTTAGCTAGCAACTAGCAACTAGCAACCAGCTGCCTAAAACGCGGGCTTCAGTTCCAATTTTTGAAGCGGACCCGGATGCGCGAAGCGCTGGGCGCTCAAGTCGGGCTCGCTGAAGCGGTTCCGGGCGTTGTTGCTGAAGGCGTAGGGCTCGATGGGGTTGGTGAAGACGCCGCGGTCGAGCTTGCGGTTGCCGTTGGTATCGAAGTAGGCGGCCACGATGTAGGTTCCCGGGCGCCGCTCGCCCAGTTCAAGAACTTGGGGGTTCCGGGTGGCGGGAATGACGAGCTCTTCGATGGGGGTTCCGTCGGCCCGGCGCACCGAGAGGAGCCAGGCGGAATTCTTAGCGCGCTTGGACCACTCAGCGGCGTCGACGCGGCACTGGACCGACAAAACGGAATCGAGTTCCGCGGGCGAAAAACTCCAAAAAAGAAATCCGAAAAAAAGGCTTAAAAGCCTGATCGCCATTTGGTTAGCGAATCAGAACCACCGAACCTTGCTCGGCGAGGCGAACCTGGTTCGTGCCGTCGGGGTCGATGTAGGTGGCGTTCAGCTGCCAGAGGTAGGTTCCCTCTTTCATGGCGCGGCCGTTGTAGTTGCCGTCCCAGCGGTCGCGCGGATCGCTGGATTCGAACACCAGGCGTCCGTAGCGGTCAAACACGCGAAGTTGGTAGGTCACCATTTCGCAGGCTTCTGAAACGACTACGCCAAAAAGGTCGTTGGTGTTGTCGCGGTTCGGCGTGAAGGCGTTGGGTGCAAACACTCCACAAACCTCGGTCGGGTTAGGACCGGTTTGACCAAAAACCGAGGGCGCTAGGGCCAGCAACAGAACTACGAGAATACGGCGCATAAGTGAAACAAATATATACGCAAAAATTAGCCGCCGCCGCCCTTGCGCCGAAGTCGGGGTAATTGGGTGCGCGAACGATCCGGCTCGTTGATCGAACGGCTGGTGTCTTCGTCTCCGTCGGTCCACTCAAACTGGTACTTCTTTTCAGGGTCAACAGATTGATATTCTGCGGGTTTTATGGCGTTTTTGATCTCGCTGGCCTGCTTTTCCCAGTCCTGTTTTACGCCGGCTTTGACGTCGTTTTTGAGGGACTGTCCGTCGAGCTTAATCTGGAGCTTGTCGATGGGGCCGGTGGCGCGAATCGGAACCCAAACGGGTCCGCGCGTCGACTCTTCGGTGATGTAGGCGTCCACCGCCCGGCTGGGCTTGGGCTTGTTGGCCCCCAGGAGTTCGCGCAGCTGCAGCTGAAAGCGGTAGTCGACCACCTGGTCAAAGCCGTGGGTGCCCGCTACCTTGAGCTGCAGCGCATTGTTTTCGAGGAGCATTTCGGGAATCAGTACCCGCTGCTGCGAAACATAAAGGGTGTTCCGCACCGGTGCGAAGCGCACGTCCTTCAGGGCGTCTACTTCGGCGAAGCGCGCCAGCTGCTGAAGGGCGTCGACGTTGCGCAGGCGTCCGTTCTCGAGGTTGAACTGGACTTCGGCGACCAAGCTGGCCGGAACCCAGTCGTAGTTGGCGTCAAAGTCCAGCTGCAGGTTGACTTGGGCGTCGAGGATTCCGTCGACGTTTTCGGCGGTCAATGTGCTCTGGTTGAAGTTGTTGACTTCGCGGAGCAGGGTGTTGATGCGCACCCGCTGCAGCTGCAGTTGGGCTTGGAGGTGCCCGCCGTCGGGTTGGGCGGCGGTCCATTCGCCGCTTCCGCGAATTTGGCCTCCGCCGAGGCTAGCCAGGGCCCGGTGCACGCTGAAATTGAGTCCGCGCCCGACGAATTCGCCCTGTACGTCGGCCAAGTGAAGGTCGTCGTAGTGGAGGCGGCCGGCGCGCAGTTCCACGCGGTAGGGATCGTTAAATTCCGGGTCGTTGGGGTCGTCGGGGCCGGTCCAGTCGCCATTCCACACCTCAGATTCCATGAGTTCACTGACGTGAAGCTGGGCGGATTGGGCCCGGAGGTCGTAGGCGATTCCTTCGTCGTTGAGGGCGTTGCGTACCGTACCGCTGAGGGTGAGGTCCGAACGCCCGAGTTGGGCTTTGAAGGCTTCGAGCTGCAGGTCGTGCCCGTCGAGTTTGAGCCTTCCGCCCGAAACCTGAACGGCCATTTTGCTGCCTTGGGCGCGCCAGGTGCCGGGGCTGAGCGCGAGGTTGCCCGACCACTGTCCGCCCCAAACGCCGTCGCGTCCGAGGGCCTCAAGGTTGGGGTAGCGGTGGTTGAATCCGAGGCTGCCTTGAGCGCGCCCGCCCGCTTCGTCCCAGGTGCTGATTTCGATCCAGCGCAGGAATTCGGCGAGCTCGAGGTCGACGGCTCCCGAAAACTGGAGCTCGGGGGCGTCGAGGTTGCGCAGCAGGAACTGACCCGCGACGCTGCTGGTTGCGGTTTGGGACTGAACGACGTCCATGCGGAATTCAGTGCTCGACGCGCGGGCCTGCGGGCCGTTGTCGAGGTGGACGTTGGCCTTAATTTCTTGGAAGTCAAAAGGGCCCGAAGTCAATCGGCCTTCGGACCACTGGGCGTCGGCGACGATTCGGCTGCCCTGGGCGGTGGTGACCACCTTGGCCTTGAGGTTGGCTGAGCCTCCGAGCTGCATCGTTTCGGGGTCGGGCAGCAGCTCTGCGGGAATTAAGGCAATGACCTTGGCGACGTCGAGGTCGTTGGCCGACAAGGACCATGCGCCTTGGCCGTCGCGAAGCTGGCCGCTCAAGTTGAGGCTCCAGCCGGCCACATTGAGTTCGCCTCGGGGAACCGCAAACTGCCCGTTGGATCCGTTCATCTCGGCGCTTCCTTCGACGCGAATGGGCTGGGCCGCGAGGTGGGGAATTCGCAGTTCCCAATCGAGTTCGGCGGCAAAGGCGTCGGCGTTCAGGCTGCCGCGGGCGCGCACCCGTTCGGCCAAAAAGCGCTGCTTCCAGGGCGGAGTTCCGTGTCCGCTCAAGGTGACCCAGGTGTTGAGCAGCGTCACGCCGTCGAGCTGCACGGCGGCTTGCGCCGTCGAGCTGGAATCCTCCTTAAAAATGCCGTAGTTGTTCGTTCCGTCCTCGTTCCAGCGCAGCTTCAGCCGGCCGTCGGTGAGGGTAATGCGCTGCAAAATGTAGGTTCCGCGCACCGCCTTAAACAAGTCAAACTGGGCGTAGATCGAGGCCGCATAAGCCAGGCTGTCGCTCGGAATCTGCGGGTCGGGAATGAGCACTTCGTCAAAGCGCAGCGACACGTCGGGGAACCGCCCCCAGAGGTCCACCTCGAGGGCGCCGATGCGCACCGGGCTGTTCAGCCGTTCGTTGACGGCCGACAGCATCGCGGCTTTGAGTTCGTCTTGGTGGGTGTACACGTAGCCGGCCAATCCGCCCAGGGCCGCCGTGAGGACGGCCAGGACCCAGAGGAGGATTCGGAGGGCGCGGCGCATTTACTGCTGGATTTTCAAGAAGGCAATTTCTTTCTCGTTGAGCAAGCGGTACTGCCCGCGCGAAAGGTTCTTCTTGGTTAGTCCCGCAAAAACCGTGCGGTCCAATTTCACCACCTCATAGCCCAGGGCGCCAAACATGCGGCGCACGATGCGGTTGCGCCCGATGTGGATTTCGACGCCCACTTCGTAGAGGTTTTCGGGATCCGGAAACTCAATCTGGTCCACCTGGGCCGGGCCGTCGTCGAGCTTGATTCCGCGCTTGAGGCGGTCCATGTCGGCGGGCGTGAAGGGCTTGTCGAGGGTGACCTGGTAAATTTTCTTGGCGCCGTGGCTCGGATGCGTGAGCTTCTTGGCCATTGCGCCGTCGTTGGTGAGCAGCAGCACCCCGGTGGTGGCGCGGTCCAAGCGTCCGACGGGGTAAATGCGCTCGCGGCAGGCATTGGCCACCAGGTCCATCACGGTTTTGCGCGCGCGTTCGTCGTCCACCGTGGTGATGAATCCCTTGGGCTTGTTGAGCAGCACGTACACTTTGCGCTCGCTTTTGAGGCGTTCGCCGGCGTAGCGCACGTCGTCGCCGGGCCCCACCTTGTGACCCATTTCGGTAACCACTTGGCCGTTCACGGTGACGAGGCCTTGGCTGATCAAGTCGTCGGCTTCGCGGCGCGAACAAATGCCGGCGTGGGCCAGGTAGCGGTTCAGGCGCATCGTGTCGCTGTCGGGCGCGTACTCCTCGGCCGTCTTGAATTTCGGACGTCCGGTAGGCTGCTTGCGGTAGCCGGTGCTGGCGAAGCCGGACTTGCGCTCGCGCCCGTCGGTTCCGTACTTGGGGTGCACGCGGCCTTCGCCGCTAAAGTGCTTGGGACCAAGCCCTTCCATGTTCCAAGGTTCGTGGGGCTCTTGCCCCGCTTGGCCCGAAGGCGCGCTGGGTCGGGGGCCCGCTGGGCGGCTGGGTCGGGCGCCGCGGGCGTCGTTGGCGCGGAATTCTTTCTTTGGGCCGAAGGTTTTGAAGGCGCCTCCGGGCTGGCTGGGTCGACTCGGGCGGTCGCCGTAGGGGCGGTCTTCGCCGCGCGACGCGCCACCACGTGGGGTTGCGGGCCGACTCGGGCGGTCGCCGTAGGGGCGGTCTTCGCGCGGAGCGCGGTCCATACTGCGGTTGCTGGGGCGAGCGGAGGTGCGGCGCGGTGCGTCAGCAGACCCCTCGGCGTCTGGACGTTCACTTCGTGCGGCAGGCCGCTTCGCAGCGGGCTTGGGCTTGGACGCACCTGGTGCGCCGCTGGGCCGTGGTTTGCGTGAATTCACGGTGCAAAGGTAGGGTCTTGGTTCTTAGTAACTAGCAACTATTAGCTTGCTGTTCGCACGGAGTACCCCGAAGCCAGCAACTAAATACCGACCCATCCGTTCTCTCGTACCTCCACGACGCGCACCGGGCTGCCGTGGCAGCGCACGAGGTCGATGCGCCAAGATCCGCGGTGTCACTGCAGGCGCCCAAAGGCTGCCGCGGCGCGCTGGATGCGGGCGAGCTGCGGGCGGTTCCATGGCGCAAAATCGGTCAAACGGGACTGAAACTTGACTTCGGCGGCAACCAAGGTCGAGCGGTTGGGCGAGGCCAAAATCAGGTCGACTTCAAACCGCCGGTGGCGCCAATTGCGCGCGAGGAGCACGTAGCCCTGAGCGGTATAGTGGGCGAGGGCCGCTTCTTCGGCTTCGAGGCCGCGGGGTCGGCGTGCGGTGGGCGCAAGGCTGCGCACCAGCGGATTGGCAGGAAGGGAGGCGCTAGGGCAAAAGGGGTCGGAGTGTGGCATGCCCCGAAGTTGCGTCGAGGGCGTGCGGCAAGCCGTGGACAAACGTAAGATTACGGTTCTCGTGGCCAAAACCGAGGTGCTCGACGACGGGAATTTCGGCTGGAACCGCTTCGCGGAGGATTTGGGACCAGGTTCGCCCAAAGGGGCGCTCGTGGTCTTTGAGGTCGCTGAAGTCTCCGGCCACCACCGCGAGGACGCCGTCCAAAACGCCCGCTCGGCGAAGGCCCTGCATCATGCGGTCGAGGTGGTAGAGGTACTCGTCGAGGTCTTCAATGGCGAGGATGCAGCCCCGCAGGTCGGGAAAACTCCGCGAACCCAGTAGGCTGTAGAGTACCGAAAGGTTGCCGCCGACCAGCGGTCCGCGTACCGCGAAGTTCTCCGAGTCGGTGCGCCCGCTGAGCGTCCAAGGTGCGCCCTTCCAGGCGTCGGCAAGTGCTTGAAACGAGTCCGGAGAAGCGTTTCGCGCCAGCTGGATTGCCATGGGGCCGTGCATCGAGGCGACGCCCCGCACGCAGGATTCGCCGAGCAGCACCGTGAAGTCGCTAAAGCCAGCGAGCCATTTCGGGTCGCGTTCGAGCAGGGTCCAGTCGACCAGGTCGACGGCGCGCACGGCTCCGTAGCCCCCGCGAACGCCCCAAACGGCCCGCACCGAGGGCTGCGCCAACGCCCAGTTGATTTGGGCGGCGCGGGCGCCGTCGGTTCCGCCCAATTGACCGTCGGAATCGCCCAGCCCAGGGGCCAAAACCAGCTCCCAACCGTGGGCCGAAGCAAACGCTTGGGCGGAAGCGATTTGCTCCGGTTCCGCAAAACGACTCGGACTGATTAACGCGATCTGGTCGCCGGGCTTGAGGAAGGCAGGAATGCGCAGCATAGCGGCCCCCAAGGTAGTTTACCTTTGCAGATATGGCGTCGGAATTCAAGCGCACTTTAGTCACGGCCGCATTGCCGTACGCAAACGGGCCCATCCACTTGGGCCATTTGGCGGGCTGTTACTTGCCCTCAGACATTTACGTCCGGTACAAACGCTTAAAAGGCGATGAAGTTGCCTTTGTGTGCGGCTCCGACGAGCACGGTATGGCCGTCACCATGAAGGCACGCAAAGAGGGAGTTACTCCGCGCGAAATCGTCGACCGCTACCACGTCATGATGCGCGACGCCCTGGCGGACTTTGGCATCGCCTTTGACCACTATTCGCGCACCAGCAGCGACCGCCACAAGCAGGTGGCGTCTGATTTTTTCAAAACCCTGTACGGCAAGGGTGTATTTGAGGCGCGCCAGACCGACCAGTACTTTGACCCCGAGGCCCAGCAGTTTTTGGCGGACCGCTACATCACGGGAACCTGTCCGCGCTGCAGCCACGATTCCGCCTACGGCGACCAGTGCGAGAAGTGCGGAGCCACGCTGAATCCCACCGACCTGATCAATCCGAGGTCCACCCTGAGCGGCGCAACGCCCGTGCTCAAACCCACCACCAACTGGTTTTTGCCGCTCAACAAGCTGTCTGACGACCTGCGCCGCTACATCACCTCGCACCCCGAGTGGAAGCCCAACGTCTACGGCCAAACCCTGAGCTGGCTCGACGCCGGCGACGGCCTGCAGCCGCGCTCGATGACGCGCGACTTGGATTGGGGCGTGCCCGTTCCGGTTGAGGGCGCCGACGGCAAGGTGCTCTACGTTTGGTTTGACGCGCCCCTGGGCTACATCACCGCCACCCAAGAGCTCAAGGGCGACGGCTGGGAGACCTGGTGGAAGGACCCCTCGACCCGCCTCGTTCACTTTATTGGCAAGGACAACATTGTCTTCCACTGCGTGATTTTTCCGGCCATTTTGATGCAGCACGGCGGGTACATTTTGCCCGACCAGGTTCCGGCCAACGAATTTTTGAACCTCGAGGGCCAAAAGCTGTCGACCTCGCGCAACTGGGCCGTGTGGCTGCACGAGTACTTGGCGGACTTCCCCGGCCAGCAGGACGTGCTGCGCTACGTGCTCACCGCCACGATGCCTGAGACCAAAGACAACGACTTCACCTGGGCCGACTTCCAGCAGCGCAACAATTCGGAGCTGGTCGCCGTGCTGGGCAACCTGGTAAACCGCGTGATGGTCCTCAACCACAAATTCTGTGGCGGAACCGTGCCTGCGGCCGGTACCCTCCCCCAGGACCGCGAGGCGCTGGGCGCGGTGGCGGCCCACTCCGCCTTGGTGGCTGAAGCGCTTGAAGCGTTTAAGTTCCGCGAGGCCCTCGGCCATGCGATGGACTTGGCCCGCGTGGGCAACAAGTACCTCGCCGACGAGGCGCCCTGGCAGGTGGTCAAGACGGACCCCGATCGCGCCGCAGCCATTTTGGGCGTCGCGACCCAGCTCGTGGCGGCCCTGGCGACCGCCTTTGAAGCGTTTATGCCGTTTACCGCGGACCGCATCCGCGCCATGCTCGGAGGGGCGCCTGCCCTGAAGTGGGCCGACTTGGCTGGTGCAGGACCGTGGATCCCGGTGGGATCCGCCCTGGGCGAGCCCAGCTTACTCTTTCAAAAAATCGAAGACGAGCAGGTCGAGGCGCAGCGCGCCAAGCTCCAGGCTGCGTCTGCCGCAAATGCTCCTGCCGTGACTGAATCTGAAGCCTCCGAACTGGCGCCGTTGGCGCCCGAAATCACCTACGACCAGTTCGCGCCGCTTGACCTTCGCGTCGCACAAGTGCTTGAGGCCGAGCGGGTGCCCAAGGCCGACCGCCTCCTCAAACTCACGCTCGACACGGGCCTTGACCGCCGCACGGTGCTGAGCGGAATCGCCGAGCACTTCAGCCCCGAAGAGGTCGTGGGACGGCGCGTGATCCTGCTGGCCAACCTCGCTCCGCGGGCGATGCGCGGAATCGAGTCGCAAGGCATGATCCTGATGGCCGACAATCCCGAAACGGGTAAACTGGCCTTTGTGCAGCCCGACGGCGACTTGCCGGTGGGGGCCACGGTGCGCTAAGAGTTTACCTCGTCTATCCTAGAACAGTTTGTACACCGGATACCTGCGGTGCCGCAGTTCGTAGTACTCGGTTTGCTGAAAAATCCAGTTGAGCTGGGCGTCGCCGTTGCCGGCGAATTCGGGGTCTGACGCCTTTTTGGCTTCGAACGCCGCCTTGAGGGCCGGGCGCTCCCGCAGCAGCTTGGCCGCGGTGTCCTCAAATACGTACCCGCTGAATCCCTCTTTTTGCTGCAGCACGGCATTAAAAAAACCCCAGGCCAGCAGTCCGTCAGGGGCGTCGGCTTCGAGCGCTTCGGCGAGGTAGCGTCGCATGGGCTGCTCGCTCGGAACCCAATAGTCGCCCGCCAAAAACTTCACGTCGAGGGTGTCGCGGCGCGTTTGGATTCCGCGCAGCGCAAAATGCCCCTCGTAGGGTTGCGGCGAGGCCTTATAGCCCTCGATGTAGGTCACTTCCACGCGCAGCGTCGTGTCGCGGGTGAGCTCGCGAAAGCGGATTCCGTGCGCCGTCAAGCGGTCCCAGGCCTCGGTCCATCCGCGCGGAATGATATAGGCCTCCGGCACGTCCGCCCACTGGGTGGCCACAGCTACGTCGCGGTAGGCCACGTTCACCTCGTAGGGCTTGCGGCGGTCGTAAAAAAGTCGGGGCTGCCCGCTGACCTCTGAGGGCTTGTAGCCGCGTTGGTATCCCAAAAACGGAACCCTATTGACCTGCGTCGTGTCAATCGCCCAGGCCACCGGCAACCGGGTGGCTTGCGCCTCAGCCGCCCGCTGGGCCGCTTGGGCCTCGGTCGCCGCCGTGCGCTGCGCTGCAAACGTTTCGATCAGGGCCACATTCAGGGCGTAGGTCGCGCGCACCCGGTCGGCAAAGGGCTTGAGCATGTGGGTTTCGGGCACAAAGCTGTAGATGTTGCGCACCGCGCCGTACCCGCTGAGGTAGCGCGGACCCTCGAGGTAGGCGTCCCAGCCCTTTTCGGGCGTGGTGCCCCAGTGGTTCACGTACGGAACCATCGGGAATCCCGCATCCTTCATACGGCGGTAAACCTCAGGCTCGAGCTGGTGGCGCAGCAGGTCGCCCATGGCTCCGCCCAGCTTCTCGGGCTGGGTGCTCAAAAGGGTCATCACGTGCTGGTAGTCGGCGCCGTTGCTCACGTGGTTGTCGATCAGCACCAGCGGATTCACCCATTCAATGGCGCGGATCAGGCTGCGGGTCTCGGCCGCGTCGGCCTTCATGAAGTCGCGGTTGAGGTCTAGGTTTTGGCTGTTTCCGCGGGCGCCGAACTCGCGCGGACCGTCCTGGTCCACCCGGTGGTAGGGGCTGCGCTGCAGCATTCCACCAATGTTGAAGCACGGAACCACCGCCAGCACCACGTTCGCCGGCAGCTTCACCCGGCCCTGCGCCACGTCGCGCACCAGCATCATGCTCGCGTCGATGCCGTCGGGCTCGCCCGGATGGATTCCGTTGTTGATCAGCACCGGCATTTTGCCTTCGGCGGCCCACTGGCCCGCATCCAGACTTCCCTCAGGGCTCACCAGCACCAGGTGCAGCGGGTAGTAGGCGTCGGTCGGACCCAATTCTACCAGTTTAAGCACCGCGGGGTAGGCGTCCACCAGCCTGCGGTAGTAGTCCATCATCTCGAGGTAGGTCGGCGATTCCAGCCCGTTGCTGCGTTCAAAAACCGTTTCAAATGCTTGCGGAACCTTATTTTTTTGGGGTGCGGAGCGCTGCTGCGCCCAAGCCGTCGCCACCGACAGGGCCAGCGCCAGGATCATTAGGGGTGTTCGCATGCAGCGAATGTAGGGCGTTCTCGCCACGGAGCAGGGCGGCGCAGCCCTCAGGGGTTAATTTTGCGGCCCTTGGCCCCGTAGTTCAACGGATAGAATAGACGTTTCCTAAACGTTTGATAGCGGTTCGATTCCGCTCGGGGCTGCTGTATCTCCCCCTAATCGTGGTACACGATTAAGGAGTTTTCTTTTTGTCGTTGTTTCCGAGTCACCGGAAGAATTAGCATCGAGTCGACAGCTCTGGAACCCAAAAGAGGAGTAACGACGACTTACCTATACTGGGTTTTAATAGGTAAGGTATAGCGCATGCGAACGGGTTTACCATTGACCCGTGCTGGATCGGCCATTTTTGGGATGCTCTTGACCATGCGTCGTGCCTCTTGGTCAACGTCGGGGTGCACTCCCCGAATGATTTTTACCTCATTTATGAGCCCGTCTTTTTCGATAATGAACTGAACGTAGATTTTCCCCGTTCGTTCCAACTCCTCTTTGCGGTTTTTTGCGCTGGGCAAATTGAAGTTTTGCTGGATGTAGCGTATCATTTGGTAGTTGAAGCACTCAAAACGCTCGTCTTCAGAAGTGAGTTCCTCGCAGCCGGACCAAATTGGGCGTTGTTCTACCGAGTCGATATTAAAAGCGGATAACCCGTCATTCACTTTCTTACGATCGACCTGCGCAAACGCATTCAGTGCGCATGCAAGGGCGAGAAGGCTAATAATTCCTTTCATGGGGGTAGCGATTGTTAAAGATTAAACTTGCGGTGTCGCATAGCTGCGTAGTCACGAATCAGGTAACGGTTGGCCTTTAGGGTTAGAGCGCTAATTAGAAATCGCAGGTGGTGTGAATTGCGTTATGGCTTGATTCGGTAGACGGCGATGGATAGGCCTTTTGACGTTCGGTACGGCAAGATGAATCGATCTCCGCCGATCTGCTCTAGTCCTTCGTAGAAATACAATCCGATGTTGTCGCTGGGCTCCGGAAGCACGTAGGGCTTAAAGTTGGCGTCGGGAGCGACCTGCACTAAACGCGGACCGGTGGAACGAACGGGTGTTTTACTGCCTGGTTCAGGAGCGGTAAATCCAGCAGAAACGAGAACGTTGCCCAAGGTTGTGGATTTTAGGTAACCAAAGCCCGAGTTTATTTTATTCACAATTAAGTTTCGTTCGGTGCGGGCGCCCCCTACGACTCCAGAAGGGGTTGTTTCCAGCACCAATAAGTCCGATTGAAAGGGTTCGTTATAGTATCCGCCCTCAAACCCATAAACCACGGCAAGCGTACCTTTTTTGTAAGGGTCAAATTTGAAGTTGGTGGTGGGCATGCGAAAGTACCGGAACGCGAACTCGCGCGTGTCGTTTTTCCACGCACGAACCCATTCTGCGGGCAGGTCAAATCGACCGCCACGGATTAAGTCCACGCGCTGTAACGGAATGCGGTAGTGAAAGGCGTGCTCGGGTATGCGCTTATTTGAGGGGGCCAACAGTCCGCCTAGCTCAAAACAGGCCGAATCCGAATAGTACCGAATCCAGGTACCCGAGGCGTCCCGTTTGCGAAGCGCGATGGCCATTCCTTGATAAACGGAGGTCCGCTCTTTGGACACCACATAGTAGTCGATGGCGTCCTGAGTGGTTTTGGAATTTTGGTGCTTAATCGTGGTGAGGCACACGAGCTCGGGAGAGAGGCTAAAATCGAGGAGTCCTACTGAGCCGCCCCCGAAGTTGAGCTTCTCCGAACGTTGGTATATCGGCTTGAGGTTGCCGTCGTAAATCTGCCATTGCAAGGTGGCCCGGTGGTTTTCTTTGTCTTCGAGCTGCATAAATACCAACCCCAAATTCCCCCCAGATTGGGTCATTCGGTAGCTAATTTGGTCCGGATTGGCAACGATGGCTTCGAAGAGTTTTTGAACGTTGATATCTGTACCGCGTTCCTTTTTAGAAATACCCACCACATAAAGTGAAAAGGTGTTCTTTTTGTCGTCGTACTGCGTAAAAATGTAGGCCACTTGTTCGGGAAGAACAGTCATCCCTGCAGGGTAAATTTTTGAACCTAAGGCCTTGTATATCAAATTATTAATTTGTTCAATGGAATCGCAACTCAGTTCGGCTGCGTTAAAACGGCCATAGAACTTGGTGCTTTCCACACTCTGGTCGTTTTGACCCCGATTAAAGCTTGTCGATAGCGAAATGTGAACGTTGGTACTGTCGAGCTTTCCGGTATGTACAGCCTGAATAATGTGGCCCTTAGGAATACTCTTAGTAGGAAAGGCAATGCGCTCTTCGAGTACTATGGTTTGCGCGAACGCGTGCGCACTTGCGAGCAGCGCAATGAGAAGAAGTACCTGGTGTTGCAACCTAGGGAAGGTGCGCGATTGAGGAATAGAGATCATTAGCCTTGATTTTATTGGGTTCTTAAGAAAAAGCGGTACCTACTTTACGGCGAATTGGTGCGGGTTTTTTCCGTGGCGAGCGGTTCCGATACTGCTTGCGCGAAGTCCGATGTAAAAGGCTAATGCGTTGGGGTAGTAAACTCCATGAATGCCTGCAAAAATGTCGATGCTCTGGTGCTTCGACTTAGCACCTTGACGTGATTGGTTCCACAACGCACCAACTTCAACGCCGGGGGCAAAATTTATGGGGTCCTCTAAGATGTTAGGTGGAAAATTATTGTAGTACCGTATTTGACTTGCCAAAGGAATCAAAACGTCTAAATAGGTGGTACCCATTTCCACTTGAGACGTCTTGCCTTCATTTCGTTTAAGCTGGTACACAATACTCTCCGTCGTGACCTTGCCCATGCCCACACGCAATGCTTGGTAGCGGTACCCGAGGACTTTACTTGGTGATTCGTCGACATTATATCCCCCTCTGGGGTTGGACTCTTGCGACAGGCCAATTCGCCAAGTTGAGAATTTTTGCCGTTCGCTTTCGTACGTCATCAAGTAATTTACGCGGTCCGTACTTCTGGAAAGATTAATAGTTGCTTGACCCGGTTTAAGCGTGCGCTTGTAGGATTTTGCCCAAACGGCGGACCCATTGAAACCTGCAACGCCGTCAGGGAATTCTAAGGATAAGCCCCTGGCGTATTCGAGATTGCTAAACAAAAACCACTTATTTAGATGCGAATACGAGCTGCGAACCCCGAGGGACAAACGCCGTATGGGGCGCGAGTAGCGCACGGCAGCGTAGAGTGTCGCAGAAAAATACGGAGAGAACTCTTCTGTTGCTGCGGAGTAGAAAAAGGCAGTGTCAGGGCGGTCAATTTGGTATGCCCGAATTTGACGGAGCGAGAGTTGACCCCAAATCGGAGTTGCGGCCGTCGCAAGAAGTAGGATTAGAAACAGCGCGGAGGGACGAAAGGCCGTTGGACTTACCATGCTGACTTGGCTTGAACAAGGTCAACGATAAGCTGCGGTTCGCCCGATTTCGGAACCACGGCAATGGCCTCGAGCACCAAGGGTCGGCTGCTCTTTGCGAGGAAAAGTTTGGCGCCGGCGGGTGCGTCAATGTCGAGCGTAGATTGCCCGCGCACGACCCAACTTTTTTCAACCGAAGCATAAACGCGGATCGAGGCAGTGCCCGTGTTTTTGAGCTGGACCCGGATCTCTGGGCCTGAAGCAGCATTTGATCCCGGTGTTCCGGCAGCGGGGTCGGCGGAACCCGTATTTGCGGTCGACGGCGCCGAAAGCGGAATTGCAGAAAGTCCAAATTTGGCTCGCAACGCTTGAGGCAGATAATCGACGGTGGTGAGTTCCGACGCAGGCACACGCTCGTTTGCCTTTCGATCGGCTTCGTTGACTTCGGCAATGAGCTTTTGGTACTGTTCCACTTTATGGGCCGGCAAGGTGTGGCTCGACACTGAAGCAGCAGGAAGGTCCCACGGGCTGGCGTCAAAGATCCGGTCAACCCCTGCGATTAAAAGCAGCGGAGCCGCACCGACCACATAGGCTGTGCCAAACGGTATGGTGTTGTCGGCTTCTCTCAACTTATTTGCGGTGTACAGAGGGACTACCGCGACGGCACCCAGTACGGCCTTGTTGTAAACGGGAAGCCTTCGGCGCAAGTGGACCGTGTCCACCACGGTGTTTTCCACTTTGAGGTACCATTCAAATTTGCGCGATCCGTACTTAAACACTTTGAGGTATTCATCGGTACTGCCAAGGACTTCTTCTCTATTCCACACGTCCATGGGCACATCGGAATCGATTTGAAGTTGCACGTACTGCTGGGTCTTAAAGTAGGTTGCGCAGGAGCCCAAGAAAAGGACGAAGGGTACGAGAAGTAAGGGGCGAATGCTCATGTTCGTTCTAAATGAAGTTGCATAAATCAGGGTTCCAAAGTCAAGGATTGAAGCCAAAAATTGGCCAACTTGCGCGTTCTCCCATAACTTGGGTAGTAATCAGTAATCACCGCGTCTACGGCGCGTTGCGATTTCAGGTCGATTGTGAGCAATGCGAGCCTTCGCGGATCGGACAAGGCGGTAATTCGAGAAAGTCGATCGGTAGTAATTCGACCTTCCCAATAACTTACTTCGTCGGTGAATAGGGAGACGGCGGAGTTCCAATTGGCCATTTGGACGACATCAAAAAAGAAGTATTCCATAGCCCACACTTGGTTCCTCAATTGAGGATTTGGCTCAAGACGGGTGGCTTCGTGAGGAAAGAAGGTACCCGGTATTTCGGGGGTCAATTTTTTGGTTAAGTAGGCTTCAATATTGACGCGGTACTTGTTCATTTCTTTGGGGTCTGGAAGTCCGTATGCCCTTAGATAAATCTGTACTGGAAGTAAGGTGGAGGCGCCAGGGATGACGGTGCGTTTTGCGGCGGACTTCAAGTCGCTGACGTCTGGGGCTTTGGAAAAATAGGTGCTCTCCGCGGCACGAGCTACGCCTTCGTTGAATGATTGCTTAAATCCAGCGGTATCTGAAATTCCGCAGAGGGCCGGATTCGACCAGACGAGCTCGGTGACGGAGTTCATCTTAGAAGCTTGGTGGGCCAAACTGAGCAGCACTCGATCAATCAGTTCACTTTCAGGGAATACTTTTTTTGCTTCGAAGGCATGACGGTACGCTAAAAGCGTGAGGTCTTTTTTGGGAATGGTCCGCATGAACCAATAAAGAGTGGAAAGTTCCCCTTCGTAATCCGAAAAAACGCCCAATTCGCGGTCGTACAGTTGGTCGTTCCGCAAAGTTGTCAACGCCCATAGTGAATGGACTTTGAGGATTGTTGGTGCGCCATTCGAGGAGAGCAATTCATCAAATAATACGTTCAAGTAATTATGGTTGACCGCTTGCATGTAGCGTTCTTCGTACTGCAGTTGGGCTTGAAGCGATTTGAATTCGGAGGCGCTTTTGAGCACAAATAATTTTCCGCTCCCTAACGTGTAGTTGGACTCTTCCAGTTTTTTTAGGTACGCAACTTGCCTGCGGTAGGCATTGGGGTGTGAGGAGCGCGAGTCGTCAAGCTTTTCTTTGGGCGTAATTGGCCGCGGTGACTCAATAAAGCTGTTTGCCACCGGGCCGTAGCAATCGGGAAAAAGCTGTTCATAAGGAATCGGCTCGTCGAATAAAGGAAGGTAGCTGTAGGCGAGAATGTCAAAAATGGCCGCAACGTCTTCGAGCCGGTAGTCGGATTGCTGCATAAACGACTCGAGGGCTTTCGAGTCGGCTTCCAGTTCTCGGCGGTGGCTGTATCGGGTAGAAAGGCTGGCGAGCTGGACCACGTCGGAGTCGTTGGTTCCAAAGGGAGAACGAATGGAGTTTTCGCTGTGTTTTTCGCGGAGGTGGATTACTTCGTGGGCGACAATTCCCGCGATTTGTGCCTCGGTATGGCACCGATTGAACAGGCCGGTCGTAAAGCGCAATTCCCCAGTGATGCTCATGTAGGCTCCCGGATCTGGGGTGACTTCTACGGTGACGGTGATGCTATCTCGCAAACCCGGGTTGTCCCGAAGCACGTAGTTTTTTATTTCGGTCAGGTACGTCGCGAGCGGATGGTCAAACGACAAGGTGCCATTTAAAATGGCTGATTGCTTCGCATACTGGCTGTGGAGTCGGGCCTCGAATACCTTGCGGTCAATAAGGGAAGTGGCTAAGTCGAGCGCTTCAACACGCTTTATCCACTCGTCTTCAGTTATGCGATACGCCTCAGGGGTGGCTCCTTGGGGAAACCAAAAAAATGGACTTTGTTTCTGAGCAAAAACGGGTGAAGCACTTGCCAGCAGGATTACTAAAAAGCCGGTAAAAAATCCCTTTGGGCAGGGATTAAAGAGAAGGTCCTTCAACGTGCGGGGAGGTGCAAAATGTGTTCAAATTCAGTCTAAATTAACGGGAAGTACTTGAATCCGCGGTAACCAAACGAAACGGCATAAGGGACGCAAGTCCGGTTTGAATAATTTTAGTTAATTAATGACCTTTATTTGCAAAATCAATGGACCGAAACCACTGCAGAGCAGTACTCCACCTCCAAGTACTTGAGTCCGAGCACGCAAAATCTGCCCAGGGCGATCAGTTCGCCAAAAAAAATGCTCGAAATCGGTCTTTCTTTAGGTAGCCCGTGCCACCTCCTCGCCAACCTGCTGGCGGATTTCGCGGAGGGCCGTGCTTTCCCAAGCGCTGCCTTTGCGGGGCGGACCGATGAGGTGAAGGCGTTCCGAAGCGCGCGGGCCCGGCTGAATTCCCAGGGCGAGCGGGTCGGGGGTGAGGAGCCCGTGGTCAAATCCGCTCTGTATCCAGGGCACGTCCAGCTTTTTGGCGAACGACTGCGGTCCGGTGCAGTTAAGCACCCAGTCCGCGCGAAGCGTTTGGACCGCTGAGGTTCCGCGCACGCCAAAGCGAATGCAGAACCCGTGGCCTTCGACTGCGACTTCGTGAAGCCGGGCGGCGAATCGCGTGAGCTGTCCGTGGCGCTCGAGCTCATTAAGGGCCTGAAGGCTTGCGGCGGGCAGTCGGTGCCGGTGGACTTCCCAGTAGGGGCGCACGTGCCTCAGGAACTGGCGGCGCTGCGCGTCGTCCCACTGCTGCCAAATGCGGGGCGTGAACGCGCGCAGGTCGTTGACGACTGAGGTCCACGGAATTCCCTGCTTCGACGCCGTCGCCACCTCGGCGCGCACCCTTCGGAGCAATTCGAGCGGACTCCAAGGCTGCCCAGCGACCGGCGCAAACCATGCGTAGGCCGGGCTGGGTTGGTGCGGCTGCGGGTAAAATCCGCGCCGAGAGAGGGCATAAATCGGTCCGCGGTGCCCCTGGGCCTGAAGCGCGAGCACCTGGTCGACCATGGTCAGGCCGGTGCCGACGAGCAGCACCGAGGCGTCGCGCGGAATCAGCCGAAGCCCCGCGCCGCGCCAGGGATCGCCCATGTAGTTGGGGTGCCGCACGACCGCCAAATCGGTGCTCAGGTCGGCGGGGCTGAAGTTGCCGGTAGCAATCCATAAGTGCTTCGCACGCAGCTCATGGCTCGCCGTGCGCGCCACGTATGCGTCGCCTGAAACCTCGATTCCCTCGAGCCGTTCCAGCACAAACTGAACCTGGTGCTGCGGGTGCGCGCCGAGGGCCTCGTGCACGGTTTCGCCGAGGTAGCGACCAAATAGTTGGCGCGGAATGAAGTCGCCGGGCTCGTACGCATGTCCGCGCGCCTTGAGCCACTCGACCAGGTGCAGGGGCTGGTCGGCGTAGGCGCTCATGTGGTCGGCGGGCACATTGAGAATTTGCTCGGGGACCTCCGCCGAATAAGCCTTGCCCTTGAACAGCCGGTGCGGATTTTCTTCGAGGAGTACGACCGAAATCGGTTGGGCGTGGGCGCGAAGCAACTCAATCAGGGCGAGGCTGCCGCTGAGGCCGCCTCCGACAATCAGGTGGGTGCACGACGAGGAATTCATACCGCGAAGGTATAAAATTCCGATAAAATAAGTAGGAGTTTAACGAAGACGGACCTTAGCGGCCTTGGGGGTAGTCTTTGAGGGCCACGGCTACCTCGTTGCGGCGGTTGACGACGTCCCAGGGGGCGTTGTAGCCCATGTACATAAAGGCGCCCTCGGGCTGCAGGCCTTCGCGGGCGAGCTGTTCGCCCAGTTGGCTGCATTTGGTGGGCGCACAACGGATGGTCCCTTTGGATAGCTACATGAGCGATATGGAGTTTCGATTGCGTTTGGCTTACCTGGCGTTGCATTTGCTGGAGTGAAACCCAACCCAATTCCAACAACCATAAAAATAGAAATCAGGCGCGCAATCATTATTTAGATAGCCTAAATGGCACAGATTGGGATTTATGGGATTAAACCGATGCTCCCCCGGTTGGACTCGAACCAACAACCACTCGATTAACAGTCGAGTGCTCTGCCAATTGAGCTACAGGGGATTGGCTCACCAATACTAACAAAGGGCTTTAGTTGCCCCAAACTGGCTAAATGCCCAGAGTTTGGCGTAACCGATTCAATTCATTTTGAATGTGAGTTTGTGAACTTGGTGAAATTTCGGATTCAGGCAACGCGGCCCATGATATTTCTTGACCGCTTTTTCGTGCCAAAAATCTGACTTTGCCCACCTCGGGCAAATCTTTTACTTGGTCGAAAACCTGCGCTGTGGTGATCCGCTCTCGCACTGTGTCTGGAATCAGTCCTGGTTCATCCAACTTCCAAGCTCGGGTTCTTGCAGTCCCATTTGGTTCATCCTGGCTAACAACAACTAACACTGATTCATCCCACTTAGCACTAAGCGTCAATTCCCAAGGAATCCTTAAATTTTCATGGTTATCAAAACTAAGTAGTGCAAAGTTTGTCGCAACCAATCTCCCGCCTGAATGCGGCGCAGCAGCCATCACTCGCTCACCAGAGATGAGATGATCGCTAAATTCGGATGCTTGTCTCTTAAAGATCGACATCGATATCGCCAATTGCAAATTCACGCATAGTTCGCCGGTAGGACTCAAGTTCAAAAAGTTCAGCAAGAATCAAATCCTGATTTTCTGCCCCAGAGTCAACTTCTGAAAGTGCAAGCCTGGACTTAAGTAAGGCGATGTTGCGTCCGGCTGACATTTCTAGAACTCGGGCCAAAACCGCCTGAATGTATTTTTCCGTTGGGTTGTCATTGGGCAAAGGCTCGATTGCTAATGCGCGAATCTGGGATTTGGTTTCATCAGTAGATGCAGCGGCTAGAACGGCATTAACCCAGGCTTGCGAATCTGAAAATGAAAGTGGGTCACCTGCAGATTGGCAAGCTTTGAATACTTCAACGGCTGCTGGAACCGTGAACACTGCTTCTTCTAACGATTCATACCAGCGACCAACAAGCGAGGGCCACTGCAAAACACTCTTTAAAGCTTCACGCTCAATAGTTGCTGTTTGATTATCTGGCGCACCAGTTCTTGCCGGGGCAGCTGTTGCTTTTGCTTTAGGTGCTGTTTCTTTACGCATAGTTGCTTCGTCAATGCCAAGCCAGCCAGCAACGGTTCTGGTGTATTCAGGTCGCAATGCTGGATCTTTAATACTTGAAACAATCGGAGCAACAGCTCGCATTGCCGCAACGCGACCCTCTGCGGTCTTTAAATCAAAATCAGCAAGCGTCGTTTTAATTACAAATTCAAATAACGGAACTTTGGCTGCAATCAAATTCTTAACTGCTTCTGCCCCACCTTGAAGTCTTAGATCACATGGATCTAGGCCATGTGGCTCAACTGCGACAAATGTTGATGCGGCAAACTTTTGATCTTCGTTGAAAGCTTTGATAGCAGCTTTCTTGCCAGCCTCATCACCGTCAAATGTGTAAATAACTGATGCTGGTTTAGATTCATCATCCATCAGAATGCGGCGAAGCACTTTGACATGTTCGCTACCAAATGCCGTTCCACAAGTTGCTACAGCCGTTGTTATTCCAGATAGATGACAGGCCATCACATCGGTGTAGCCCTCAACTACGACAGCAGTTTGCTGCTTAGCCATCTCTCTACGGGCAAGGTCGATGCCATATAGAACCTGAGATTTACGATAAATCGGAGTTTCAGGAGTATTTAAATACTTAGGACCTTGATCAGAATCTGAAAGCTTTCGTGCACCAAACCCAATGGTGTCACCACCTGAATCTCTTATCGGCCACATCAGGCGGTCGCGGAAGCGGTCATAGCCACCTTTTTGACCCTGAACTAAAAGTCCGCCAGTTAGAAGTTCTTCTTCGTTAAAACCTTTGCTCTTAAGGTGTGTGCGAAGTCCATCCCAACCAGCTGGTGAATAACCAACACCAAATTGATTCCAGGCTTCCTCATCAAAGCCACGTTCAGTTAGGAATTTACGAGCATGCTCAGCATCTGGAGATCTAAGTTGCTCTTGGTAAAACTTAGTTGCCAGATTATGGGCTTCGATCAGCCTTGAACGCTGCCCCTGATTTGATCCACCAGAACTTGGACCATCTTCGTATCGCAAAGCAATTGAGTACTTAGCAGCGATCTTTTCAACAGCTTCAGTAAAACTTAAGGCATCGATCTTTCGCACAAAAGTTATTACGTCACCGCCCTCACCGCAAGAAAAGCAGTGATACAAATTCTTACTTGGGGTCACATGAAATGACGGGGTTCGTTCGTCATGAAAAGGGCAAAGACCCTTAAAAGATCCGCCGCCTGCGGCTTTAAGAGTTACAGTTTCGCGAACAATTTCATCAATGCGAGCGCGCTCACGGACTGTATTTACGTCCTCTTCTTTAATGCGCCCAGCCACAACGTAAGCCTAATTGCAAAGTTTGGTATGCCACTGGGCGAGGCTAACGTCTGTTAATGAAGCCAATTGGTCAATAACTACGCGCTTTTTTGCCGAGTCTGATTGTGCGTTATTCCACAGATCTAAATAAATCGAATCCAAGTGAGCCTGCGGATTAGCGCTTAAGACTTTGTGTAGGTCAGCAATTAGTTCACGTTGTCTGGAATACTGAACATCTACTCCCTCGCGACTCATCACAAAACGAGCCGACAACGCCTTTAGCGCAGTTACTTCATAACGACTCTCAATTGGCACTTCAAGATCAGCTGCGTATCTAGTTAGTGGCGCGGTGCCATATTTTTCTTGAGTGGCTTTTTGAACGGCTATACAAAAACGACCAATTAAGTGACTGGTTAGGTTCTTTAGCCCAGCTTGTGACTTTAAAGTGCCGTCATAAGTTTGCGGCCAAGAAACCAAACTGTTTAGTCGATGAAGTGCCTCATCTAAAGCGTTCGCGTCAAATTCTTGTCCGTACCACTGCCTGGCGATTGCCACAATTTCAGCTCGTCCTGACTCTGAATCGAGAATTCGCACATCAACATGTCCTTCATGGATCGCATCTTCTACGTCGTGCACGCAGTAGGCCACATCATCTGACCAATCCATAACTTGGGCTTCAAAACTTGTTCGGTCATCACTTCGACCATTTCTTACCCAAGTGAAAATATCTGCATCATCGTCATAGACGCCA
>JBEGTJ010000008.1:0-33882 GCA_041179465.1 Bacteroidota bacterium | reverse complement strand
CCGGCCGCGAAAACACCGGGGATCGACGTCGCCGTGGCATTGCCGCTACGTCCGCCCTGGGTGATGAGGTAGCCGTTTTCCATCGCCAGTTGGCCGGCAAACAGGTCGGTATTGGGCTTGTGTCCGATGGCCACAAAGAAGCCGGTGGCCTCGATCACGTCTTCGGCGCCCGTCTGCAGGTTGCGCACCTTCACGCCCTCAACTCCGTGATCGCCCAGCAATTCTACCGTCTCGGTATGCCAGCGCACCTCGATGTTGGGCGTGCTCAAAATTCGGTTTTGCATCGCTTTAGAGGCGCGGAGCTCTCCTTTGCGCACGAGCATCGTGACTTTGGGGCAGAGCTTGGCCAAGTAGGAAGCCTCTTCGGCGGCCGTATCTCCGCCGCCCACAATCACCACATTTTGGCCTTTGTAAAAGAAACCGTCGCACACGGCGCACGCGCTCACGCCGTGGCCCATGAATTTTTCTTCGCTCGGAAGGCCCAGGTACTTCGCCGTAGCGCCCGTTGCAATGACCACGGACTGGGCCTGAATTTGCGTTGCCTCGTCCACCGTGAGGGTGTGAAATCCGCCCGGGGTATCTGAAAATTCCACCTGGGTAATCATGCCCCAGCGCACGTCCGTGCCAAACCGTTCTGCCTGATTTTTAAGGTCTTCCATGAGTTGGTTGCCGTCGACGCCCTGCGGATAGCCGGGGAAGTTGTCTACCTCGGTCGTGGTCGTGAGCTGGCCTCCGGGCTGAAGGCCGACGTACATGATCGGTTTGAGGTCCGCGCGCGCTGCATAAATCGCGGCCGTGTATCCGGCGGGTCCGGATCCAATAATCACCAAGTTGTGTTGTTCCATACCTCAAATGTACGCGTCGACGCGCCAAGGCTGCGGAACTCGGGACCCATTTTACTGACGCATTTAGCGTATATTTGCCGCCCTATTCGGGATGTAGCTCAGGTGGTAGAGTACACGTCTGGGGGGCGTGTGGTCGCAGGTTCAAGTCCTGTCATCCCGACAAAATCCGCTTAACTCCGGTTAAGTGGATTTTTTTTGTGCCCAATGCTTGGTGCAACATGCATATATAAATTGCTGATATTTAGTAATTTACTGTCTTAAATGGGGTATTTCGAATAGTTATCAACTGGGCTTGCGTCGTGGCGGAATTTAGCTAACTTCATCAAGCGCAACAGGCAATGCACTCCTTCGGGTTCGCAAAGCTGGGCGGCTCACCCTAGGGCAAGTCGTTAGCGCAGAGGCAGTTAGGGCGAATGCCCGCGCAGAGGGCCTGACCTTGCTTGGTTAACCCACGCGTACTGCCCAACCGGGCTCCCTTGGGCCGGCGCCGGCCGGATCCGCCAAGGAGGGAACGTGAGGGGTAGCGCCCCTCGGCCAAATGGAAGCACCTTCGGGTGTTCGGCCTCGCGCCGATCCATTTGCTCGATCACGGAGTGGCGGCCTCGGCCGCAGTGCTCCGCGCGGAACAAGCCGCGAACCGCCGCACGCGCGGTCTGATCGAGGGGGATGTGGACCCACGAGACCTTGGGAAAGAGGTCAGGCGGCCCTCGACGGAGGGAAGGAGCTTGGGTAGCACGTCCAACGCTGGGTGCGCCAGAGTCAGGCTTCTGGCGAGCACATCGAGCATAGGCCGTCCTACGGGACGTGCAGGGTAACGCATTCCCACCGAGTGCACCTGCTGAGCGCGGTTTCTTCGGGAGCCGCGCTTGCTTTTTTTATCTCGGTGTCACGCGACGGTTAAATTTGTGTATTGTGGTACACTTATTGATTGCGAAGGTCTAGCTTTGGCCTTTTACCATGAATATCGATTTTCTCCCTTCAGACTTCAACGTGGCCTTGGCCTCGTCGGTCGTCGTATTTGGGTTTAGTGGCGACGAACTCTTGACGCTCATTGCCACGAAAAACGGCGAACCGTTTAATGGAGCGCACATTCTCCCGTCGGCCATCATCAAGCCCGATCAGGCCCCCGAAAACGTAGTCAAGCAACTTCTGCGCGAACTTACCCAACGCGACGACTGGCCCCTGGAACAGCTGAACTCCTTCGCCAACCCCTACCGCAACCCGTCGGGTCGGGTGGTGAACATTGCCTACTACGCCTTGGTCCGCCTTACCGACGAGCTCAAGGGCGACCTCGAGTCCAAAGGCTACAAGTGGATTCCGGTGTCTAAGGTTCCGTCGATGGCGTACGACCACGACGACGTCATGGCGTATGCCCGCGAACGTTTTAAGCGGCGCGTGAAGCGCCGTCCGGTGGGCTTTACGCTGCTTCCGCGCGAATTCACGCTGAACGAAATTCAGCGCCTCTACGAGTGCGCCTTGGGCAAAAAGTTTGACAAGCGGAACTTTCGGCGCAAAGTCTTGAAGAGCCAGCTGCTCCTCGAAACGGGCAATTCCGTGCGTTCGAGCGCTCGGGCCAAACGGCCCTCGCGCCTCTACATGTTCGACGAGAAAAAGTACCAGACGCTGACGCTCAAGGGGTACGACATCGTGTACTTCTAGCTCGCGACGCCGCCCATCCGCATAAAAAAAGGCCCCGATTGGGGCCTTTTGCGTGAAAGGGTGCGACGCTTAGTGAATTCCGCGCATCAGCTTGCGAAGCAGCGGCGTGAGCGCAAACAGCAGCACCGCGCCCACGGCCGACGAAATCGTCAGGAACACAAAGAGGTTCATGTCGGGGGCGATGGAGTGCAAGAGGCTTTCCATGATGCCCGCGAGGTAGTTCGCCAGGGCCATCGAGGCAAACCACAGGCCCATCATGACGCTTACGATTTTGGGCGGAGCCAGCTTGGTCACCATGGAGAGACCGATCGGCGAAATGCACAGCTCGCCAAACGTGTGGAGCACGTACACGCCGATGAGCCACAGCGGGCTGATCAGGCCTTCGCCCTCGGCGGCAAAGCTCGCAAACGACATGACGATGAAGCCGACGGCCAGCAAGGTCAAGCCGAGCCCGAATTTTGCGGGCGTGGACGGGTTGAGGTTCCGCGCGGCGAGGTTGACCCACAGCGAGGCAAAGAGGGGCGCAAAAATGAAGATGGCCAGGGCGTTGACGCTTTGGAAGAGCGACGCAGCGATTTCGTACCCGAACACGACGCGGTTGGTCTCTTCGGCGGCGAAGAGGTTGAAGGTTCCGCCGGCTTGCTCAAATCCGCTCCAAAAGAAGATGTTGGCGATCGTGAAGATCAGGATGGCGCTTACGCGGCTCCACTGCTCGCTGCCGTTGGTCCCGTTGTAAATGATGTAGGCGATTCCTGCCACGGCGGCTACGCCCACCACTTTAAGGGCAAGCGACATGGCGTCGTCGCTGATGGCGGCCTGGAGCGCTAAGAAGCCGTAGACCGTGGCGACTCCGCCCGCGACGTACGCCGCAATGGTGCCAAAGTCGGCGGCACCCAGGCGCACGCCTTCGCGGCCGGGAGGCATTCCGCGTCCCTCGAGCTTGGGCTCCTCTACGTACAGCCACACGGTGGCCAGGAGCATTCCGACGCCGGCGCTGCCGAAGCCCCACATCCAGCCGACTTGCTCGCCGAGGGTTCCGCAAATGACGGGAGACAGGAAGGCTCCGAGGTTGATGCCCATGTAGAAGATGGTGAATGCCGAGTCTTTGCGCGGATCGTTGTCGGTGTACAGCGCACCCACGATCGTCGAAATGTTCGGTTTAAAGAAGCCGTTGCCGATGATCAGCAGGCCGAGGCCCATGTGGAACATCCATTGGCGCATGGCTTCGTCGGCCGCAAACGCGTGCGAACCGGCGAGGGCAAACTGACCGAAGGCCATGAGGAATCCGCCGATGTAAATGGCGCGTCGCTGGCCGAGGATGCGGTCGGCAAGGGCGCCGCCAAGGATGGGCGTCAGGTACACCAGTCCGGTGAAGATGCCATAAATTTCGAGGGCCGAAGCACGGTCCATGCCAAATCCGCCGCGGGCGTATTCCGTCGTGAGGTAGAGCACCAAAAGGGCGCGCATGCCGTAGTAGCTGAAGCGCTCCCACATCTCCGTAAAGAAGAGGGTGTAAAGCCCGCGCGGATGCGCCATTTTTTCGGTTGAAGCCATAGTTAGGGTGTTAAGTGTTTGCGTTGGAGGGGAAAGTTACGCGTCACAGGCTATTAGCGAGCAGCCCGTGGCTTTATAAATTCTCAAAAATGAAGTTGGTCATCTTGGTGTACAGCTGGTAGCGCGTGGCGCCGCCAAAAATGCCGTGGTTTTTGTCGGGGTAGACCATGTAGTCAAACTGCTTGTTGGCCTGAATCAGCTCTTCGGCGAGGCGCATCGAATTCTGCACGTGCACGTTGTCGTCGCCGGTTCCGTGGACCAGCAGCAGGTTGCCTTTGAGCTTGGCCGCGTGCGCCAAGGGCGAATTGATGTCGTAGTTGGTCGAGTTCTCGGCGGGCGTGCGCATGTAGCGCTCGGTGTAAATGTTGTCGTAAAAACGCCAGTTCGTCACCGGGGCGACGGCAATGGCGGCTTTGAACACGTCGGCACCTTGCATCAAGCAGTTCGACGACATGAATCCGCCGTAGGACCATCCCCAAATGCCAATGCGGCCCGCGTCGACGTTGGGGTGCTTGGCCAGGGACTGCGCGGCGGCAATTTGGTCTTCGACCTCGTACTTGCCGAGCTGCAGGTAGGTTACCTTTTTAAAGTCGCGTCCGAGGGCGCCGGTGCCGCGGTTGTCGACGCACACGATCCAGTAGCCTTTGGCGGCCAGCATTTGGTACCAGAAGTAGTCGCGTCCGCCCCAGCGCTGCGTGACTTGCTGGCTGCCCGGTCCGCCGTAGACAAACATCAGCACGGGGTACTTTTTGCTGGCGTCAAAATTCACGGGGCGAATTTCCCAGGCGGGCAATTTTTGGCCGTTGGCGGCCTCCAACGTGAAAAACGTTTTGGGCGAAAGGGCAAACGACTTCATGTCCTCGCGCAGCTTGGCGTTGTCTTCGAGCATGCGCACCTGCTTGCCGGCGCGGTCCATTAACGCATAGGTCGCGGGGCTGTTGCCGTCTTGGGCCGTCAGCACGTAGTAGTCAAAGGAGCTCGAAAACTCGGCGTCGTTCCAGGCGGCCTGCGCGGCGACCGGGGTGGGGGTGCCGCCGTTGAGTTTGACGCGGAACACTTCGCGCTGGCTGGCGCTGCGGCTGGCGGCTTGGTAGTAGGCCTCGCCCCGCGGCTCGTCGACGCCGTACCATGCCGTCACGTCAAAGGCTCCGCGCGTGAGCGGGCTGGCTTTTTTACCGTCGGCCGAGTAGAGGTAGTAGTGCGTGTAGCCGCTGCGCTCGCTGGCCCAAACCAGGCGTCCGTCGGCCAAGAAGCTGAATTCGCGCTCCGACTCCACGTAGGCCGCGTCGGTTTCCAAGAGAAATTGGCGCGGAGCCTTTCCGGCGGCATGAACCATCACCCGCATCGAGTCCTGGTGGCGGTTGAGCGTCGCAAAAAAGAGCTCGCCTTTGGGGCTCCAAGCCATGCGGGGAATGTACTCGTACTTGAGGCCTTCGCTCGCGGTGACCGTGGCGGAACCGTTCCACACGTGGAGGCTCACCACCGAGTTGGCTTCGCCCGCCTTGGGGTACTTGAACACGTAGGGCTTGGGGTAGGTTTCGCTGCCGTACACGTCCATGCTGAAGGTCGGCACCGCGCGCTCGTCAAACCGCAAGTAGGCGAGGGACTTGCTGTCGGGGCTCCACGAAAGGGCCACGTGAAAGCCGAACTCTTCTTCATAGACCCAGTCGGGGGCGCCGTTGAGAATGGCGTTGGCTTCGCCGTCGGTCGTGACCTGCTTCACGGCCGCCGTGGCCAGGTTTTGCACGTAAATGTTGCGCTCAAACACAAAAGCGAGCTGGGTTCCGTCGGGCGACAGCACCGGATTCTGAATAGGCTTGCCGTAGACTTGAGTGAGCTTCTTGGCCTGGCGGTCCCACACGTACACCTTGGCCGTGTAGGAGTGGCGGTAAATGGGCTCGATGTCGGACTCGAGAATGACGTAGCGCTCGCCGGGGGCGAATTCGTAGCTGCTGAAGCTCAGTGGGGCGCCGTTCACGCTCAAGTCGGCTTTGGAAACCATCACGTCCACCGCGGCGCCGGTCGCAAAACTGTAGCGCTCAATTCCTTGCGCGGTTTGGCGGCTGAAGTGCTTGCCGTCTTCGAGCGAGCGGAACCCTTGAATTCCGCGGGCATTGAATACGCGCGACTCATACACGTCGGTCATGGCCACGGGGCGTTGGGCAAAAAGTGCGGCGGAACCCAGCAAGAGCGCGGCCACCAATCGGATACTGCGGTACATTTGAATCAAATCGTTTGAGATCAAGATGGCCGAAGTTACGCGAAAATCGCTCGAAGAATTAACTGCCCTGCTCGGGGACGAACACGTTTCGGTCGATCCCAGCCGTCGGGCGGACTTCGCCCACGACGAAACCGAAGACCTGCACGTGGTGCCCGCTGTGGTGCTGCGCCCGGGGACCCCTGAAGAGGTGGCCGCGGTACTGCGCTGGGCTAACGAGCACGAGGTTCCGGTAACTCCTGCCGCGGCCCGCACGGGCTTGAGCGGCGGAGCCATTCCCGCCCACGGCGGAATTTCGCTGAGCATGGAGCGCTTCAACCGCATCCTTGAAATCGATGCAGCGAATTTTCAGGCCGTCGTAGAACCCGGCGTGGTCAACCAAGTATTTCACGAGGCCTGCCGCGAGCAGGGGCTTTTTTATCCGCCCGACCCCTCGTCGTGGGGCAGCAGCACGATGGGCGGCAACGTCGCCTACAACGCCGGCGGCCCGAAGGCCGTCAAGTACGGCGTCACCTCGGCCTACATCCTCAATCTGGAGGTGGTGCTTCCCACCGGTGAGGTCATTTGGACCGGAGCCAATACGCTCAAAAACAGCACCGGATACAACTTAACCCAGCTCATGGTGGGTTCAGAGGGCACCCTGGGCGTCATCACCAAAATTGTGGTTCGCTTGATTCCGTACCCCCGCCACCACTTCACGCTGCTGGCGCCGTTTGCGTCCGCCGAGGTGGCTTGCGCGGCGGTGGCGCGGATTTTTCAGGCCGGAATCACCCCCAGCGGACTCGAATTCATGGAACGGGACGCCATCGACTGGACCCTGCGGTTTGTGGACGGCGTGTCGATTCCGACCGGGCCGGGCATCGAGGCCCACCTGCTCATGGAAGTCGACGGCACCGACGAGGAGGCCGTGCTGCGCGAAGCCGAGCAGCTCGCCGCGGTCGCCGAAGAAGCGGGAGCCCTCGAGGTGCTCTTTGCCCAAACCCAAGCGGAGCGCGACGCGCTTTGGAAGCTCCGCCGCCGCGTGGGGGAGGCCGTCAAAAAGCACAGCATTTACAAAGAAGAAGACACGGTGGTTCCGCGGGCCAAGCTGCCCGACCTGCTGCGCGCCGTCAAGCGCATCGGCGGCGAATACGGATTTCAGTCGGTATGCTACGGCCACGCCGGAGACGGAAACCTGCACGTCAACATCGTCAAGGGCAGCATGAGCGACGCCGACTGGCACGGCGACCGGCTGCAGCAAGGAATTCGCCAGCTCTTCACCGAGGTGCGCGCCATGGGCGGAACCCTCTCGGGCGAGCACGGCATCGGCCTGGTCCAAAAGGGCTTCATGGATTTGGCCTTCGCGCCCGCGGCGCTCGACCTTCAGCGCGGAATCAAAACCTTACTCGATCCAAAGAACATTTTGAATCCGGGTAAGATTTTCGATTAATCAAAGTCCTCGGAAACTCGGTTCCGCCATCCCCGGACGTGCTTCGTTCAGGGCGTAGCGCATCCAGTGCACGTCGCACCAACGACCAAACTTTTGACCGGCCGCCGTGTAGGTGGCAAAAGACGTGTATCCGCAGGCGGAGTGCAGGGCGACGCTCGCGTCGTTGGGAAGCGTGATCACCCCGTAGGCCCAGACGAATCCGCGTTCGGCCAGCGAAGGGAGTAGGGCAGCGTAGAGCGCGCGGCCAACGCCTTGACGGTGGGCGTGGGGGGCTACATACACGCTGGTTTCAACGGCCCACTGGTAGGCCACGCGCTCCCGGTGGGAGGTTCCGTAGGCGTATCCAAGCAGCTGGCCGCAGGCATCCTCCGCGACCCAAAACGGAAAACGCTCGGCGATGCGCGCCAAGCGTTCCTTGAAATCGCCGAGGGAGGGAACCTCGAGCTCAAACGTCGCCGAAGACACCGCCACCACGGGCCCGTAAATCGCCAAAATGGATTCGGCGTCCGTGGATCGGTAGGGGCGTAGGAGCATTATTCGTCGCGGCGGCCCATGTACAGCATGATGTAGTACAGGAGCTGGGTAACGGCGGCGGCAGCGGCCACCAGGTAGGTGCGGGCCGCCCACTTCAGGGCGTCTTCGGCTTGGTGGTGGTTGCTCGCGTCGGTGATTCCGGCCCCCTGCAGCCAAACCAGGGCACGGCGCGAGGCGTCGTACTCCACGGGCAACGTAACCACGGCAAAGGCCGCGAGTACGGCTTGGGCCGCAATCAGCACCACCAGGGCTTGGTCAAAACCAAGTCCCAGCATACTCATTCCAAAAATGGAGAACAAGAAAATGACGTTCATGATCTGCCCGCTGATGTTGACCACCGGCACCATTTTGCTGCGCATCGTGAGCCAAGCGTAGGCGGTGGCGTGCTGCACGGCGTGTCCGCATTCGTGGGCGGCGACGGCGGCGGCCGAAACGTTGCGGCCCTCGTACACCTCAGGTGACAAATTGACCGTTTTGTCAGCCGGATTGTAGTGGTCGGTCAATCTGCCCGGAACACTGACAATTTGCACCGAATGCAGGCCGTAAAAATCGAGCATGCGGCGGGCCACTTCGGCCCCGGTGAGTCCGCTCGAGAGGTAGCTTTCGGAATACTTCTTGAAGCGGTTCTTCAAGCGGGCCTGCACGGCGAAGCCCAAAATCATAAGTACAATGAGGATAATAATCATAGCGGTTTGGTCGATAAGTGGGTGGAAAAGTACAAATCTTATGCCTGCCGCCGCAAGCTGCCCTCATCCTAATTTGCGTACATGTCTGCACCCCTCATTTTAGTTACCAACGACGACGGCATCACGGCGCCCGGAATTCGCACCTTGATCCACGCAATGAATCAGTTAGGGGAGGTAGTAGTGGTCGCTCCGGACCGTCCGCAAAGCGGAATGGGCCATGCGATTACGCTTCATGATTCGCTCCGACTGAAGCCGATGAGCCTCGACGCGGGCCCGCAAACCGAGTACGCGTGCAGCGGAACCCCAGTAGATTGCGTCAAGTTGGCGGTGCACGAGGTGCTGAAGGACCGCAAGCCCGACCTCATCGTCAGCGGGGTAAACCACGGCAGCAACGCCAGCGTCAACGTCATTTACAGCGGAACCATGTCGGCCGCCGTGGAGGGCGCGATGCAGGGGGTGCCCAGCATTGGATTCAGCTTGCTGGACTACACGTGGGACGCCGACTTTCGCCCGGTTGAGCCCTACCTCAAGCAGATCGCGCAAGATGCGCTGACCCACGGGCTTCCGGAGGGCGTTTGCCTCAACGTCAACTTTCCCCACGCACAAAAGGCTCCCTACGCCGGGGTGCGGGTGGCCCGGCAGGCCCTCGGGTTCTGGAAGGAGGCCTTTGAAGAGCGCGTAGACCCCTACGGCAAGCCGTACTACTGGATGCGTGGCGACTACCACAACCCCGACGGAGCCGAGGATACCGACATCTGGGCGTTGGACCGAGGTATGGTCAGTGTGGTTCCGACCATGTTTGACCTCACGGCGCACCACGCCCTTGCGAACCTCCACCGCCGCCTCGACCAACGATGAGTCCCGGACCACGGCGCGATCGCCTCGAAGCCTACATGGGCATGGCTGTAGCCGCGGGAACCCCCTGGTTCGCGTGGTCCTACTTGCTGGCGACCTACCCCGCGCTGCCGCCGGTCGCCGAGCTCGACAGCGACCTGTGGGCCTATCTGCTCAACCGGGTGCTCGGCATTTCGGTCGTGCTTGAAGGCATCTACCTGACCCTCGCCATCGCGCTCAAGCGCTACCGAATGGCGTTTAACATCGTGGTAATCAGTTTCGTGTACTTGGCTGCGGCAATCTATTGGAGGTGGGAATGGCTGTAAAACGCATCTTCATCCTCGCTGGCGAGCCTTCGGGCGACGTGCTGGGGGCGGAACTGGTCCGCGCCCTTAAGGCCCAGCAGCCGGACCTTCACCTGGACGCGTGGGGCGGCCCGGAGCTGTCGCGGGCCCTGGGCAAACCGGTGCGCCGCGGGCTCGAGCACCTGGCCTACATGGGGCTCAAGGACGTCGTGGTCCATGCAGGAGCCGTGCTTCGCAACCTCAGGGCGGCCAAAGAAGTGCTGGCGGAACCGTGGGACCTGGTGGTGCTCATCGATTATCCGGGATTCAACCTGCGCATGGCCCAGTGGATGCGCACCCAACCCTGGCGCGCGGACCGCAAAGTGGTGCAGCTGGTTGCGCCCAGCGTGTGGGCCTGGAAGGAGGGCCGCGTCGGCATCCTGCGCTCGGCCTACGACGCGGTGCTTCCGCTGCTGCCCTTTGAACCCCAATTTCTGGCGGACCGGGGCGTGCACGCTCCCTACTTTGGTCATCCCGCGCTCGACCGGTTTGCGCAGGCCGTGCGGAGTCCGCACGAAGGCGTCCTCGTGCTGGCGCCCGGCTCGCGCACCTCGGAGCTTCGCCGATTGGCGCCCATTTTTGCCGAAACCGCGGCCCTACTGGGCATGGAACCGCTTTGGATTCGTCCGAGCGCATGGACCGAAGGAGCGTACCGGGCGCTGCTTCGCCAAGTCCTGAACGCCGAACCCCGAGGCACCATTGCCGAAGGAATGGCGCACGCCCACGGAGCGCGCGCCGCCCTGGTGGCCAGCGGAACGGCTACGTTGGAACTCGGCATTTTGGGGGTGCCCATGGTCGTAGCCTACCGGCTCGACGCGCTGAGCTTCGCCCTCGCAAAGCGCTGGGTGCGCGTGCCCCACGTTTCGCTCGTTAACCTGGTGCTGGGGCGCGAGGCGGTAGCCGAGCGTCTTCAGTCGGCCTGCACGCCCGCAAAGCTCGCCGAAGACCTCAACCGCGTGCGCCGCGACGGCCCTGAACGCCAAGCGCAGCTCGAGGCCTTGGCGGAATTCCGCGGCCAGCTCGGAGCCCCCGGTGCCATGCCGCGTGCCGCAACGTTTTTACTTCAGCTATGAGGGGTCTGGTGTTCCTCTTCGTCGCCCTCGAGAGCCTGGGCGCCTGGGCCTCAGTCCTGCCTCGGGCGGCGGGCATGCCCCGTGTTCGGGTGCGGCTCCACGCGGTGCGCGACGTCTACGAATTCAAAATGGGCGGAACGGCCTTGACCAGCATTTGGTACCGCCGCGGCGAACGTCCCGACACGGTCGAATCGAGCAACCTGCACGTGCGGCGCAGCGCCGGGGCCCTTCAAGGCAATGCCGACGGAACGTGGCAAAGCGCCGACAGCATTCGCGTGTCGGCGGAGCGACCGATATCGACCGAGGGCCCTTTGGGCATCCGCCGCGCCTACCCGGGAGCGCTGGTATTCGTTCCGCTCGGATCCACCGAAGTGTTGGTGGTCAACGAGGTTCCGCTCGAAGACTACGTGGCCGGGGTCATCAATGCGGAACTCGGCAAGTACCTGGGCCGCGAACTGTGGCGGGCCCAGGCGACCGTTGCCCGCACGTGGTGGGCGGCCAACCAGCGCAAGTTTGCGCCCGAAGGCTATCAGGTTTCGGACGACGTGCGTTCGCAGGTCTACCACGGATGGCCGCTGGATTCCGCCCGGCGCTTCGACCTGATCGAGGCCGCCTACAGCACCGAGGGGCTGGTGCTCCTCCGCGCCGACACCAACGCCTACGTGGAAACGCTCTTCCACGCCAATTCGGGGGGCGAACTGATGCCCGCGGCCTGGTACTTCAAGGCCAGTCCGCACTTGGTGAACAAGCCCGACAGCTTCAGTCTTGACTGCCCGCAAACCACCTGGACCAAGCGGATTTCGGCCAGCGAGTGGGTCGGGTACTTTGCCCGCACCTGGGGCGTGTCGGCCTCTGATTCGGGCCTGCGCGAAGCCGTGCTGAACCTCGACCAGCCCCACCGCCGCGAGTTTGTGGAATGGAACGGCAAAAAGCTGCGGTTCCGCAGCGTGCGCGAGAAGTTCGGGCTGCGGTCCTCCTGGTTTTCAACGGAGCCCGAAGGCGCAGAAGTCGTGGTACGCGGCCGCGGGTACGGGCACGGAATCGGGCTTTCGCAAGAAGGAGCCTGGCGCATGTCCCAGTTGGGCTACGGGTTTAGGGCCATTTTGGAGCACTACTACCCGGGGGCGCGGCTCGAGTCCCTTTAGGTTGAGCCGGTTTTAAATGCGTGCGGGGGCTCGCGTGCGGACCTTGCGCGGGTGGCTGTTTTTGCGTTTTGGGGAATGTGGCTGGGCGCCCTGGGGATTCCGGGAGCGCAACGGCCGGCATGGGCCGCGGTCGGCCTGCTGCTTTTGGGCCTTTCGGCCTGCGCTTCGGAATGGGCGTATCGGCGCGGACTTCCCCGTGCGGCGGCGCGCGCACGGGTCCTTCGCTTCGGTTGGGTGCTTCTCGTGGCCAGCGCGCGCACCGTTCCGAGTGCGGACCTCCTTGATGTTCCGCGGCGCACCGAATCCTGGTTCTGGTCCGACGGCAGCCACGTGATCTCCGATTCTTCGGGGCTCCGGCTTCGATGCTACGACACGCTTGCGCCCGGCTTTGCCTACCGGCTTCGCGTTGAGTTGTACCCGCTGGATTCCGCACTGGCCCCGTGGGCGTTTGATGCCGTGCGCGCGGCCGCGCCGCGCGGCATCCTCGCCCGGGCGCGCGTCGCCGCGCGCCTTGGCCGCGTGCCCCGACCGGAACCCTGGTGGCGGCGCGCCGCCGGCTGGGGCCGGGCGCGCATCCGGCAACTCGACTGGGGGCCCGCGGCCCGGGGCCTTGCCCTGGCCATGTGGATCGGAGACCTCGACGACCTCCCCGAAGCCAGCATGCACGCCTACCAAGCCCTGGGACTCATCCACGTCCTGTCGGTCTCTGGATTCCACCTCGGCCTCCTTTGGATGGGCGTGGCGGCGGCCGCGCGCGGCCTTCCGCGCCGGCTCAGGCCCGGAGCCATGACGGCCGGAATCGCCGCCATTTGGGCCTTTGTCGCGGTCGTCGACTTTGCTCCGAGCGCGGTGCGCTCCGCGGCCATGATCACCGTCACGGGCGCGGCCCTCGTCGCGCGGGGGCGCGGAATGCGGGCCCTCGACGCCTTCGCCTGGGCCCAGGTCGGCCTGCTGGCTTGGGCACCTGAGTATGCGCAGCTGCTGAGCTTTCAGCTATCCACGGCCGCGGTCCTCGGGCTCATCGTGGCCAGTCCACCGACCGTTCCCGGAACCCCGGTGACCCGCCGCGCCGCCGTCCTCGCGGGGCTGCGCACGTCCCTCGCGGCTCAGTGGGCCACCACCGCGCTATCGCTGAACGCGTTCCACACGGTTCCGCTGGCGTTCTTGCTGACCAACGCCCTCCTGGTGCCGCCGCTGATGCTCGTGTACCCCTACAGCTTGGCGGCCCTGGCCGGAATTCCCGTGCCCGACCCCGAGCCCCTGCTGGCGGCCTTGGAGTCGCTGGCCGCCGACCCCCGCTGGGTGTGGAGCGACCGTTTTTTGTCGCCGACTTCGTGGGTGCTGGTGTCGCTGCTCGCCGCCGTGGGCCTTTGGGGACTCCGCACGCGGAACGTCCTTCGGGTCTCGTGGTCCTTGGCGCTGACGGCGCTGCTTTTGGCCCGAAGCGGACCCCAATCGCTGCGCGAGCAGCGCTGGGTCGCGGTCGGCCGCGGGCTGGCCTGCGTCCAGGTCCGCGCCGACTCCGCTCAAATATTTGGAACTCGCTACTTAATTGAAAATGAATTCATATGGAACTCCAAATTGAATTTATACTTCAGATCACGGGGCGTGCGGTATTGCGTCCGTCGGGTGCGTCCGTGGTCGCAGCTCCACCAGCAAAAACGCGCGGCCGAACTACGCGAACAGGAGCGAGGCGAGCTGCACCACTTCGCGGGCTTCGCGCGGATCGTGAACCCGTAAAATTTGGGCGCCGCGCTCGAGGGCCCAAGCGTGAAGGGCCGAAGTGGCAGGCAGCGCCTGGTCCGCGGTGATGCCTAGGCTTCGCGTGATCAGGGATTTGCGCGACACGCCGACCAGGATGGGGTGGGGGAACTCCCGGAGCAGCGCGAGGTCGCGCACCAGGCGCAGGTTGCCTTCAGGGGTTTTGCCAAATCCGATTCCGGGGTCGAGTAGGACGTCGTTGAGGCCCGCTTCGCGAGCGGCGATGAGGCGTGCGCTCAATTCGCGGACCGTCACCGAAGTCGCTTGGTCGGCCCCCCAAAGCTCGCCGCCCGCGGCAGGGTAGTGGGTGAGGACGTAGGGCGCCCGCGCCTCGGCCGCTACCGACCAGATGGCGGGGTCGAGGATTCCGCCCGAAATGTCGTTGACCAGGTCGGCGCCTTGGTCAAGGGCCCGGCGCGCCACCTCGCTGCGGAACGTGTCGACCGAAAGCGGCACGTTGGGGCCAAAGCGCAGGCGCAGGCGCTCAAAAGCGCCGTCGAGGCGGCCCCATTCTTCGTCGAGCGACGGCCATTCCGCACCGGGACGCGTGGAGCACCCGCCCAGGTCGAGCCAGTCGGCACCGTCGGAGAGCAGCTGTTCCGCCTGGGCCTCCAGCCGGTCAAGTCCCTGCGCGCGGCTCGGAGCGTAGTAGGAATCGGGCGTCGCGTTGAGGATGCCCATGACCTGCGGGCGGTCCGCGCTAAAAAGCCTGCCGCGAAGGTTCAGCGTAAACGGGCAAACGGCCGTACTTTTCACCCTGTAAAAGTATGGCCCACACTGCAACCCAATACGCTGCCGAAATCGCGCGCTGCCGCGAGCTTTACGGCAAGAAGCTCCACGACTACGGCGCCGCGTGGCGCATCCTCCGACTGCCGTCGCTGACCGACCAGCTGTTCATTAAGGCCAACCGCCTCCGCACGATTCAAGATGCCGGCGTGCAAAAAGTGGCCGACAGCCAAGAGGGCGAGTTTGTCGGAATCGTGAACTACGCGATCATGGCCCTGATTCAGCTCGAGCGCGGAATCGCCAGCGAGCCCGACCTCAGCCCCGAGGAGGCGCTGGCCGCCTTTGACGCCCAGGCCAGCCAGATTTACCAGCTCATGGAGGCCAAGAACCACGACTACGGGGAGGCTTGGCGCGACATGCGCATCACCTCGCTCACCGACCTGATCCTCCAAAAGGTGCTGCGCGTGAAGCAGATCGAAGACCATTCCGGGGCCACCCTCGTGTCGGAAGGCGTAGACGCCAACTACATGGACATGGTCAACTACGCGGTGTTTGCCTTGATTTTGATGCACGAAGCCTGAACCATTGGGGGGCTTGCTCGGTTACTTCGGTAAACCCAATCGACCTATGGAACTCATTGCCCTGAGCATTGCCTTTTTGACCACAATGGCCACGACCTACATGCTGATTTCGGCAAAAATGCAGCTGCTCAAAAAGGAGCTCGAGCGTCGCAGCGAATAGTTCGCCTTTGTACCTTGGGCGCATGAACGTGCGTAACCTTGCCCAATCGCTGATTCGCCTCATCCTCGGCGGACTCTTTATTTTTTCGGGGGTCATTAAGATGAACGACCCCATCGGCTTCAGCTACAAACTCGACGAGTACTTTGGGGCCGACGTCTTCAATTTGCCGTTCTTGCAGCCCCTGGCCTTGCCTTTGGCCGTTTTTCTCGTGACGTTTGAGGTGGTCCTCGGACTCCTCATGCTCCTCGGATACCTGCGGGCCTTCACCTTTTGGAGCATGGCCGGGCTCATGGCCTTTTTCACGTTTTTGACGTTTTACAGCGCCTACTTCAACAAGGTGACCGACTGCGGGTGCTTTGGGGACGCCATTCCGCTCACGCCCTGGGAGAGCTTCACCAAAGACGTGGTGCTCAGCGTGCTGATCGCGCTCTACTTCGCCCTCGGACTGCGCCACGTCAAGCCCGTCATGAGCCGCTATTGGGCCCGTGGGGTGATGGGCCTTGCGGTCTTCGCCATGGCGTTTTTCACCAATTGGGTATACAACCACCTGCCGGTTTGGGACTTCCGCGCCTACAAGCCCGGCACCGACATCGCCAAGGCCATGGCGCCGGCTGAGGAGCTCGGCCTTACTCCGCCCCAGTACGACGTGTTTTACACGCTGCGCAAGGGCGACGAGGTCATGGAGGTCAGCGGAACCGACTACGTCGACCAAAAGTGGTGGGAGAAGCCCGAGTGGGTCATGGACCCCGAGGCCACGCGCACCGTCAAAGTCTCCGAAGGCTACGAGCCGCCCGTCCACGACTTCAGCATCGCTCCGGGCGGAGTGGACCAGACCGACCTTTGGCTTGCCTACCCCGAGAGCTACTGGCTCGTGGCCTACGATTTTGACCGTGCCGACATGGCCCAACTCGAGCGCCTCTGTGCGGAATTTCAAAAGCTTCACGACGCGGGAATCCCCGTGGTCGGGCTGACCTCGAGCGGCCCTGAGGCGGTCGCCGCCCTGGCGGCGCGCACCGGAACGACCTTTCCCTGGTCCAACGGCGACGGAACGGCCCTCAAAACCATCGTGCGCTCCAATCCCGGAGTAACGCACCTGCGCCAAGGCGTAGTGCAAGCTCACTACCACTTCAACGACTTCCCCGCGGCCGAATGAGGCGGCTCGGCCGGTCCCTGCTCGTCGTTTGGGGCGTGGCGACCCTCGTTTTTTTCTTGTTTCATGCAGTCGGCGGCGACCCTGCCCGCATGATGCTGGGCCAGGTCGAAGATCCTGAAGCCTTGGCCGCCGTGCGCGCCGCCTACGGATTGGACCAACCGCTCGGGCAGCAGTACCTGCGCTACCTCGGGGGCCTTTCGCCGATTCGCCCGGTGGACGGCGTGTGGGGCCTGTACGCCCCCGACCTGCAGACGTCCTACCAGCAGCGCGGAGTTCCCGTCGCCGAACTCATTGCCCAAACCCTTCCCAACACGGCCTTGCTGGCGGTGGTTTCCCTCGGGGCGGCCGTGCTCGTCGGCGTGCCGCTGGGGCTTTTTTCGGCCCTTCGCGCGGGTTCTCGAGCGGACCGCGCCGTTACCGTTCTGAGCACCGTGGGCATGGCGACGCCCTCGTTCTTTTCGGCCATCCTCATCGCCTGGATTTTTGCCTACCTGCTGCACGACTGGACGGGCCTGCCCCTGACCGGCAGCCTTCGGGAGCTCGACGACTACGGCCGCGCGGTGCGTTGGGAATGGTCGCACCTCATCCTTCCGGCGCTGACCTTGGCGGTGCGCCCCGTGGGCGTGATTGCCCAAATGATGCGCTCTTCGGCCCTTGAAATTTTGAGTTTGGACTACGTGCGGACCGCCTACGCCAAAGGCCTGACTACGTCGCAGGTGCTGCGCCGCCACGTGCTTCGCAACGCCCTGAACCCGCTGATTACCACCGTTTCGGGCTGGCTGGCCAGCCTGCTCGCCGGAGCCGTTTTTGTCGAAACCGTTTTTGGCTGGCGCGGAGCCGGCAAACTCATGGTCGACGCGCTGGAAGGCCGCGATTTTCCGGTCGTCATGGGGGCCATTTTGACCCTTTCGGTGCTGTTTGTCGCCCTTCAAACCCTGGTCGATTGGCTCTACGGCGTGGTGGACCCGCGCGTCAAGGCCGCCTAGTCGGTACTACCCGTATTTAGTCGTTTATTTTGCGGAACCAGGTGCGGACTCCGCCCAAATTCCGCGCCCCCACTCGAGCTTGGCCAATGCCGTACCTTTGCCCCACTAAAGAGCAAACTATGAAAATCCTCGCCGGCAACTGGAAAATGAACACCACCTTCGAAGAAGGCTACACCCTCATCGAAGCCCTGAAAACCGAATTGAGCCCCGAACGCCTCGGCGACGTGGTCGTGGTGGTCGCACCGCCGGCAATACAGCTTACCCAAGCGATCGACTTGCTCATTGACTACCCCGAAATGGCCGTAGCCGCCCAAAACGGCCATGCCCAGGACTCCGGAGCCTTCACGGGCGAAGTGAGCATGGCCCAACTGGCCGACGCCGGCGCTGACGCCGTCATCGTGGGCCACAGCGAGCGCCGCCAGTACTTTGGCGAGTCCGACCGCGACGTCAACGCCAAAACCCGTGCGGCCTTGGCCCACGAACTTCGCCCCATCGTTTGCGTGGGCGAAGACCTCCGCGTGCGCCAGGCGGGCAACCACTTGGCCGTCGTGGAAGCCCAGCTCCGCGCCGCCTTGGAGGGCGTCGACGGGGACCTCGCCGAAAACGTCGTCGTCGCCTACGAACCCGTTTGGGCCATCGGAACCGGCGAAACCGCCACCGCCGCCCAAGCCCAAGAAATGCACGCCCACCTTCGCGGGGTGCTGCGCCAGGCCTACGGCGACTTGGCCGACCACCTTCCCATCCTCTACGGCGGATCGTGCAAACCCAGCAACGCCGCCGAACTCTTCGCGCAGCCCGACGTCAACGGAGGCCTCATCGGCGGAGCCTCCCTCTCGGCCGCCGACTTCATCGCCTTGGCCGACCTGCTGCAAAAGGCCTAATGGACTACGTCGAACTCCGGATCACCGCGAGCGACCCCGCGGCCCTCGAACTCCTGTACGTCGACCTCGAAGCCATGCCGGTCGAAGCCGTGGAGCAAGACGGCAACGACCTCTTGGCCTACCTTCCGGCGGACCAGTGGGACGGTCAGGCCGACTTCCCCATGGCCCAGACGCGCGCCCAAATCAGCTGGACCGAGCGCCGCATTGCCCACCAGAATTGGAACGAAGTTTGGGAATCCTCGTTTGATCCGCTGTCGATTGGAAACGAGCTGCTTATCTACGCTCCCTTCCACACCGACGCGAAGCCTGAAGCCTACCGTTACGCCGTGCAAATGGTGCCCAAAATGGCGTTCGGGACCGGCCACCATCCGACCACCTACTTGATGCTCGAACGGGTGCTTGGCGCGTCGCTTGACGGCGCCCGAGTGCTTGACATGGGCTGCGGGACCGCCGTGCTCGGCATCGTGGCCCTGATGCACGGTGCGTCCCAGGGCGTGGGCATCGAAATCGAAGCCTACGCCGCCGACAACGCCCGCGAACTCGTGGACGGCCACGGACTGAAGGACCGCTTCGAAGTGCGCACCGGCGACGCGAACCAACTTGGCGCGGACGAGCGCTTTGACGTCATCTACGCCAACATCCACCGCAACGTGCTGCTGGCCGACATGGGCCGCTACGCCCAGGCCCTGAACCCGGGCGGAACCCTGCACCTCAGCGGCTTTTACCGGGCCGACGCCTCGGCCATCCAGACCGCAGCCGAGCAGGCCGGCCTCCGCTTCGTTGCGCAGTTCGAGCGCGACGCGTGGGTGGCCCTGACTGTGGAAAAAACGGTGGAATAAGTCCGCCCGCCGCCCCGAACGGCGCGCCGTTTGCGCAGTAGCTTGCATGCTGCCCGTGAAACGACTCGCCACCCTTACCGCCTTTTTGATCTGCACGGCGCTCTCTGCGCAGACCGTGCGCAGCCTGGGCGCCACCGACGGCGATTTTTGGAAGGACTTCAGCAAACTCTACGCGGAATTTCTCGGGAAAAACAAGGCCGACGCCGACCTGCTCCAGCTCAAGCCGGTGTACGACGACCCGTCGTGGGAGCAGCGCTCGGACTTCCAGGCCTTGGCCCGCGAAATGCTGCGCAAGCGCATCGTCGAACCCGAAACCTGGGCCGAATCAGTGCAGCTCGCCTTGGCCTGGTACGGCTCGGCCAGCGCCCCAGCTCAAGCCCGATGGTGGGCCGAAACGGCCGAGCTCATCAAGAAAAGCAGCCGGCTCGCCCTGGTGGAGTACCTCCACACTTCCGCCGGCGCCGCGACCGGATTTGCCTCGGCCAACCGCCGGTTTCGCCTCTTTGAATCGGGGCCGCTCCGCTGGGAACTCGAGCTGGGCGACGCGACCCTTGACGAAGAAGGTCCGCACACCCGCTACCGCATTGAGGGCGCCGTGCTCAAGGGATTGTTTAAAAACGATTCCACCCAAATCGACAGCGTGAGCGGCTGGTACGATCCGCGCACGGCCACCCTGACCGCCGAATCCGGGCGCGTCGACTGGTACCGCGCCGGCTACGGATACGGCGAAGTCTACAACCAGCTGGGCAACTTCACCTTGGACCTTCACCAAACGGGACTGGTGGTCGATTCGGCCGTGCTGCACAGCCTGTACTACGTCAACGTGCCGCTTCTCGGCCGTTTTGAGGAACGACTCGGCACCCGCACACAGGCAGAAAACGCCGTGTATCCGCGCTTCGAAGCCTATGCCTCGAACCTCGAAATCCCCAACTTTTTTGACGGCGTGAACTACCGCGGCGGATTTTCGCTCGTCGGCGCCAACTTTTTTGCTTCCGGCCGCCCCGGGGCCAAAGCCAGCTTCAGCTTTCTGCGCGACTCGGTCGAGGCAGCCGTCCTGCGCGCCGACCGGTTCGTGATTCGCCCCAACGGGCTCTCGGCCAAAATCAGCAGCTTCGCGCTGCGCCTGGGCGCATCCGATTCCCTGCACCACGCCAAAGTTGAGGTGAAGTACGCCCCCGACACCCGCGAACTCCAGGTGTTTCGGCCCGACGAAGGGCTGGCCCTCAAGCCGTTTACTGACAGCTACCACAACGTCACGATCGACCTCGACCAGCTGCGCTGGACGACCAACGAACCGCGCGTGTTCGCCGGCGGACTCAACATGGGCAGCGGCGCCCCCATGACGCTGGAGAGCGACCAGTACTACCGCAACAACCGCTACACCGCCCTTCAAGGGTTTGAAAACGAAAACCCCTTGGTGCTGCTCGACCAGGTGGGGCAGTCCGCTCCGGGAGCCCGCATGAGCATCAAAGAGGTGGCCGTCGGCATGGGCATGCCCGTCGACCCTTGCGAGCGATTGATGATGGAGTACCACCTGCAGGGGTTCGTGCGCTACTACACCGAGGACCGCAGCCTCGAGGTGCTGCCCAAGACGGGCGAGTACGTCCTGAACCACCGCAAAAAGCGCGACTACGACGTCATCCGCTTTGAATCGGTCGTGCCCGAGGGCATGAACGCCGAACTCAACTTGCTCAACTTTGACCTCGAAGTGGTCGGGGTCGACCGCATCTGGCTGAGCGACTCGCAAAAAGTCAGCCTTCATCCGACCACGGGGCGAATTTTGATTCACGAGGGCCTCGATTTTGACTTCGACGGACTCATTCGCGCCGGCCGTTTCGAGTTTTTTGGTCGCGAACACCAATTTGATTACCAAGAATTTAGCTTTAGAATGCCGGCCGTCGACTCCATGCGCTTTTATGTGCCGGCCTTCGAACTCAACGAACAGGGCCAACGCCCCTTGGTCCGCGTGCGGAACACCCTTCAGGACATTTCGGGCGACCTGTTCATCGACCGTCCCGACAACAAATCCAGCACCCTGTACAGCCCGGAGTACCCCATCTTCAAGTCGGGAAAGGGCGCCAAAATCTACTACGATAAGGTGGAGCGCGGAGTGTATCCGCGGTCTCGCTTCTACGTCGACCTCGACGCCTTCACCATCGACTCGCTCGACAACGCCCGCACCGAAAGCCTCGGCTTTGAATCGACGTTCCACAGCGCCGGCATTTTTGCCGTGCGCCGCCAAAACATCAAGGTGCAGCGCGACTATTCGCTCGGATTCACCGAATCCACCGGCGACGCGGGCTGGGCTGCCTACCCGGGGGCCGGCGCCGATGCGGGCTCGGTGCGCGGAACGGTGCAGCTTTCGCTCGAAGGCTTTCGCTTCGAGGGCGACCTGGACTACCGCCGGGCCCACGGCACCTCCAAGGAGTTCCGGCTGTATCCCGACTCCACCAAAGGGAGCGGCACCTTCCACCTCGACGCGCTCGCTGGCGCTCCGCGCGGGGCGGGGCACCCCTCGGTCGACGGGTCCGACGCCCGCAGCACCTGGCTGCCCTACGCCAAAACCTGGTACGCGGCCTCCCAAAGTGCCGACTTCCAGACCTACGCCCAGCGGCCTGCCACGGCGAGCGGACGCCTGACGTACCAGCCCGACCGGCTGAACCTCGACGGCACCGTCGCGTTCAACCTCGCCGAGCTGAGCGGAGCCAACCTCAGCATGCACGCACAGTGGATGCAGAGCGGCCGAGCCGACTTCCGCGTCAAGGGCGAACCCGACGCCGAGTGGGGCTTCAGCATCCGCGACGCGACCGCTGACGTGGACTTTGCCGCCGAAAAGGGCAAGTTTGCCCTGCTTCAGGGGGACCGAACCCTCGATTTTCCGCGCAACCAGTACACGGCCGAGATGGACAAGGCCGATTGGGACATCCTGGAGAAGAGCATCAGCCTCCAAAAGGGGAGCGGAATCGATTCGCGCATGACTAGCACCCATCCGGGGCAGGACGGGCTGAACTTCTTGGCCGGCCGCGCCAAATTCTGGTTGGTGCCGAGCCGGCTCGACGCCTTTGGCGTGCCCCACATTGACATCGCCGACAGCCGAGTGGTTCCCGACTCGGGCCGCGTGACGATTAAGGAGCAGGCCGACATGCAGCCCCTTCACAACGCCCGCATTTTGGCCAGCAGAGTGGGGGCCTACCACAACCTGGACTCGGCCGAGTTGAAAATTCAGGGGCGCCTGGACCTTTACGGCACGGCGGTGTACCGCTACAAAGACCAAGACGGCAAAGTCTGGCGCATCCCCATGGGGCGCGTCGACGTCGACAGCATCGACCAGATGTACGCCCAGGGCGAACTCGGCATCGCCGACGACTTCTACTTGAGCCCCTACTTCAGGTACTACGGCATCGTGCGCATGGAGGCGCAAAATCCGCAGCTGGACATGGACGGACGCATACGCATCACCGCCGAGTGCCCCGCCCTCGAAACCGACTGGATCATTACCCGCACCCGCATTGATCCAGTGGACATCCTCATCACGCTGCCCGATCCCGACACGGCCCGGCCGTCGCACAAGGTGTACAACGGAATCTACCTGATGCAGGACTCCGTGACGCCCTACACGGCCTTTGTGCGTCGCAACAACCCCAACGTGGCGGTCGAACTCTTCAGCACCAAGGGCGTACTGTACTACGACGAGTCGAGCAAGTCCTACATCGTCAGCACGCTGCGCCGAGTGGCCGACCCTGAAGCCCCCGACAACTGGCTAGAGCTCAACACCCAATCGTGCACGGTTACCGGCTACGGGCAAACCACCTTGGGCGCCAAAATGGGCCGCGTTGAAATGGCGACCTACGGACGCATTGAGCACCGGCTGCGCTCGGGGCGGATGAACGCCAAAGTGTCGCTTACGCTCGAATTCCTGTTCCCTGAAGAGCTCTCGAAACCCCTCAAGGCCTCGCTTGCGGCTTCGTCGGGCGGACCCACCGATGCGGCCAACGACGTGCTCGCCGAGGCCCTGCGGCGCAAGCTCGACCCCAAGGACCTCAAGCGCTACTACGAGTCGGGCTTGAACGAGCGCATGCCTAAAGAGTTCCGCCAGACCCTCGTCCTCGACGAAGTGGAGCTCGAGTGGAAGGCCAACATTCGCGCCTTCCGCAGCAAAGACGGCATCGGCGTGGGCGCCCTCGCAGGCGATCCGGTGCACCGCTTCGTCGACGGAACCCTTGAGCTGCGCAAGCGCCGCGGGGGCGACGAGTTTACCCTGCACCTCGCCCCGTCGAGCGAGTACTTCTTGAGCTACAAAAAGGGAAACATGCGCTTTTACTCGAGCGACCGCGAGCTGATGGACGCCCTGGCCAAGGTGGACGCCAAGAAGCGCGCCCTTCCGTCGAAGGACGGCTTGCCGTTCTACCAGCTGACGCCGACCACCGGCGGCGCCATGAAGCGCTTTTTGGACGGACTCGAGGCCGAAGAGGGCGAGCGGGATTAAGCCATTCCTAGTTTGATGTATCTTTTAGGCATGGATTTCAAGCACCTCATGGGGTTTGGAGCTGCCTTTTGCCTTGCAGCCTGCACCCAACCCGCCCAAGAAGATGTACCCATGACTTCGCCCAAAGATGAATTGGTCGTGACCATGGAACTTTGGACGGAGGCCTACGTGAAGCGCGACACCGCCACCGTGGGCCAGGCTGTAGTGGATTCGATTCTGGTACACGCCGCCGACGGCCGCCACGTGTGGGTCACGCGCCAAGGCCTCAACCAATTTTTGATCGAAACCCCCAAGATCAGCTGGGACATCCAGAGCATCGACTACGTCGGGCACTCCGACGGCAAGGACGTTGTCGTGGTTCGGGGTCGCGAGCAACGCAGCTACGAAGACGGGCGCGTGTTTGACGAACACCTCGCCGAATTCTTCGCCTGGAAGGGCGGACGCATCGTCGAAGTCACGCAGTACCGCCGCACGCCGTGAAAATTCTGTACAGTTTCTGGTTTCTTGTTTCTTGCTTGATGGCAAGCGGCCAAGCGATCCAGGTGGTTCCGCGGCCGCAGTCGGTCGTGCTTGAAGGCGAACCCATCGCGGTGGCCGGCAACCTCTACGTCCTTGCGACGCCGGCCCTTAGTGGCGAGGCGGACCTCATCCGCACGTGGTGGAACGCGACCAAAACCACCGCCAAGGCCGGGGCCGTGTCTGCGGAACTGCGCATTCAGCAGGGCGTTCCGGCCGAGGCCTACGCTTTGCGCGTCAGCGAGGGCAAGATTGTGGTCGCCGGAGGTTCCGCGGCCGCCGTTTTTTATGGAATCCAAACCCTGATTCAGGCCGAAAACGGAAGCAAAACGCTGCCCGCCATGACCGTGCGCGACCAACCGACTTTTGCCTACCGCGGAATGCACCTCGACGTCTGCCGCCACTTTTTTGACGTGGACTTTGTCAAGCGCTACCTCGACCTGATGGCCGAGCACAAAATGAACCGCTTTCACTGGCACCTCACCGAGGACCAAGGCTGGCGCATCGAAATCAAGCGCTACCCGCGCCTCACCGAGGTTGGGGCCTGGCGCGACGCTTCTCAGGTCGGCCCCTACGGCGACCAGCGCTTCGACAGCACGCGCTACGGCGGATTCTACACCCAAGACGAGGTGCGCGAAATCGTGGCCTACGCGGCGGCCCGGCACATCACGGTGGTTCCCGAGATTGAACTCCCGGGGCACGCCCGTGCGGCCCTCGCGGCCTACCCCGAGCTGAGCTGCACCGGCCTGGCGCAGCCAGTGGCCACCGGATGGGGCGTGTTCGACGACGTCTACTGCGCGGGCAACGACTCGGTCTTTAGCTTTCTCGAAGGCGTGCTCGACGAGGTGCTGGCGCTCTTCCCGGGCGAGTACCTCCACATCGGGGGCGACGAGTGCCCCAAAACGCGCTGGCACGACTGCGCCAAGTGCCAGGCGCGCATCCGCACGGAAGGCTTGGTCGACGAGCACGCCCTGCAGAGCTACTTCATTCGCCGCATTGAGGCCTACCTGAACGCCCGCGGACGCCAAATCATCGGCTGGGACGAAATCCTCGAGGGCGGGCTGGCCCCCAACGCTACGGTGATGAGTTGGCGGGGCGAAGCGGGCGGAATCGCAGCCGCCAAAGCCGGCCACGACGCCATCATGACGCCCGGAAAGCCCTGCTACTGGGACCACTACCAAAGCAAGGATCCGGGCGAGCCGCATGCCATCGGCGGATTCAATCCGGTCGAGTCGGTGTACCTGTACAACCCGGTTCCCGCGGAACTCAGCGCCGAAGAGGCCAAGCACATTCTCGGGGCCCAGGCCAACTTATGGACCGAGTACGTGCTGACCCCCGCGCACGCCGAGTACATGATCCTGCCCCGGCAGCTCGCGCTGTCTGAGGTCCTGTGGACCGGCCCGCGGCGCAGCGAGGACCTCCCCGAGTTTCGCATTCGCGCCACCCAGCGTTCTCGGGCACTCAAGGCGCGCGGATTCAATGTAGCTCCGCACTTTCTCCTTCCCGAATCCAAATCCGTTCGCCGCAGTGAAGCGCAGTGAGTTCCTCAAAACCCTTGGTCTTGGGGCCCTAGGTAGCCTGATCGCGCCGGGAGCCGAGGGCGCCGCAGGCGCCTCCGGCAATCAGCAACCAGTAACTAGTTACGGCGCCGAAGGCGCCTCCGGCAACCAGCAACCAGTAACTAGTTACGGCGCCGCAGGCGCCTCCAGCGCCATGTCCATCGGAACCTGGCCCTTTGCCGAGCACACCACCCGCGCGGCCCTCGAGGCCATGCACAAGGGCTCGAGCGCCCTGGATGCGGTCGAACTCGGAGTCAAAATTTGCGAGGCGGACCCCCGCGAGCGCAGCGTGGGCTTGGGCGGACGCCCTGACCGCGACGGCCGCGTCACCCTTGACGCCTGCATCATGGACCACCTCGGCAACATCGGGGCGGTTGCGGCCTGCGAGCAGGTGGTGCACGTTTCAAGCCTAGCTCGGGCGGTGATGGAGCGCACGCCCCACGTGATGCTCGTGGGCGACGGCGCCACGCAGTTTGCGCGCGAACAGGGCTTCCCGCTGCAGAATCTGCTTGTGCCCGAGTCAGAGGCCGAATGGAAGAAGTGGCTTGAAAAGGCCGAGTACCAACCGATTCCCAACATCGAGAACCACGACACCATCGGCCAGCTGACGCTCGACGCCGAAGGGCGGCTCGCCGGCTGCTGCACTACGAGCGGAATGGCCTTCAAGATGCACGGCCGCGTGGGCGATTCGCCCATCATCGGGGCGGGACTTTACGTTGATGGCGAGGTCGGAGCCGCCACCGCCACCGGCCACGGCGAAGAGGTGGTTCGCACGGTGGGGTCGTTTCGGGTGGTGGCGGCGATGAAGGCCGGTAAAAGCCCGCAGCAGGCCTGCGAAGACGCGGTGCGCGAAATTCACCAGTTGTTCGTGCGCCGCGGCAAGCCTTGGGCCGACACCCAAATTGGCTTCATTGCCATGGACCTGAAGGGTCGGGTAGGCGGATTCGCCTTGCGGCCCGGTTTCAGCTACGCGGTGGCGACGGCGAAGGGGGTGGAGGTGCGCCCTTCTGCCTTCCTGCTTGCGTGAAAAAAAATAAATCCGGAAAAATCCGAACGATTTGGGTGCCCCAGCATTCGGATAAATCTGGATTTAAAATTTTCGAAACTCCCGCAGGGACGTACGCCATGCCCGTTTCGGCACGTCGTCCCGATCAATCATGCTCCAGGTAATGGCGTCGTCGAGGTCATTCAGCTGCCAAATAAGCGTTCCGCTGCAGAACGGGCGGGCACGCCGCTGGGCACGAAGGGTGCGCCGCACGACCTTGGCTTGCCAGCGCTGCGAGGCTTCGGCGAGCTCGTCGGTGGAACCTCCGCGCCAACCTTGCTCCGCGCTCAGGTAGCGCTCGAGCAGGCTGAGGCCCTTGTAGCTGAGCAGGTAGGTGGCGGGCTCGGCCGTCCAGCGGGCGCGGACCGAAGGACCGGGAAGCGACGGCACGCCCCATTCGCTGACCAACGGAGCCACGCGGTCGGCGAGGACCGAGGTGGGCTGTTCGCCGTGCCAGACGCGCCAGTCGTGGTTGTCTCCGCGCAAAAAGTCCTCAGGGCGGCCCCAATTGCTCACGGGCGACGAAGCCAGGTAGGCCCGGCCGGGAGCATGCTTCGCGACCACCGACGGAAGCAGTTCGTCAAAAATCCAGCGGTTGTTGGCCCAAAGTTGGGTGGAGTCGGCCGCCGACATTCCGTAGGTCTTTTGCCAGCCCCAGGCGTGCCAGGCCACGTCGATTTCGTTGTTTCCGCAAAAGAGCACCACGCTGGGGTGCTCGGCCATGCGCTTCACTTGGTGCTCGGCCTCGGCGCGGATCCAGGCGCGAAACGCCGAATCGCCCGGGTAGGCCGTGCCGGTGAAGGCGAAGTCCTGCCAGACCATGAGCCCGAGGCTGTCGCAAGTGCGGAGCAGGCGTTCAGACGGATAGGTTCCGCCCGCCCAAAAGCGCACCGTGTTGCCGCCGGCCCGCCCCATCTCGATGAGGCGCAGGCGCAGGCGCTCCTCGAGCACGGGGTCTGACGGAACCACCGCGTTGACGCCCAGTAAAAATTGCGGGCGCCCGTTGACCTCGAGGTAGAACGGCCGGGCGGGATCGTCGGTCACCAGCCGCGAGCGGGTCAGGGCCCAGCGGTGCTGGGGCGCGAATTTGGCGCGGCCTCCCGCGGGGCGCGGAACCCATTCCACATAAATCAACGGACGCGCCATCGGGCCCTGGGGGTGGCCAAGGGTGGGCGCTGGGGCTCCGGTGCGCACCGCCGTCCGCGCAAAATCCCATCCAAACTCGACGGCGGGCTTGCGCAGGTGCTGGCTCAGCCTCAACGGGTCGTTGTCGGTCGGGTAGGGCAAGGGTTCCGCACGCTGGCGCTGGGCGGCAAACGCAAGGGGGTCCGGAAAAGCGTAGCTCACGCTGTCGCCCGCCTGAGCGTCCGAGGGAAGCTCGAATTCCATGCGCACGAACGGACCCGGAACCAGCCCAAGGGTGTCCCAATGCTGCGACCCTTCGGATTTGTAGCGCACCCAGGCCGGACCGTCGACCGCCTCGGCGACGAGCAGCGGTTGGCCGTTAAACCCGAGCTGGCCAAGGGCCCACGTCAGAATCAGGATTGCCGGCATAGGTCGAGCAGGGCCAGGGTTTCGCCGCGGTCGGGCAACGGAGGGTTCGCGCGGTAGTCGAGCAGCGCCGCCGAGTGGATTTGGTCGAACCCCGCCTCGAGGTAGCGGGCGGCGTTGTGGGCGCGGATTCCGCCTCCGGGAAGCAGTTCGAGCGTGGCCTCGCCCTTCAGCGCCAGCAGGGTTTCGAGCGAGGTGGCGCCCAGTCCGGTCAAAATGCGGATGCAGCCCATGGTTTGGGCCGCGTGAAGTGCTTCCAACGGATCGCGCGCGGAGTCGAACGCCCGGTGCAGCACCCACGGGAGGCCATGCAGCGCCGCCGCTTCGGCGAGGTCCTGCATTCGCGGGTCCAATTCGCCTTCGGGGGTCAGCGCCCCCCAAACGGCAAAGTCGACGCCCTGTGCGGCCAAGCGCGGAACTTCATTCCGCATTTGGGCGAATTCGGCCTCGGTGCATTCGAAGGCTCCGCCCCGGGGACGGACCATGACGCCCAAACTTCCGCCAAAGGCACGGCGCACGCGGTCCACATCCTGGGGTTGGGGAGAGGTTCCGCCAGCCTGGGCTTCGGCGCAGAATTCCACGCGCGGAACCCCCCAGAGCTGCGCAAGGTCCGCAGCCTCAGGATGAAAGCAGGCTAATTCAAGGGTGGCGGGCATACGCTTGCAAATTCCGACACAGAAAACCACGGGCCAATTGTGCTGAATTTGTTTTTCGCCGTATATTTGCAGCCTCTTTTAAGAGATGGCCCTGTAGCTCAACTGAATAGAGCACTTGACTACGGATCAAGAGGTTTCAGGTTTGAATCCTGACAGGGTCACTAAGAGACCGAAGCCCGCTGCACTGCAGCGGGTTTTTTGTTGGAATCAACTTTTTGGGGCCGTTGCGCGCTCGTTCACCGAAGGCCTTAAAACAAAAAGACGGGCCGCCCACGGCGGCCTGGTTTCGGTTCTCGGAATTTGTAGGTCCCATTTGCGTAGAAATCTTGGCAGTGTCACGAACGAAACCCACTGCGCTTATGAGGGCTTTCTTTATGTGTCGTTGAAAGGAATAACTAATTTATCTGCCATCCACTGGTGCCTAGTAAAAAACAAGATCTATTCCTAAAGCTGTGTTTTTATCAAGCTAATACAGAACAAAATGACATTAAAGGGCTCAACAACATATATATACATTGCTTGCTATGAGAGGATTGAGAATGGTTGAAATAATATGTAACTTTGACTTCGGAGTCGGATAATTGTCTAAAATCGAAGGACTCAGAAGTAGATCAAAGAATCAAAAAACTCAAAAAAATCAGTTTAGACTGATGATCTTTTTTACTTGATTGTAATTTAGAAATAATTTTGAAGATAAAATTGATGTCAAGTATTTTATATAAGGTCAAAAAAATTATTTGCGTAAATTCATGTACATGATTAAAATCACATCTATATTTATCAACAATGCATGTATTAATTTTAAATGTTTATTCCTGCATTTTTTTCTCTTTTTTATTTGTTTACCTAATCTTAGTTTTGGACAAATTCAAGTGGGTCAAGATCTTGATGGAAAAGCAATTGGTCTAAAGGCAGGGGTGAATTGTGCAATAAGCCAAAACGGTAATCGGTTAGTTTATTCTGAGCCGTTTTCGAGTGGACCAAACACTAATGACGGGGCGCTTTTGGCTTTTGAGTGGGATGCTGCATTAAATAATTGGGTGCCGCTTGGGGATACGGTATACGGTGCGGGCTATTTGTATAAATTAGGTTCGTTTTCTGTAGCGATTAGCGGTGACGGTCGTAGTATAGCAGGAGGAACTCCGTTTACTGGTAATTTACATAGGGGTATCGTACAGACATATCGACTCAATAGTTCCGGAATTTGGGACACCTTGGGTGGTTTTCTTCTGGGAGCGAACAATAACGACCAAATTGGTCTAAGCATCGCATTTAATTATAACGGAAATATCATTGCAGTATCAGCAGATAACACAAATTGGGGCAACCAATCTGGTTATGTCAAGATATTTGAACTTGATTCAGTAAACAACGTTTGGGTTCAAGTTGGGATGACCCTTCAAGGATTGAGTTCTTTTGAAAAGTTTGGCAATCAAATCGATTTGAATGATGAAGGCAATGTCCTAGTTGTTGGAAGTCCATACAAGGGGCCAAATCAACAAGGAGCTGTTCAAGTATTTAAACGTGATAGTGTTAATAACTGGGTTCAGCAAGGCTCGACAATTACCAGAGGATTAGGTTATATCCAGTTTGGCAACGCAGTTTCAATGAATAAAGCTGGTAATATGTTCGTGGTCGGATCTTGGGGAGGGGCTAATGGACACAAAGCCTATGTTTATAAATGGAATAATGCCACCTCGAATTGGGCGCAAGTTGGTCCGATAATAAATCCACCCCTTTCTGCTACTAATCAGTGGTGTTATGATGTGGAAATGGATAGTAGCGGGTATATCATCGCTATTAGTTCCATCTTTGCTGATGAAGTAAGAATTTATCAATTTAATAATGGCACAGGTACTTGGAACCTAGTTGCGAGCAATATTAAGGGTCGTGTGTCTGGTGATGACTTCGGCATGTGTATAGACCTAAGTGGAGATGGCCAAAGGTTAATCGTTGGAGCGCCAAATGACGGACTGGTTCATACAGACGGTGGTAATGTTGCCGTTTTTAGTAATTACTGCTCCAATATGACAAAATACTCATTGTCTGGATGTGATTCTGTTGTTTTACCTCAAGGAGTGATTGCTGCGGCCTCTGGATACTATTATGACACACTAACTAATATTAAAGGATGTGACAGTATTCTTCGGTATTCAGTGCTTGTTAAGCAATCTACTGTTGGATATCAATTTGACACTTCATGTACAAGTTTCACGTCTAATTCTGGTGTGTTGTATACTCAGTCGGGCTTGTTTCAAGAGCATTTTATTAATCAGGCTGGGTGTGATAGTGTCCACTTTTTGAACGTGTACATTCCCAATTTGGATACAAGTATTTACTTGAACGCACCTTATTTAATTTCCAGCGCGCAGAATGTATCTTATCAATGGTATGATTGCGAGTCAAATGAGATAATTTCAGGAGAAACAGATGTCAGTTACCTGCCTGATAGTAACGGTGTTTATGCTGTAATTATTTCTAAAGATGGTTGTTCAGATACTTCTAATTGTTATGTACTTCAAAATTTTACCGAAACGGAACATGAAAATCAATTTTTAGTTTATCCAAACCCTGCTTCAGATAATATTTATATTAGTAACCACGATATTATACAAACTTTTTTGGTGAATATTCTTGGGCAAATTGTAGTCCAAACAAATGAGATGAAAATCAATGTTTCTCATTTAAAACAAGGATTATATACCATCACAATGGTGGCTGAAAATGGAACAATTTATTTTAGAAAAATTGTTATCAAGAGATAATTTAGGTGTTCGTCAGGCTCTTTGTGAATCGTTTAAAACGGTAAAAACAAGGAAACGTAGTTTATGAACACGGGTATCGTGTTCAACAATTACTTTATGAAAGTTCGCGCAGCAATCCTGACAAGGTCACTAAGAGACCTAAACCCGCTGCACTGCAGCGGGTTTTTGTTGGATTCAACTTTATTTTTTTGCCCTATCGCTTAAAAAAGCTGTTCAATAGATCTACTCTTTAAACGATGAAGTGTACGACCCATAGCCTTTGAATCGCGCCCAAACTTATCCCTACTTATGTTCCACAAGCGGCAACCAAAACCGAAATCTATGGTCAGAACCGGTTTAGAATCAATTAATACAGGATGCAAAGTTGCCCCAGCGGATACTAAAAACTTGGACTCGATGTTCCGTAATGCAGTATAAAACGGTTTGTGGAGAATCGTCGAAGAGAGCAGAGAAACTTCAAATGTCCCTCCCGGAATTTGAAGCAGTTGCCGGGCATCTTCGGGTGAGGCCGAATAATAGTATACGGGCAGCAGAACCCCCAACTTGTATTTGAGTAATTCAAAACTTCGCACAAAACCGTGCGTTCGCACTTGAAACGTTGACGTTGTACCAATCCTACTCTGGGAAAGGCCCAAAAGAACGGAGTGGTACACGGGGTTTCCAGCCATAAAAATCATATCACGTTTTAGTCCCCAATATCTCGAGCGAACCCGCTTCATAGTCATTGGAATTTGGATAATCTGTCCTGAAAACACTGCACCGTTTGGACCCCCGACTTGCGAAGAAAGTTCTAGTGGTCCGTATTTTATAAAACTGGATACTTTTCTCGGCTGATGCGACTCAAAGGTGAATCCCAACTGATGAAGCACGTCCTTTGTATTGTAAAGTGATCCGAAGTCTGCGTTGATTACCAATGAGGATAAGTCGGGTGAAACACTTACATGGGTAAAGTTCATACCAAGGATGCCGCCCTCTTGATTAAACGTTGGATTTCCTAGCAATCCGTTTACCAAGCTAATCCCGATACGCGGATTTGCGCTCATATCGTTTTGATAGTAGCAGTGCACGGTATCAAACGTGGCATTTTTGTAGCGTACAGGAATAGTTTTACTTGGTTGCTGTGCACCCAGCCGCACAGTATTTAAACTGAGTGCTATCGCCACGACTAATTTGAAAAGAAGTATTTTCACATCCATGAAAGTACATCACTATCTGCCAAATTTTTGTGTAGTTCTCCTTTTCGTAAGCGGGCTTTTTTCCTCGTGCTCTGCCTACTTCTATGATCGGTGGACTACCGTTGAATTCAAAAACCGACCGGAATACTACCTGCCTGAGAAATCAGTTAAAGTAGATACTATCACCTACGAAATTTTTGACGCATTGAAGGGCACCAAATTGCCTCAAAATGTGAGAATTACTGATCAACACACGTTTAAGGGCGACCGCAGGTCGTTAATCTTAGTTCGGTACATCACGTTTAAAGATCAAACGAAATGCGTCCTTGCGTATCAAATTAATTTTGAACGCCTCGTTTTTGGCGTGCCCAGTTTGACAGCCCTCGGCGGGGCTATTGATCTCGCTACATTAAACAGGCGAAACGATGAAGTATCGTTTACACTGATTGGACTGGGGCTGGATTTCATCAGCTGGCTTCCCCTGCTAGGAGGGAAAAAAGGACCGACCTTTATTGATTCCATGTTGCCTCTGGATGTCTCGAGTTATCCACTTTGGTTGCGAGACTACCTCAAAATAAACCTAGAAATCAAAGATGGATTTCAACAAACAGGCTCAGTCCTCTACTACGTACGTTAGTTGTTGGACCTTTTGAAGCAAAATACCTTGAATGCATAAACCAAATTTTCATCTGCATCATCGCCGGATTCTTGATTTGGCTTA
>JBEGTJ010000007.1:0-34327 GCA_041179465.1 Bacteroidota bacterium | reverse complement strand
GCCGGCGCCTGGCCCTAGCGGTGGCGGCGGCGGCGCTCGTGGCCCTTCCGCAGCTTGGGTACTGGAAGGCCAGCACCGGCCACTGGTTCGTGTGGACCTACGGCCGCGAAGGCTTTTTTTGGACGGAGCCCGCCTGGATTCAAGGCCTCTTCAGTTGGCGCAAAGGCTGGTTCCTCTACACCCCAATGGCCGCCTTCATGATCTTCGGGTTCTGGGGCTTCGCCCGCAAAAAGCCGGCTTGGGCCCTCGTCGTCGGACTCTACCTCGTCGTTACCGCCTACGTGACCTTCAGCTGGTGGGCGTGGTGGTACGGCGGAAGCTTTGGCGCCCGGCCCCTGATCGACGCGTACGCCCTGCTGGCGCTGCCGCTGGCCGTGTACTTTCAGCGCATGCTCGAGGAGGCCCCCGCCGTGCTGCGTCGGCTCAGCCTGGCGACGGCGACCGGCCTGGTCGCGCTCAACCTCCTGCAGACCTACTACTACACCGCCGGATACCTGCACCACGATTCCATGACGCGGGCCGCCTACCTCCACGTGATGCGGCACGCGGACTTTGCTCCGCGCGAACTCCTCGAAGCCCCCAACTACGACGCAGCGCTCAAGGGCACCGAGCCCCGCTACTAGCAAAAAAGCCCGCCGAGCGAACTCGGCGGGCCTCTTAATTCAGCACGCTGGGCTTAGTGGCGGACCAGCTTGGCCGTGTGCGTTCCGCGTTCGGTGTGCACGCGCACGAAGTAGGCCCCCGGCGCCCAAGTGGCACTCGGCAGCTCGACTTCGGTTCCGTTCACCGTGGCGGCAAACACCGGACGTCCCAGGATGTCCATTACCTCCACCGCCGTGACGTTGGCACCAAAAGCACGCAGCAGCGCGTTGGCCGTCGTCGGGTTCGGAACCAACTGCATCTTCACCGCCTCCACTTCGGGAACCGAGATGCTGTAGCCCACGGCGTTCAGCGCCTTCGCCATGCGGGGCATCGCAAACGCCATCACCGTGTCGATGTAGAGCAGCGACTGGGCCTTGATGTTGGGGTTGGTCTCGTTGGCCGACAGCGGATCGTTGCCGTCCCACCAATCCCAGGGGTTGGCATTCACCTTAAAGGGCATCGTCGCGTTCGGCGGAAGCATGTTGAACGTGTACAGGTTTTCCTGCGCGCCAAGGTTGTAGGGATTCGTGCGGGCCTTCACCGAGTAGGCGTCGTTCATCGTCGAAGCCGCAAGCACCGTGTTGTTGCCAAAGCTGTTGGCCATTTTCACGGCGGTGTGGCTGCCGGCGACCTCAACCACCGGGAAGAAGGCGCCCGCGATGGGCACGTTCACCATGCCGCGGTAGTAGGGCGCAAAAAAATCGTAGCGGCTGTGGAAGCTCACCACCGGCGCATCGCCTTGGGCCATCCACGCGGAATCTCCGAGGGCTCCGCCCAAGTTGATCACCATGTTCACGTTGTGGGGAATGCCCTTGTACAGCTCGATGTTTCTGCCGGGCTGCGTTTGGTCCACGAGCGGAAGCCCCGTAACCGGGTGAGTTCCGCTGATGACGGCCTTGCCGCCGTAGCCGTTCCAGTCACCCACCCGCGCCGTGTCCACGTAGGGATCGCCGGCTGCGACGGTGTTGCCGAAGATGCCGGTTCCGGCCGCTTGGTACTTGAACTTGGACGGAGACGCCACTTCGGCGTAGTTGTCAATGGTCGCATAGGCCAGCGTGATGTAGCCGCCCGAACCCGCACCAATCAGCGAAATGGCCGAAGGATCCACGCGGTAGGGGTCGCCTAAGGCAAGCTTGGACGCCCGAACGGAACGCACGCACACTTTCGCGTCCTGCACGGCGTTGTAAACGGCCATGAGGTTGGTTCCGCGGCGCAAGTCCAGGTTGGTCGAGTTCGCCAACCAACCGAGGCGGTAGCTCGCCGAAACGGCCACAAATCCGCGGCGCGCAAAACGCTTCGCCATTTCCACTACGGCCGAATCCTTGCGGTCGCCCATGGGCGAAGCCAAGCCTTTGGGCAAAAACGAGCCCGTGTGGAAGATGATCACAACGGGGCGCGACGCCACCTGGTCCACGGCCGTGTCGGGCATGTAGATGTCGGCGTACATCGGTACCACCATCGGTCCGCCCATCGTGGCCGGAACGTACTGGCTAAAGTTGTAGCCGTAGGCCACGTTGGGAAGCACCGTCACTTGCGCGTCGGTGAACACCTCGTCGAGGTAGCGCTGCTGGGCCGAAGCCGAGAACGCCGTGAATGCCAATGCCGCTGCGGCAATTAGGCTCTTAGGGTAGGTTAATTTCATGCATTTAGGAGATTAGGATTCAGAAACTTACAAAAAATATTTTACTTCGAGGGGGCGTTCCACGTCAACGAGACGTAGGTCAGCCGTCCCACCGCCGGACCGCCGTAGACCTGAACGACCTTCTGGTTCAACAGGTTGCTCGACCCCAACTTGACCTGCCAAACCAGGTCGGGCTTGGCCCACGAAACCTGAGCGTCCACCAGGCTGTAGCTCGGAATCCGCCCGGTAAACTGCGGCGAGCCCTCAAAAAGAAATCCCTCCACCCACTTGTAGGTGACGTTGAACCCGCAGCGTCCTTTGCCCAGATTCCAGTCGAGGTCTCGGCCCGCGAGCGACAGGTTGTACTTGTGTTCAGGGGTGTTGTAGGCCGGAATAATGGGGTCGTCTTCGCCCGAATTCAGCACGTTCCATGTGTAATTGCCTGCAAGCGTGTAGCGCGAAAAGTAGTAGTTGGCCCCAAGGCTAAACCCTTGCGTAGTAACCTGTTCCGTCGCGTTGGACGCAATCCGGTAGGCCTGCACTGAGGAGAGTCGATTCGCCGCGCTGCCGCCGGGATCGTCTTCGATGCGCAAGCCCAGATGGTAGCCAATAAAATCCGTGTACCAGCTGTAATAGTACGTTGCGTCGAGGTACAACCGATCCCACCACGTCGTGCGGTACCCCAACTCCACATTGCGCACCTGTTCTGGGCGGACCGCTTCGCGCGAGTAGTACTGCCACTGCCAGTCTGCCCGGGCCTGCGGGCCCGCCTTCAAAAAATCGCTGACCTCGTCGACCGTCACCAGCGAATCGTAGCCATTGAGGTTGCCCAGCAGCAGCGCCCGGCCCACATTGTAGTACAAATACTGATCTTGAAGCGTCGGATTCCGAACCGCCGACGAAAAACCGAGCCGCCACACGCTGCGCTCGTTGGGTCGGTACACCACCGAAGCGGCGGGCGAGAACAGCCAACTAAAATTCTGATTCTTGTCGGCGCGGGCGGTTGCACTCACCGTCCACTGCTCGCCCCAGTTGCGCGTGTAGCCCGCATACAGCCCCAGTTCGGCCACGCGAAGCACCCGGCCGTTCGTGTCGCTGAACAGCGTTCCGCGCGAATTCGGACGGTACTGGCGAAGGCTCGAGCCCAGCGTGAAGCGTCCGCCCGCCACGTCGTAGGCCCGCTGCCCGTGCAGGTGCGCGAGCGACGACCGATCCCAAAACTGCGACCCCCCTTCGGTGAACGGCCGCGTAATGATCGACTGCTTCAGCGCCTCAAACGCCGCAGAACCCGGAATCAGCATGCTGTCAGGGTCGTACGCCATGTCCATCCAATTGCGGTTGCTCGCGTGCAGCGAATCAAACACGCCCGGATGTTCCGCCCAGAGCTGGGCCATGGCCGCACTGAAGTCCGCAGCCGAAAGCGACTCGTCGGGGTAGCCCGGCAGCGCCCGGACCACCGGCTTTTGAAAAATCGTCCAAAACGAGCGGTATTGGTTCGCCCAAAACCCGTCGTTCAGCACCGAATCCTGCATGCGAAGGGCCGTAAAGTAGGCGTCGTAGGTCTTGCCCGCGTCCTCGTGGGTGGTGTAGGCGCGCACGAACCAGTCCTCGCCCTTGCGCAATTCTATGCGGTTTTGAAGGAACTGTATGTCCTTTAGGCTAAACCGGTTATCCCCTTGGTAGACGGTGGTCCCCGTTCCGTAGTTCAGGGCATAAATGGCCTCCACCCCGGCGCGGTTGCGGTAGTGCACCGACGTCGCCATCTTGAGGTTTTCGGTGTTGTAGTCCACGAGCGCGGACTCCTCAATCCCGCGGCGGTGGTAGGTTCCGATGCCTGCATAGGTTTTCACGTCGCCCCCGTCGTCGTAGGTAATTTCGTCCCCGTAGCGGTTGACCGCGTCGTACCCCCCGGGGTTGTCGGCGGCAGACTTGGAACCGTCCGTCGGGTCGAGGTTGGTCGCCTCCCAGTCGTCGGCCCGCAGCGCAAACAAGTTGATTTTGTAGGCCCAACTGGCGCTACCGTCCGCCCGTTTGAACGCTTGCGCGTGGCGGAACCCAAATTCCGCCAAGCGGCGCTCGCCCGCCTTCACCTGCACCGAAGTCCCCTGAAACCGGTAGGGATCCTTGGTCGTCATGGCGATTACTCCGTTGAACGCTGAGGGGCCGTACAGGGCTCCGACCGCCCCCGAAATGACGTCGACCTGCTGCACGTCGAGCTCGCTGGCGCCCAAAAAGTTGCCGAGCGAAAAATTCAATCCCGGGGCCTGGTTGTCCACCCCGTCGATGACCTGAAGGCTGCGCACCGGGCTGGTGCTGTTGAATCCGCGGGTGTTGATGATTTTAAATCCAATGCTGGCCGAAGTCAGGTCGACGCCCTTCATGCTTCCGAGGGCTTCATAAAAGTTGGGCGCGGGGGCTTCCTTCATGCTCACCAAGTCCAAGGCCTCCACGGTGAGCGGCGCCTGCTTTTGCTTTTCCGAAATTTTGGAAGCGACGATTTGGGCCTCCGAAAGCTCCACGGATGACGCCGTGAGTTTGATGTTCAGCGGATTCGCATTCCGCACCTCAGCACGGTAGGGCTCGTAGGCAAAAGCTTCCACCAAAATGGTCGCAGGAAGCGGTACCCCCTGCACCACGAACGCGCCTTCAAGGTCGGTAACCACCTTGATCGAGCCCACGGTAACCCGCGCTGAAGGCAGCGCCTCGCGGGTTCTGGCGTCGGTCACGGTTCCGGTAATTCGCGCCGTTTGCGCACTCAACGTCGCGGAGAGCACCAGGCTCAGCATCCCCAAAATGCGGGCATAAAACTTCATAAATGGGCGTTTAGGTGCCCTTAAAGTACGGATTTTCGGGCACCTAGGGGAAAGCCGCCGACCAGCGTCCGCTCGCCACCCGGGCGTGAAAGGCCTCCGAAAGCTGCGCCGTCAGGGGTCCTCCCTGACCGCTTCCGATGCGGCGCCCGTCCACTTCCACCACCGGAGTCAGCTCGCCCATGGTTCCCGTGCCAAAGGCCTCGTCAGCGGTGTAGAGCTCGGTCAGCGACAGGTCGCGTTCCGCCGTAGGGATGCCCAGCTCCCGGCCAAGCTCCAGTACGATTCCGCGCGTAATGCCCGGCAAGCAGTTGGTCGCGTGCGGGGTGAGCAGCTGTCCGCCGCGCACGGCGAACAGGTTGGTCCCGTTCATTTCGGCCACGAAGCCGCGCTCGTCGAGCATTAGGGCGTCGTCGGCCCCGGCCACGTTGGCTTGAATTTTTGCCAAAATGTTGTTGATCAGGTTGTTGTGGTGGATTTTGGAGTCCACGAACTGCGGGCTGTTCCGGCGTATGGCCGAGGTGACGACGCGCACCCCGGCGGCGTTGTCGTAGACCGGTTTTTTCCATTCGGCCAGCACAATGAGCGTGCAGCCCTTTTGGTTGAGGCGCGGATCCATTCCCGAGGTGATTTTCTCTCCGCGGGTCAGCGTCAGCCGAACGTGGGCGTCGCCGCGCATTCCGTTGGCTTCCAAGGTTTGAAATAGGGCGGAGCGGACTTCGTCGCGCGTCGGCACCTGGGCAAAGGCCATGGCGTGGGCTGAAGCGAACAGCCGGTCGAGGTGGTAGTCGAGGGCAAAGATTCCGTTGGGGTACACGCGCAGTCCCTCCCAAACGGCGTCGCCCCCCTGAACGGCGGAGTCAAAGACGCTTACCTTGGCCTGATCCCGGTGCCAGAGCCGATCTCCGACCCAAACCTGCAGGTTGGCGTTTTGCGGATTAAACGTTTGAAGCATAATAAACGAATTTACTCAAGTAGAAGCGCTTGATTCGCCAAGCGGGCAAACAAGGGCGCCGATTCTTCCGCAAGGGCCTCAAGATGCTCGGACATGCGGGGCGGTTCCGGAGACGGAGTGCCAAAGCCTGTGGACTGGTGTACTTGTGCGTACCAATGCGGCGCCCAAACTCCGTCGTAGGGCTTCGGACCGGCCGGCCACGAGAGCTGTTCCGGCCTGAACTCGAGGTCCAGTGCGGCGCACACCTGACGGAACCCCCGTTCGGGATCGCGCAAGAGGTCGTCCGAGTCAACGACGACCAAAGGAGCTCCCAACGACTCAAGCTGCTTCAGCGCGTCGAGCTGCTCGCGCAGCGCCACGTCGCGCAACGACACCTGAGGAACCACCTTGGCGAACGACGCGATGACCTTGCGGGGGCTTCGAATCCACAAAATGTGCTTCCAGCCCGCCGCGGGGCTGAGGTCCAGCCCGTCCATGTGGTGGGCCATATTCTTGAGGTAGGTAGGGCGCTTCAGGGTGGCTAACTCCGCCCACACCGCGGCCGGATCGATCGGTTGGTGGGCGAGGACCGCCTTGCGGCCCGGGTGGTCCGCACGGGTTCGCGCCAAATAGGCCGCATAAAACGGCTCGTCCACGACTCCCCAGCCCGGCCGCTGGGCAAAGCTGTACATCAGCGCCGTCGAAACGTTTCGCGGACCCGAGAGGGCATGCAGCACTTCCATTGCAAACGAATGTACGCGCCGAAGGCGGGAATTTAATCTGCGCTATCTTGAGGGCGAAAACCAAACCCTACGCCATGACCTTGCGCCTCTTTGCCTCCGCCGCCGCCACCGTTTCCATGCTGGCCGTACTTGCCGCTTGCGGCTCCGCCCAAAGCGCGACAACCGTCAACTTGAGCGCCGCTCAAGCCAAGTACCCCGGCTACAGCTTGGCCGACTTCACCGCGGGCCAGGCTCTCTATGCCGAAAACTGCGGGCGCTGCCACCCCGCCTACGCCCCCGGGTCGCACACTGAGGAGCAATGGGCCCAGTGGGTTCCTAAAATGGTTCCGAAGGCCAATAAAAAAGCCGGCACCGTCGCAATTGACGAGGCCGGCCAAGAACAAATTCTGCGTTTTTTATACGCCGCTTCGCACTAACCTAAAGCGCGCTACGGGCGCTTAAACCGCGCGCGGTCCGCCCTTGCGGAACGACCCGTAGGACGTCAGCAAGATGGCAAGGACCACCAACGGGAAAAACGTTTGGGGCGCCAAGCCGTCCACGCTGTAGTGGCTTACCACGGCCCCGATGAGCGAAAACGTGAAGCCCGCGTAGGCCCACTCCTTCAGCCAATTCGGCGCAAACGGAACCACGAGCGTGACGGCGCCCGCCACCTTCATTACGTTGAGGAACACCCTGAAGTAGTCCGGGTATCCGAGGTGCAGCACCCCCTCTTTGGCCATTTCGGTGTGGCCGGTAAGGGCGGGCATTACCCCTTCGAGAAGAAAAATGATGCCGGTGGCAATCCAGAAAGTCAGTCGCGTTTTGTTCATGGTTTGAGCCATTGATTTAACCAGTTAAAAAATTCGTGCTGCCACACCAGCGCATTCTGCGGGCTCGTTACCCAGTGGCCTTCCTCGGGGAAGTACAGAAATCGAGACGGAATTCCGCGCAGCTGGGCAGCCTGGTAGGCCTCCATACCTTGGTTCAGCGGAACCCTAAAGTCGTTGCCCCCGTGAATCACGAGCAGCGGCGCGGTCCACTTGGCTACGTGTTTTTTGGGATTGAACTCGCCGTAGGACTTGGATTGCGGCTGGTCCCAGTAGGATCCGCCGAGGTCGTGGTTGGCAAAAAAGAGCTCTTCGGTCGTACCGTACCAGCTTTCCATGTTGAACAGTCCGCAGTGCGACACCAAGGCTTTAAATCGGCCTTCGTGGATGCCCGCAAGCTGGTACACGCTGTACCCGCCGTAGCTGGCGCCGACCGCCCCAAGGCGCTGCGCGTCGACGTAGGGCTCGGCCGCCACGGCGTCCACGGCGGCGAGGTAGTCCTTCATCGCCTGGCCGCCCCAGTCGCCCGAAATCTGCTCGTTCCACGCGCGTCCAAAGCCCGGAACTCCGCGGCGGTTGGGCGCCACCACGATGTAGCCCTGGGCCGCCATCACCTGAAAATTCCAGCGGAAGCTGTAAAACGCACTGACGGTGCTTTGGGGTCCGCCCTGGCAGTACAGCAGCGCCGGGTACTTTTTGGCCGGATCAAAATTAGGCGGGTACATCACCCACGTGAGCATCTTCTTGCCGTCGCTCGTCGGAATCCAGCGCTTCTCGACCTTGCCGCGCGCAATCTTCGCGTAGTCGGCGTCGTTGGCGTGCGTCAGGGCCACCGGGGCCTTGCCGCCCAGCGCATACAGTTCGTTGGCTTGGTTTTGGTCCATGCGCTCGGCGACCAGCACCTTGCCGGCGTAGTCAAACGCGCCAAAATCGAAGTCGCCCGAAGTGAGGGGAGCGACCGTGGCCTTGGCCCCCTTGAGCTCGAGGCGCAGCAGCTGGTTGGAGGCCTCCTGGGTCACGTTCAGCACGAGGCTCGAAGGGCCTACCCACTTGAGGTCGTTGACGTACTCGCCGGCGACGTCGATGCGGCGGGGCAGCGCGCCGGGGGTGCGCAGGTCGAGCAGGTGGAGCTGGTTGACGTCGGACTCAAACCCGTCGGTGGGCATGGCCGTGAAGGCCAGCGTGGCGCCGTCGGGCGAAATGCGGGGATTCCCGTCGTAGCCGTTCAGGCCCGGAAGCTCCGTCGTCTGCGCCGTCGCCACGTCGTAGCGGTACAGCTTCGAATTGGTGTGCAGCGCGAACTCCTTGCCGGTGCTCAGCTTGGCCGAGTACACGATGAACGACCCGTCGGGGCTGACGTCAAACGACTCGGCTCCGCCGAACGGGGGCAGCGGCGCATGCCCGCGCACGCCCTTCAGCAGGTCGGTGTACTCGGTGGCGGGATTGGGCGCGTTCGGAAAAACCACGGCGTAGGCCACGTGGTTGTAGCGGTAGTCGGTCCAGCTGTCCCAGTGGCGGTACATCAGGTCGTCAAACACCGCGTAGTTCGCCTTGGGGGTCTCGGGGTGGCGCTCCATGGGGGTTTGGTCCAGCTGTTCGCGCGTCACAAAGGCCACGATCCACTGGCCGTTGGGCAGCTCGCGCAGCTTGACGTCGCTGGCTCCCCCCGGAACGTCCAGGTGAACCCGCAGGTCGCTGCCGTCGAGGGCCCGCGACTTGAGCTTGCCTTGGTGGACGTAGGCGACGCGGGTTCCGCCTTGGACAAACGTCGCGGCGTACTCGCCCCCCGGCTCGGCGGCCAAGCTGCGGGTTTCGCCCGTCGCCGCGTGCACGAGAAACAGGTCGCGGTTGCCCTTGTTGGCCTCGAGGTCGTAGCGGGTCACGCCGTAGGCAACCCACCCGCTCGCCGCGGCATCGTCCAGACCCACGCGGCCCAGCTTCCACAAAAGTTCGGGGGTCATCACGGCCTGCCCAGCGGCGGCGGCCGAGGCGGCAACCAGTCCGCCCAAGAGTAGCTTCTTCATGGGGGTAAGGTAGCACAACCGTCGGCGAAGCGCAACTGCGCCCTAGATTTGGCTCCCGAACATGGAACACCCTGCACTCATCACCAACGAAGCGGTCGTCTTTGGACTGCTCATGGCCATCCTCGGCGGCATTTTTTGGGCCGCCAGCGAGCCCCGATTCAAAAAATTCTTTGCCGTCATCCCCGCCCTGCTGCTGTGCTACTTCGTGCCGTCGCTGCTGACCAACACCGGATTGGTTCCCAAGGATACCAACATTTACTTCATCGCCTCGCGCTACCTGCTGCCTGCCTCGCTCGTCCTGCTCACCATCAGCATTGACCTCAAAGCCGTGGTGGGCCTAGGGCCCAAAGCGCTCATTATGTTTTTCACGGCGACCTTCAGTGTCATGGTGGGCGGACCCCTCGCGCTGCTCCTCGTCTCGTGGATCTCGCCTGAAACCGTGGGCGGAATTGGGCCCGACGCCGTGTGGCGCGGATTTTCTACCATCGCCGGTTCGTGGATCGGGGGCGGCGCCAACCAGGCGGCGCTCTACGAGGTCTTCAAGCCCAGCGAATCGATTTACTCCGCCATGATCACGGTCGACGTCGTGGTCGCCGAAATCTGGATGGCCGTCATCTTGCTCGGCGCCGGTAAGTCGGACCGCGTCGACGCCTGGCTCAAAGCCGACAACCGCTCGGTCAAAGAACTTCAGGGCAAAATGGAAGAGTTCCTCAAGCGCACCGCCCGCATCCCGACCTTGGCCGACGCCATGAAGATTCTGGGCATCGCCTTTGGCGCCGTCGCCCTGAGCCACGCGGCGGGCGACTTCCTCGCGCCCTGGTTCGCCGAGCACGCCCCCTACACGGCCAACTTCAGCTTCACCAGCGACTTCTTCTGGATCGTAATTATCGCGACTACCATTGGGTTGCTGCTGTCCTTTACCCCTGCGCGCAACCTCGAAGGCGTGGGCGCCAGCCGCTGGGGCTCGGTGTTCATTTACATTTTGGTCGGCAGCATCGGCATGAAAATGGACCTCATGGAGGCCCTCAGTCAGCCCGGCCTCATCGGCGTGGGCGCCCTGTGGATGACCATCCACGTGCTGATCCTGGTGGTCGTCGCTCGCCTGATCAAGGCGCCGTTCTTCTTTTTGGCGGTCGGATCCAAGGCCAACATCGGCGGAGCCGCCTCAGCGCCTGTGGCCGCCGCCGCCTTCCACCCGTCGCTCGCCCCCGTGGGCGTGCTGCTGGCGGTCTTGGGCTATGCCCTCGGAACCTACGGCGGCTGGCTGTCTGGCCTGATGATGTATGCAATTTCGGGCGACCCCAGCCCCTTGATGCTGCCCTAATCTGACCAAATTTTTGTAGGTTTACGGCCGTGAAACAATCTGCTGAACTCCGCCGCAACTGGCTGACCTTCGCCGTTCTAGGCCTTATTCTCACCGGACTCGGACTTTCGTTGGTCGGCGAAGCCGTTATCGCCAAAATGGCGCAGCAAGCCTACGTGCTGCTGGGCACCGCTGGACTGGTCGCCTTCAACGCCGGCCTCAGCGTTTTTGGCCAAGCCGTCATTTACCGCTACCGCTACCTCAAGGCCCACGGCCGCGAAGAGTCGGACCGCCGTTCAGGCCAGCGCCGCCACCGCGGCCGCGGGCGCAAGCGCCCCGGAGGTTCGGGTTCGGGCGGCGGCGGAACCGAGGGCGGCAACCGCAGCAGCGGGTTCAAGTCGCGCTTCGAAGAATAAGCTCGAACCTGGGGGCAAACTTTGCCCGAGCACCCCTGCGGCAACGCGCTTTCTGCCCTAGCTTCACGTCCTCAAATTATGTGTGGAATTACCGGCGTTTACGGACCCCATTTAGGCGCGGAAGCGCGCGAATCCGCCGTGGCGTCGATGAACGCGGCCCAAACCCACCGCGGACCCGACGGCGCGCACTTGGCGAGCATGGGGCCGGCCACCCTTGGTCACAACCACCTGAAAATCATGGACTTGACCGAGGAGTCCAACCAGCCCTTTCGCTTCGAGCACCTCAGTATGGTCTTCAACGGCGAGGTCTACAACTACGTTGAGCTCCGCGAAGAACTGCAGCAGCACGGCTACCGCTTCGAAACGACCAGCGACACCGAAGCCATTCTGAAAAGCTACCACTTCTGGGGTCCTGATGCCGTCACCCGCTTTGTGGGCATGTGGGCTTTGGCCATTTGGGACGACCGCGCGCAGCGCCTCTTTTGCTCGCGGGACCGCTTTGGCATCAAGCCCTTGGTGTACCGCCGCGACGAGCAAGGCAACCTCTGGTTTGCCTCCGAAATCAAGGCACTCAAGCAAAGTCCGGGCTTCCAAAAAAACCTCAACGTCGACCAGGCCAACTTGGGCTTGGGACTCGGCTGGATCGGCTACGGCACCCAAACCTACTACCGCGGGGTCGAAGCCTTGGCTCCGGCGCACAACCTCATCGTCGACGCCTCCGGCACGCGCATTCAGCGCTACTGGTCCCTCGACCCTCAGGCAAAACGCTCGGGCGACCCGCGCGAACTTCAGCGCGAATTTGCCGAGCGCTTCAACCAGTCGCTCGAAATTCACCTGCGCAGCCAAGTTGAAGTGGGGGCCTGCTTGAGCGGAGGCATCGACAGTTCCGCCCTCGTGTCCAGCATGTGCCGCCTGCGGCCCGACCTGCGCCAAAAGGTTTTTCACATTTACTACGCCGACTACGTCGACGAGCGGCCGTTTGCGCAGCACGTGCTCGATGCCTACCCGCACGCCGAGGCCCACTACTACAGTCCGAGCGGACGCGACCTCGAGTCCTACTTCGCCGGAGCCAGCGCCGCCGCCGACGCGCCCGTCAACGGCTCGTCGTTCCTTTCGCACTACGCGCTGATGGACCTGGTCAAGCAAACGGGACTGCGGGTGCTCATCGACGGCCAAGGCGCCGACGAATACCTGGGCGGCTACTTGCACAGCTTTTATCCGCTCTTTGCGGACCAGCTTCGCGGGGGCCAATGGTCCGCGTTCTCCCAGTCGTTTGCGGGCCACCGCCGCAAGCAGGAGTTTGGATTCGCCGAAAGCCTGTCGGTCGCCCTCAAAACGCTCATGGTCCTGGGCGGAACCGAACAAATTCACCAAGCCAAAGGCCGCCACGAGCTGGCCCAGGTGCTGCAGCACAGCGCCCGCGCCCTCAGCCTGAACCTCGAGCCCTACAGCACGTCCTACCTCGACAACTTCCTGTACCACCTCATGGGCACGACCTCGCTGCCCACCATTCTGCACTACAACGACCGCAATTCCATGTCGTTTGGCATCGAGAGCCGGGTGCCCTTCTTGGACCACCGCTTAGTTGAATTTGGTTTTTCGGTTCCCAATTCCTCCAAAATTTCGCCCGAAGGCGCCACCAAGAGCATCCTGCGGGAAAGCATGGCGGGCGTCATTCCCGAGGCCATTCGCACCCGCTACGACAAAAAGGGCTTCGTGACTCCGGGCGAAATCGCCTGGCTGAACGGGCCGCTCAAGGACCTGCTGCACACGTCGTTTGACGCGCTGTACTGGCTCGATTCCGCCAAGCTCGACCGCCTCCTGGCCGCCTACCACGCCGGGGACCGCCGCCACGCCAAGCTGGTGTGGAAGCTCTGCGCGCTGAATTACTGGATTAAGACGGATTTCTAAACGAGCGGACGCGGTTGGAGGGTAACCGCGCTAATCCCGACCGGATTTTTGTAAAACATTTTTTACTTTTTGTAAAATTTCTTTTACATTTGAACCCACACTAACTGCAAAACCATGAATCCCTATTTTGAATTTCCCGCCTCATGGAAGCGTCCCGCCGCCGCCGTGTTTGTCCTGAGCACCGCCGCGGCGCTCTTTTGGCTCATCGCGGGGGCCCCAGACGGCGGACTGATTTGGCTTCGCGGCTCCGCTCCCGCGCTGGTCTACGGCGAACCCTTTGGTCCCGCCTACCAGGGGCCGGCTTGGGTGGCCAATAACTACACCGACGAGCTCGTGCTGAGCGTAATCACCCTCAGCGGAGTGCTCACGGGCTTCGCCAAAGAGCCCGTCGAAGACGAGCTGATTCGCCAAATTCGGTGGAAGGCCCTTGCCAACGCCACCGTGTTGAGCACGCTTTTTTTACTGCTCGCCACGTGGACCGTGTACGGACTTGCCTATGTTTATGTGCTGTACGTGCAAACCGTGGCGCTCCTGGTGGTGTTCAACGCCCAGCTCGCGTGGTCTCTTCGTCGCTTTTATTCCGCGCAGCATGAAGAATAGCATCAAGTCGGAACGGGTTCGGCGCAACTGGTCGCAGCACGACCTCGCCGAAGTGTTAGGGGTCAGCCGCCAAACGATCAATGCGATCGAGCAAGGAAAGTACGCTCCAAGCCTACCCCTCGCGCTCAACCTGGCCCGCACCTTTGGCGTGCCCGTCGAGCAGTTGTTTGACGGCGAATAACCGCCGAGGAGGCGCCCCCAAATATCCCCTCAGCTTCCGGCATCGGGCCTGAGGGGATTCGCTTTGTTGCTCCACTGGGAATGCGCGGGGGGCCGTACTCCGCGCGGACCTGAGCGGGCTTGGATGACGACCCTGGCTGCCCAAGCCGGGCGGCGTCCGCCGCCCCCGCTTTTTTTATGGGCCCTCGCCAGCGCGGGCTTCACTCGGCGGCCCATAAAAAAAGCCGCGCAGCGTGCTGCGCGGCTTGGGTCCCTTGTTGCCCCACTAGGACTCGAACCTAGACATACGGAACCAAAATCCGCTGTCCTGCCAATTAGACGATGGGGCATCTTTATGGGGACGGCAAAGGTAGCGCGAGACGGGCAATTGCCCAAATCGCCTAATCGCGGCGAGCGGACTCGAGCAACGCCGTAAGCGAATCGTTTTGGGAACGCATTTTCGACACTGCAAAACAGTACACCAAAAAACGGCTCCGAAACGACTCCACGTCGTGAATCGCCCGAACCGACCCCATGTAGGCCTTGGTTTCTGGACGCTCAAGTACCCACCGCTGGTAGGACTTCAAATCGTTAAACGCCGTGTCGGTCGCGTGCTTCATTACGGTGAGCGCCTCCTCGTCGCGCAACCAGGTCAACTTGAACACCGGCATGTCGTTGTTAAAAAAGTCGGCGCCTTCCTGGTCAAACAGCGCGTTGTTGTCTTCGAGGCGCTTCATCATCGTCTCGTAGTAGTGCGACATGGTCAACTTCAGCGCGTCGTCGGGAATGGAAGCCATGTACCCCATGGACTGAATGCTCTTGTAGGTCGCGTTGTTCACAAACACGGTCGGGTAGGAAGGAATTGAATCCAAACTGAGTAGCCCGTCGACCAGCGAATCGTAGGTAATCCGCCCGTTTTGGTAGCGGTAAAGCAGGTACTCCACCGCCATGAGCGCTCGGCCCTGCGGAAGGCTGGGGCCATAAATCCGGTCCATTTGCTCCCGATCGTTGGCCAACTCGTCGAGCATGGCCTCGTAGTTCTGCTGCAAATTCGCCTCAATAACCTGAGCCTCACGGTAGTTCTCGGCCAAAAAACCCAGAGTTACCGCCAAAAAGAGCATGAGAAAATCGAGGCTCCGCGAGGAGAGCTCGTCGTACAGCTGCCGAACGAAAGACATGGGAAGAAATTAAGTGCCCCCCAATTTAGGCGTTTTAAAGCGGAATATTCCCGTGCTTGCGCTTCGGGCGCGCCACCGACTTGTTTTCGAGCATGCCAAACGCGCGAATCAACTTCGACCGGGTCTCGTGCGGAAAAATCACCTCGTCGACGTAGCCGCGGGCGGCCGCCTGGTAGGGATTGGCAAAGGCTTCGGCGTACTCGGCCTCCTTTTGGGCCCACGTCGCTGCGGGGTCGTCTGCCGTGCTGATTTCGTTCTTGAAAATAATCTCGGCCGCGCCCTTGGCGCCCATCACCGCGATTTCGGCCGACGGCCACGCGAAATTGAGGTCGGCTCCGATGTGCTTGGAATTCATTACGTCATAAGCTCCGCCGTAGGCTTTGCGCGTGATGACCGTGATGCGCGGAACCGTGGCCTCGCTGAACGCATAGAGCAGCTTGGCGCCGTGCATGATGATGCCGTTCCACTCCTGGTCGGTTCCGGGAAGAAATCCGGGCACGTCTTCGAGCACCAAAAGCGGAATATTGAAGGCGTCGCAAAAGCGCACGAAGCGCGCCGCCTTGGTCGACGCGTGGATGTCCAGTACCCCAGCCAAGAACGCCGGCTGGTTGGCGACGATGCCGATGGAACGGCCTGCGAGGCGCGCAAAACCCACCAAAATGTTCTCGGCAAAGTCCTTGTGGACCTCCAAAAAGCTCGCGGAATCCACCAGTTCCTCGATGACCTCGCGCATGTCGTAGGGCTGCTGCGCACTCTCGGGCACCACCGCGTCGAGCTTGGGCCGCCGCTCGTCGGCTCCGCCCGCGTAGGCCAAGTGCGGAACCCCGTCCATGTTGTTCTGAGGCAGGTAGCCCAATAGCGTTTTAAAGCCTTCAATCGCCGCCACTCCGTTGGGGTAGGTAAAGTGCGTAACGCCGCTTTTGGTCGCATGGGTGGTGGCGCCGCCCAATTCCTCAGAGGTGACCTCCTCGTGGGTCACCGTCTTGACGACGTTGGGGCCCGTCACAAACATGTACGAGCTGCCTTCGGCCATTCCGATGAAGTCCGTGAGGGCCGGCGAGTAGACGGCTCCGCCCGCGCAGGGGCCCAAAATCAAGCTCAGCTGCGGAATAACGCCCGACGCCAACGTATTTCGGTAAAAAAGGTCGGCGTAGCCTCCCAAGCTCACGACCCCTTCCTGGATGCGGGCTCCGCCCGAGTCGTTGAGGCCGACAATGGGCGCGCCGTTGGCCAGCGCCAAGTCCATGACGCGGCAAATTTTCTCGGCGTGCGCCTCGGCGAGCGACCCCCCGAGCACGGTAAAATCCTGGGCGTAGGCATAGGTCAGGCGGCCGTTGACGCTGCCGTAGCCCGTGACCACTCCGTCGCCCAAAAACTGCTGCTGGTCCAGGCCAAACAAGGTGCTACGGTGGGTCACCAGGGCCCCCAGCTCCTCAAACGAACCTTCGTCGAAGAGCAGCTCGAGGCGCTCGCGTGCCGTCAGCTTCTTTTTGGCGTGCTGGGCGTCGATGCGGGCCTGGCCGCCGCCGAGTTGGGCTTCAGCGCGCTTGGCGGCAAGCGTTTCAAATGCGTGACTGCGGTTCATTAAAGCGATCGGATCAAAAGGATTCCGCAGCTGTCCTTAGCGGTAGCTAAACGGTAGGTTTTGTCTAACCCAAAAACGTACACTCCGTTCTTTTTGGGCGTAGAAGTCCAAAACTCCTTTTGTCCTGCAGTAAGATCTGCAAGCGATAGTGCATCAATTAAGTAGGTGGCCTCATCAAAGGTGGGAAGTCGCCAATCCGACTTGCCCTTGTGCGAAATTCCACCGGCCATAAGGGTTGTGCTGGGCAAAGGATGAACATCTTCGTCTTTGAATGAAATCACAAATCCACTGCCCTCTTGATCCTGGACGAGCCAACCGCCGTTTGCCGCGTTAAACTTGACCTTCGGCTTAAGTTGTTGCGCTAAGTTTGAGGCCTTGGCTTTGGTTGCAGCACGGGGCTTGTCCACTTTGGGCTTAGGTTGCGCCGGAGCAGAAGCAACCCCTTTCATCGGAGTGGATTTAGGCTTTACCTCTTTGACGGGCTCAGGAACTACTTCGGGTTCTGCTTCTTCGTATTCTTCATCTTCAAGATCCTCTTCGTCGTCGAACTCTTCATCGTCAAACTCGTCTTCGTCTTCAAACTCGTCTTCTTCAAATTCTTCTTCGGCCAAGTCTAAAGAATCAACTTCCTCCGCTTTGGCCTCCGAATCGCCCGCTTCAGATGAACACGCTGTGCCGAGGAACAGAATTAGCGACAATATGGTGAATAATCGAATAGAATAACTCATTTTCACTGTTTTAGGTATCCTAAGTTAGGAAATTAGTCGTTGAGCTTCAGCACCGCCAAGAAGGCTTGCTGCGGAATCTCCACGTTTCCTAACTGGCGCATGCGCTTCTTGCCTTCCTTCTGCTTCTCAAGCAACTTGCGCTTGCGGCTAATGTCGCCTCCGTAGCACTTGGCGGTCACGTCCTTGCGCAGGGCCGACAGCGTTTCGCGGGCAATAATCTTGGCGCCGATGGCGGCCTGGATCGCAATCACAAACTGCTGGCGCGGAATCAGTTCCTTCAGCTTCTCGCACAAGCGGCGCCCGATGTCGTAGGACTTGTCCTTGTGAATCAGCGCCGAAAGAGCGTCGATGGGGTCCCCGTTGAGCATGATGTCCACCTTGACCAGCTGCGAAGCCCGGTACCCGATGGGGTGGTAGTCAAACGAGGCGTATCCGCGCGAAATGGTCTTAAGGCGGTCGTAAAAATCAAACACGATTTCGGCCAAGGGCATGTCGAAGTTGAGCTCGACGCGGTCCGCCGTGAGGTAGTTTTGGCCGGTGATCACGCCGCGCTTGTCGATGCACAGCGACATCACCGCGCCCACGTAGTCCGACTTCGTGATGACCTGGGCCTTGATGAAGGGCTCTTCGATGCGGTCGAGGCCCGAAGGATCGGGGTAGTCCGAGGGGTTCGTCACGAGGAGCGCCTTGTCGACGTCGGCCTTGGTGTAGGCGAAGTACGACACGTTGGGCACCGTCGTAATCACGGTCATATTGAACTCGCGCTCCAGGCGTTCCTGCACGATTTCCATGTGGAGCATGCCGAGGAATCCGCAGCGGAACCCAAACCCAAGCGCCGCCGAGGTCTCGGCCTCAAACGTGAGCGACGCGTCGTTCAGGCGCAATTTTTCAAGGGCGGAACGGAGTTCCTCAAACTCCTCGGTCTCGACCGGATAAATTCCGGCAAACACCATCGGCTTGACGTCTTCAAAGCCGGCCACCGCCGCCTCGGCGGGGTTGGCCACCGTCGTAATGGTGTCGCCGACCTTGACCTCCTTGGCTTCTTTGATGCCGCTGATGATGTAGCCCACGTCGCCGGCCGCGACGTGGTCGCGCGGCTCCTTGTTGAGGCGCAGGATGCCGATTTCGTCGGCAAAATACGTCTTGCCCGTGGCCATGAACTTGACCGCCTCGCCTTTGCGAATGACGCCGTTCTTCACGCGAAAGATGGCCTCAATTCCGCGGAACGAGTTGTACACGCTGTCAAAGATGACCGCCTGCAGCGGGGCGTCGGCATTGCCTTTGGGTGCTGGAACGCGGTCCACGATCGCGTCGAGCAGTTCGGGCACGCCCAGACCGGTCTTGGCCGACACCCGCAAAATGTCTTCGCGCTTGCAGCCAATCAGGTCGATGATTTGGTCTTCAACTTCCTCGGGGTTGGCGCTCGGCAGGTCCACCTTGTTGAGCACCGGAATGATTTCCAGGTCGTTCTCGATAGCCAGATAGAGGTTGCTGATGGTCTGAGCCTGAATGCCTTGGGCCGCGTCGACCACGAGCAGGGCGCCCTCGCAGGCCGCGATGCTGCGGCTCACCTCGTAGCTGAAGTCTACGTGGCCCGGGGTATCAATCAGGTTGATGCGAAACTTCTCGGCCCCGCGCTGGTAGTCCATTTGGATGGCGTGGCTCTTGATGGTGATGCCGCGTTCGCGCTCCAAATCCATGTTGTCGAGGAGCTGGTCCATCTTCTCGCGCGACGTCACGCTTTGGGTTACGTCGAGCAGGCGGTCGGCCAAGGTGCTCTTACCGTGGTCGATGTGGGCGATGATGCAGAAGTTCCGAATGTCGTTCATGAAGGCTGCAAAGGTAACCTCGGGCGTAGCCTCTTGTTCTTCGGAACTTCCGATATTTGCGCATGGCCACACCGAAACGCCCCGCCTTGGGCCGCGGACTCTCCGCGCTCCTGAACGACCACACCGCCGTCTCGGCGCAAGACCCGGGCGCCCGCGACGTGGTCTCGAGCATTTTTGAGGTGGCGCTGAGCCAAATCCAAGCCAACCCCAGGCAGCCGCGCACCCAGTTCGAGCCGGGTCCGCTCCAGGAGTTGGCCGAGTCCATTCGCCAACTGGGCATCATTCAGCCCATTACGGTGCGTCGCTTGGAGGCGGACCGCTTCGAGATCATTTCGGGAGAGCGCCGGTTCCGCGCCGCGCAGCTGGCCGGGCTGGAACGCGTGCCGGTCTACGTCCGCCTGGCCGACGACCAGCAAATGCTTGAAATGGCTCTGGTCGAGAACATCCAGCGCCGCGACCTGGACCCGATGGAAGTCGCCTTTTCGTACCAGCGCCTCATGGACGAGTGCAACCTCACCCAGCAGCAAGTTGCCGAGCGGGTGGGCAAGCAGCGCTCGACCGTCGCCAATTTTGTGGGCCTGCTGAAGCTTACGCCCTTAATTCAGGCCGGACTCCGCGACCGCACCATCAGTGCCGGCCACGCCAAAGCCCTCGTCGGCCTCGACGACCCCAACGCGCAAGACGAGCTGTACATGGACTGCGTCGCGCAGCAGTGGTCGGTGCGCCAGCTCGAAGAGGCCGTGCGCCTCGTGCAAAACCCCGACGGCGTTCCGGGTTCTGAAGGCGCCGAAGCCCTGAGCGCTCCCGCCCGCGGACGGAACATCAACGACCTCGCTTCAGCCCAGGCATTCAAAAACGTACTCGGACTTCCCGCCAAGGTCAGCAAAACGGCCCAGGGATCGGGCACGGTGACCTTGACGTTCCGCAGCGAAGAAGAGCTGCAAAAAGCCCTGAAAAACCTCGGGTTTTAAGCAGCGCCTCGCGCACCACCCCCCCCAACAAAAAAAGCCCGCCGTCGCCGGCGGGCTTTTGCATTCCATGGCGGCTGCGGCTAGCGCAGCGTCATCTCCTTGACCAAGTGGCCGGCGCCGGCGTACTTGTCAATGATGAAGAGCACGTAGCGGATGTCGCACGAAATCGTGCGCTGCAGCTTGGTTTCGTAGAAAATGTCGCCCGACATGGCCTCCCAGTTGCCGTCGAAGGCCACCCCGATCAGCTCGCCTTTGGCGTTGATCAGCGGCGAACCCGAGTTGCCCCCGGTGATGTCGTTGCCCGAAATAATGCCCACCGGAAGGCGGCCAGTCTGGTCGGCGTAGGGGCCAAAATCCTTGGCCTTGTACAGCTCCTTGAGCTTGGCCGGAACCACAAACTCAGGGTTCGAAGCATCCTCCTTTTGCATGACGCCGTCGAGGTAGGTCACGTAGTCGTACTTCACGCCGTCGCGGGGCTCGTAGCTGCCCACGTGGCCGTAGGTCATGCGCATCGTCGAGTTGGCGTCGGGCGACCATACGCGGTTGGGGTCCATCTCGCGAACTCCGGCCGTCAGCAGGCGGTACGCCTTAGACTTCTTGGCGGCGAGCGACGCGTCTTGACCGCCGAAGTAGGTCGTGCGGAAGTCGTTGGCCACTTTGGTCAACGGGTCGTTGGCCAACGTTGCCGAATCGGGGTTGTCCAAAAACGCGGCAAAGCGTTGCGCGTCCATGAACAGCGACGTGGCCATGGCGTTCTGCGCCCACGCTTCGAGGGCCACCTTGCTTCCGCCAAAGGACTGCAGAAACTTGGGCTGCTGCGCCGTCGGAATGTCTGCCATGTACATCGACCACAGGGCCACCATCATGTCGCGGTCGGCGCCCGCATGGAACTCGGCAAAGTTCTCTTTGGCCATCTCTTCAATCATCGGACGCGCCTTTGCGAATCCTGCTTTGTCTTTGTAGGCACGCTCCAGGCTGCGTACGTTGCGGTAGGCAAACAGAACCGAAGAAGGTCCGCGAAGCACCGCTTCCATCAAAAACACGTTGTTTTTCACGGTCGGATTCGTGGCGTCGTAGTACTCAGCCATCAGCTTCAAGGCTTCGCCGTACTTGGCTTGGCGCTCGGGCGATGCCGCCACCCACGCCGAGAACTGCGTCTCGAGGTCGCGCTTTTTGTCGTACACCTTGTTGTTTTTGAGCTGCTCGGTCTGGCCGATGTAGTACTTCCAGTAGTTGGCCGTCGACGCGTAGTTCGACGCCATCAAAATGTTGAGGGCGGGGTCTGCCTGCATGTACTTGCGCAGCACCGCAAGCTTTTGGTCGCGGATTTTCACCACCGTCGGGTTGTACAGGTCGATCGCCTGCTGCACGCCCCAGCTGCTGAGGTAGCGGTCGGTGCGTCCGGGGTAGCCAAAAATCATCGTAAAGTCGCCGTCCTTCACCCCTTTGGTGCTCACCGGAAGGTGGTGCTTGGGCGTGAGCGGCACGTTGTCGGCGTGGTACTCGGCGGGCTTGCCGTCTTTGCCGGCATAGACGCGGAACATGGAAAAGTCCCCGGTGTGGCGCGGCCACATCCAGTTGTCGGTGTCGCCGCCAAACTTGCCTACGCTGCTGGGCGGAGTTCCCACGAGGCGCACGTCGTTAAACTTCTCGTAGACAAACAGGTAGAACTCGTTGCCGTGGTAAAACGTCTCTACCGAAGCCTCGTAGTGCGTGCCGGCGGTGGCTGCTTTCGCGAGCTCCGCGCCCTTCATTTGAATGGCTTTGGTGCGCTCTGCTTCCGACATCTGGTCGTTCAGCGCCCCGTTGACCGCGGCGCTAACGTCTTCGATCCGCACCAAGAAGTTGGCAAAAAGCCCCGGGTTCGGAAGCTCTTGGCTGCGGTCCATCGCCCAAAACCCGTCTTCGAGGTAGTTGTGCTCCACCGTCGAGTGCTTTTGAATCGCGTCGTACCCGCAGTGGTGGTTGGTCAGCAGCAGGCCTTGCGACGAAATGATTTCGCCGGTGCAAAATCCGCCAAACGAGACAATGGCGTCCTTGAGCGAGCCGTGGTTGATGTCGTAGAGGTCCTTAGCCGAAAGCTTAAGGCCCTCTTTTTTCATCTGGGCATAGTTCAACTTTTGGATCAGCAAAGGGATCCACATTCCTTCGCCTGCGCGAAGTTGAGCCGGCAGCGCAAGCGCCACCGCTAAGAGAAGGGCAAATAGCTTTTTCATAGGGCGTTAAAGGTACGCCCCAGTGCGCAATCAGCTCACGAGCTCCTTGCTGCGGACCTTGGCCGCAATGGCGTCCCACAGCTTCAGCCGGGCCTCCAGGGCCTCCACGCAGGCGTCTTCGGCCTCGAGCCAGAGCTCGTCGTCTTCCTTGCAGAGGTTGTTCATCATTTGAATCGCCATGGGTCCGTGTTCGTCGCCGTCCAACTCAATGTGGCGGTCGAGGTAGTACACGAAGGCGCTCAGCTCGCTAGGATGCTCCGCGTACAGCTTCTTAATGAGCGCCGTGAACATGTCGGGAATCAGGTCTTCGCGCCCAAACGTAAAGGCCGCCGCTGTTTGGTGCAGCTTGCCGCGCTTGAGGATGCGGTCGGTCGCCTTCAAAAAGTCCATGGTGGCCTCGTCGATCTCGGCGAGGTTGAAGCGCAGCATGTCCTTGGCCTTGAAACCGGACTGCAGCTTGCCCACAAAGCGCACGATGCCGCGGGTGTCCGCTCCGGCCTGGCGCATGGCGTCGAGGTAGAGCTCGTAGTGGCTCGCGGGGCGTCCGTTGAGGTCGACGTCGGACTCTTCGGCCACCACGATTTCGTTGATCAGGCGGCGCGACGCGCGGTCTTCGGTCGGAACCCAAGCCTCGTCGACGCACGTGAGGTCGCGCTGCAGGGCCTTGAGCAGGCGCATGAAGTCCCAAACGGCGAAGACGTGGTGCTCCATGAACACCCGCACTTCGCTCATGCTCTCCATCATCGGGTAGAGCTCGTGGTTCAAGATGGACTGGCGCAGGGGCTCAATGCGGCGCTTCAGGGAGAGAATTCGAAATTCCATATCTTGTCGTTACTCGTAACTCGTTTCTTGTTTCTAGTTTTTACTCACGGTTGCTCGTTGCTGGTTTCTTGTTCCTTGCTTGGCGGCACCAAAACAAGAAACTAGGAACCAGAAACTTTAAAGATCGGTACGTTGCTGCAGGCCTCGCCGTACATCAGCTTGTCGGCTACGCGGGTGAGGTGCCGCGCCGCAGCGGCATAGGCCGAGTCGGGAACCGGGTGGGTGCCGCAGCCCTTGAGCAAGACTTTGGCTCCGCGGTACGGAGTCCAGTCGGCCTCGGCGAGCGCCTGAGCGTAGTAGGCCGACAGCACCTCGGCGGGCCCTCCAAAGCCGACGAACGCGGCGTGCGGCGCCAGCGCGCTGGCCAGCATCGGACCCAGCCACTGCGGAACAATGACCGCCTCGGCGCCCTCGAGGCAGACCACACTGCCGTCGTACGTATGCTTTGCTAAATTCTGTACGTACGACCGCGCTGCGGCTTCGCGAACCACACCCTCAGGGGCCAATTCAGCCAGATCAAGGCGCGCCACGCCGCCCTGGGGCCAAAAGTCCTCCAGGTCCAAGGTGACCAGAGCACTTTGAGCCACACGGTTGGTGATGGGCGCTTCGTCGTTCACAGGTCAAACTTAAGGAGCCTAGCCCACCCAGCGGTAGCGGCGGTAGCCCAGCAGATTTCCTTCGGTTTCGATGCGGTCGAGCACCGCGCCGCGAACGGCCGCGTCCACGGGGCCCTCCGTCGTCCGCGCGTGCAGCGCTTCGTACTCCGCAAAGGTGAGGCTGCGGCGCTGGTCCAGGGCGGACTCCAGGTCGATTCCGCGCAGTTGGGCGGCAAAGTTGGCGCGAAGCACGCCGCTGAACACCTTAGACTTGGACCCCGAGCCGTAGCTCAAAAATCCGAGGCGCTTGCCCCCAAGGTCGCGGCGGTCGGCGTAGCCTAGAAGGGCGCTGACCAGGCCCATGAATATCGAGGCCGTGTACATGTTGCCGACGCGCATCGATGCGGCTTCGCCCGGACCGATTTTCTCGGCGACGTAGGCCTTGTAGGCGGCGGACTTGCTCCACGCCTTGGCGAGCGCCTTGCGCCCTCCGGCCTCGGCCTCCGTAACCCCCGCCTCGGCTTCTACCTGGGCGAGCAGGCCCTGGTCGGCATAAAGATCCAACGCGATTTCGGGCCACATCCGGCGCCCCTGAAAGGCATAGGGCAGGTGGAAGCACATGCCAAACCAGTCGTTCATGGCGCGCAGCCCCGACTCCGCCTCGTAGCGGCCCAAGGCCTCGCGCACCCGGCCGACGTAGCAGTCGTTGGAATAGGGGCCGTCAAACACCGGGAACTCCAGATACTGTTCCACCACGGCCTCGGGCGTGGCCCAAAACGGGTGCTCCGAACCGGACTCGGTACGTCCCCCCACCGCGGCCGCGAGTTCGTCTTTCGAAAAACGGCGGCGCGGTTTAAAAAAGTCGGCGGCGCTTTCCACGCTGACGCCCACGGCGTCGTCGAGCACCAAAATGCGCGGGTCTTCGGTCACGAGCAAGGCCACGGCTCCCGCCCCTTGCGTGTACTCGCCCGGGCTGTGCGGAGCGTACTTCGCCACGTCGGCGGCGATCACCAGCGCCTTGCGGCCGCGTCCGGCGCGCACCCAGTCGGCGGAATTCAGCAGCGCGTCCACCCCTCCGGCGCAGGCGAAGGTCATGTCCAGGGCGTCGCAATGGGCCAGCGCGCGCGGACCGTATTCCGCGGCAAAGCGCGCCTCGAGCAGGCCGTGCACGTAGGTGGCCGACGGTTTGGCGGCGTCGACGGCGCTCTCGGTTCCGAGGTAAATGCGCCCAATTTCGTGGGGCGCGAGGCCGTGCTGTTCGAGCACGCTCCACGCAGCCTGGGCCGCAAGGGTGACGCAATCTTCATCGGCGTCGGGCACCGCCATGTCCTCGAGTCCAAGACCGAAGCGCAGTTTTTCAAATTCCATTCCGCGGCCTTCGGCAAAGACCTGCATCGGAAGCACCAAGCGCGGCAGGGCAAAACCCAGCGCGTCAATGCCCACGGGCGTACTCATAGCATTCCTAATTCAAGCTTGGCCTCGTCGCTCATCATGTCGCGAGTCCAGGGGGGGTCAAACGTAATCTCTACCTCCACCTGACGGGCGGAAGGAAGCGTTCCCACCTTTTCCTTCACTTCCTCGGGCAGGGTTTCGGCCACCGGGCAGTTGGGAGAAGTCAGGGTCATGAGAATGTGCACGTCGCCCTCGTCGCTGACCTGCACGTCGTAGATCAGCCCGAGCTCATAAATGTCTACAGGAATTTCGGGGTCGTAAATCGTGCGCAGCACGTCTACCGCCTGTTCCCCCATCGATTGCATTTCGGCGTCGCTCAGCATATTCTCAATCGTTCGCTTGAAAGGCAACGCCGTACAGCCGGATTTGTTTCATCATGCTCTGCAGTCCGTTGGCCCGGGTCGGGCTCAGGTGCTCGGTAAGTCCGACGGCATTTAAAAAACCAAAGTCTGCTTGGGCCAGCACTTCGGGCGTAAGTCCGTTGCAGACGCGCAGCAGCAAGGCCACCAGTCCGCGGGTAATAATGGCGTCGGAATCGGCCGCAAAAAACACGTGGCCGTCGCGCTTTTCGGCCGTAATCCACACCTTGGACTGGCAGCCGCGAATCAGGTTGTCGTCGGTCTTGATGGCCGGATCAGCCGCCGGCAGCGACTTGCCCTGGGCAATAAGGTGCTCGTAGCGGTCCATCCACTCGTCGAAGAATTCAAACTCTTCGACGACTTCGGCTTCGCGGGATTTGAGGATTTCGAGGCTATTCATCTTGATTTCACGAGGGTTCGGCAGCTTACTGCAGCATGCGGAGCGCGCGTTCGAGTCCGCTCGCCAGTCGGTCCACGTCTTCACGCGACGAGTAGGCGGCAAAGCTGGCCCGCACGGTGCCCGGAACCCGGTAGTAGTCCATAATCGGCTGCGCGCAGTGCTGCCCGGTGCGCACGGCAATGCCCTGCTGGTCGAGCAGGGTGCCCAAGTCGTAGGGGTGCAGGTCGGCCACGCCAAAGCTGAGCACGGCGGACTTCTCGGGTGCCGTTCCAAAAAGCAGCAGCCCGTCAATGGCGGTAAGGCGCTCCGTTCCATAGGCCATGAGGTCGGCCTCGTGGGCCATTAAGGCCTCCATGCCCACGGCATTCATCCAGTCGATTGCGGCGCCCCAGCCGACCACGGCCTCGATGTTGGGGGTTCCGGCCTCAAACTTGAACGGCAGCCCCGCGTACGTGCTCTGCGCCATGGTCACCGTCGAAATCATTTCGCCACCGCCCTGGTAGGGAGGCAGCTTTTCGAGCCACTCGGTCCGTCCGTACAGCATGCCGATGCCCGTCGGGCCATACATTTTGTGGGCGGAACCCGCGTAAAAATCCACGCCGAGGTCCTGCACGTCCACCGGTCGGTGGGGCAATCCCTGGGCGCCGTCGACCACCACGCAGGCTCCGACCGCGTGGGCCCACTGCGTCAGCTGCTTGACGGGGTTCACCGTGCCAAGGGCGTTAGATATGTGATTGAAGGCCAGGATCTTCGTCTTCGGATTGAGCAGGGACTGCGCCTCCTGGAGGTCCAGACTTCCGTCGGGCAAAATGGGAATGTAGCGCAGCGTCGCCCCGGTATGCTGGGCAAGCATTTGCCACGGCACCAAGTTGCTGTGGTGCTCCAGTTGGCTGACCAGGATTTCGTCGCCCGGAACGAGGAGTCCGCGAAAGCCGTGCGCGACCAAATTAAGGGACCCGGTGGTGCCCGTCGTGTAAATGATTTCGTGCTCGTGGGCCGCGTGGACCAGGCGCTGAAGCTTGCCGCGCGTGGCCTCAAACGCGTCCGTTGCCCGCTGGCTCAGCGTGTGCACGCCGCGGTGCACGTTGCTGTTGATCTGCTCGTAGTAGTCCACGATGGCCCGAATCACCGCCCGCGGCTTTTGGGTCGTCGCGGCGTTGTCGAGGTACACGAGTGGTTTGCCGTGCACCTCTTGGTCGAGGATGGGAAATTCCTTGCGGAGCGAGGCAAAATCAATCATGCGGCAAAGGTCGGGAATAAATGCGGAACCGTCGTTTTAACCCCCGGAGCGTTGGGTTGGTTCGCAAAAGCTCGTTGCCGGTTGCTGGTTGCTGAATTCAGCACGCTAGCCGTCGGCTTTCGTTTGCACGCAATTAGGCCTCGAGCGAAGCGCGGAGTTTTGGCCCATGAAGCACGCTATTCTCTTTTTCGTCGGGCCGATCACGGCCACCCTAATCTCCCATTCGGCCGCGGCCCAATCCAGTTTTTGGACGGCGACCGAAACCACCCTTCGCGGCAGCCGCCTCAGCGACTTGGCCGATACGACCTACCTGCTCCCCTGGGACCTCGAAGCCCTCAAGCTCCGCGAAACGCACGTCGCCCGCCAGTGGTGGACCGACGACGAGGGCCGCGACGTCACGCTGGCGCAGCCCCTGGTCAGCGAGCGCGAGCCGTGGATGGGCGCCGACCCCGCTCCATCTGAACAGCTGGGCGCCCCGCCGATCCGGCCGCAGGTGCCGCCCCCCGGCGCCCCGCTCGACCAGCCCCTCGAACTCCAGGGCGGATGGACCCTGACCTGGAGCCGACGCGCGCCCCAGCAGGTTTATGCCAAAGGAGACAGCAGCATCGCCTTCACGTGGGGTCCCTGCGGGTCCCAGTGGTCGGTGCGGGCCGAGGAACGCCGGTTTCGGCGCGAAACGATGAACGGCCTTTGCCTCGAGGACTGGTCGTTCACGCTGCGAAGTCCGCTCGCCGGGTACGTCGAGGGGGGCCTCCTCGCCGCTCCCGACCTCGTGGTCCAGCCCAATCCGCGCAACCGGCAGGAACTGGAGCTCCGCGTCGCCGGCTCCACGGGAATATGGCCGAGTGCCGTTCGCTGCGTCGACGCCTACGGGCGCCTGTGTACCGAGCAGCCGCCGCAGGGACCTCTTCCGCTCCATTGGACGCCGATGAGCCTGACTCCAGGCAAGTACCACCTTCAAATTCAGTTAGGTAATCAAACCTACAGCAGCAGTTTTATTCAACACTAAACCGTATTCACCATGCCTTCATCTAGCCGACGCGCCGACACCGCGGCCCCCATTGCCCTGGTCGTTGGACTCATTTTCACCTTGAGCATTGCGCTCACGATTTCTGCCTCCGGGCAGCCCTGCAGCCAACCCGCCATGCTTCCGACGTGGGCGGGGCCGGTGCAGCACGAAGCGGTGGCGATTCCGCCCGCAAACCTCTCCTGGGCCGGCAAGACCGGGACCACGGGCCACCGCATCGTCCACTTTTTGCACGGACTCGGCGGAACCTCCGACAGCTGGAACCTCTTGGCCGCCCGAACGGCGTTTCAGGGGGCTCCCGGCTACCCGGCCCGGCAGGTGGTGTACCTGAATCCGCACTCCTACCTTCAGAACGGAAGCCCGGTGGCGTCTGCCATGGACATCAATGCCTACCTCAGTTCCACTGGGGCCGCGGCGTCGGCCGCCCAAAACATTCATGTGCTCGACAACTTCATTGTGGCGCATTCCTATGGGGGCGTACTGTCGCTGCTGCTCGACAGTTTGTATGCCCACCGCTTCATTTTCACGAGGCAGTTTGGCGGAATTGTGGCCTTTGGTTCCGCGGTGAACGGGGCCTACCTGGCGAAGTCGCTGCACCCCGCCGGCGACAACCTGGCGGTACCCTTTGTGGAGCATGCCTGCCGGGTGCTCAGCAACCCGCGGCTGTGGGCCCCTCAGTTTCCGGCGATGCGCTGGATTCCGGGATTGGATCCGCTGCTTCGGGACGCCGTGGACCAGAGCTGCGGGCTGGGCAGCAGCTTCGTGCCCTTTGCCCTAAAGAAGTTCAACAGCCCGGGGATGGTCGACCTCTTTCCGACGGCGCCGCTGGCCATGCGGCTGGGCAAGCGCGTGCCCTCGGTGCCGGTGGTGCTGGCCTATGGCGTTGAGGACGAACCGGTATTTTGGCGCACGGCGACGTCCATGCTCGCCACGGACTCGGTCGGACTCGCCCTGGCGACCGATCCCTTTTCGATGGACGGCGACGGCGACCTCGTGACCTTTGCTTCCCAGCAGTACGACCGCCACAGCAGCCAGCGAAGCGACGCCCTCCAAAGGGCGTTTACGTGGCGGGTAGCGGCCTGGGCCCTTGCGCCAACCGCCGTGGGCTCGCTGATTGCTGAATGGCAGGCCGTTCAAGCAGAACGCGAAGCGGCGGCGGCCGACCGCGCGGCCCGGTGGTACCTCGACGCCAACGAGAGCTACAAGCAGCTCATCGGGGCTCGGACTACCCAGATTGTTTTGGACGGCTACTGGTGCCGCTGCCGGGACGACGTCAACGATCCCAGCTGGACGCCCGTTGCGTCGGCGAGCGACTGCGCAACCGACGAGGGCTGCACGGTACTGCCCCGCTACGAGCACCTCGCCGTCGAAAAACCCAACGACGGGGTCGTGCTCGCCGAATCCGCGGGCGTCCTCAACGGCGCCGTGGCCTCGCTCCTGATGCCCGGAACGAACCACCAGCAGATGCGCAATTCGTCGGTCACCAAATCGGTCCTCAACCGACTGATGAACGGCCAAATTCCGGGCGGGGCCTACTTCGCCACCCCCGTTCGATGAGCGGCGGACTGGACTTGGTCCGCGGGGCGGCAATGGCTGCCGTACTGGCCTGCGTGCCTCCCGAGGCGCCCCCGCCGGTCGCTCCGGGGCTCCTCTGGGTTCGCGACCTCGAGACGCCCGAAGCCGGCCCCCTGCTGTGGTGGGGGACCGAGGGCCGTCCCACGGGCGCCGTCTACGGATTCCGGGATTCGTTGGTCGCCCTCGACGCGGCCACCGGCCGGACCCTTCAGTCCTGGGCATGGCCGCCGGGCTTCCGAGACCGCAGCTGGGAGCAGGAGAGCTACGCCACAAGCCCCTACGGCCTGGCCCTGTTCGGATCCCAAGCGGCAGCCATCCTGCGGCCCCACGGAGGCATCGAACTGCGCCCCTACCCTGAAGGCGGCGCGAGCTTTCGCAGCGGAAGCATGTCGGCCCACGGCGAACTGCTGCTGAGCTGGCGGCGCGATTCAAGTGCCCAAGGCCCAGCGGCCAACCAGATCCTCTGGGGCGATGCCCAAGGCTGGACCGCCGTAGCGACCGCGCCCGACGCCCAAGGCTTGTTCGACGCGCCCCAGTCCTGGAAGCGCGGTTGGTTCGCCGTGCTGCGCCGGGGCAGCGGCTGCCAGCTTTGGTGGACCGACCGGGGACGGCTTCGCGCGCATCCTCTGGTCGGGGGCGACGGCACGGGACATCCGGCATCGGCCTTGGGGACGCAGCTCTTTTTTGCCAGCCAGGACAGCGCCGTGGCTATGGACCTCGAACGCGGAAGGCGCAGCTGGGCACGGCCCCTTCCTTCAGGGCTCGACGTCGGGGTGCACCGCTTGGCTCCGGACCGCTCGACCTGGATCATTCTCAGCAGCCGAGGGTGGTGGTTGGAACTGCGGAATGCTGACGGAAGCCTCGCGTCCCACGGCGCCATCGAGCCCACTTGGCTCGAGCGCTGGACGGGCGAACCCTGGATATTTACGCGCGGTAAATCGCTGTTTTACTGGAACTTTGACCAACCTACCGAGGTGGTTTTGGCTCCCGAAGCGCTCGCGCCCCAGGCCGTGAGCGCGGGCGGCTACGCCCTCCTGCGCATGGGGTCCAAGGCCGTGGCCGTGGACTTGCCCTAAATGCACACGCCCGGGGCCTCGCAAAAGGTCCCGGGCGCTGCAGGCTGGGCGAATAAGACCTACTTGAACTCGGCCAGGCCTTGCTCGGTCATGAGCCAGGTTCGTCCGCCCATTTCCCCGTCCCAAATGTCTTCGGTGTTGGCCACGTCGTCGAGGTAGGGAACCGTGGTCGGATCCAAGTACACGCGGTGCCCGACCGGCAAGTACAGCACGAGCCGCACGTTTTGGTCGCGGAACCGATCGCTCCGAGGGTAGTTCAGCAGGTCGTCGGCCATGATGTTGCCGGTGCTGTCGGTTCGAACCTGGAACCGCACCGCGTCGGCCCGCTCGCGGGCCGCACGGCGAGAACCGCCTTGCGCCTCCGCGGTCCACTCAAGGCTCGCTTGCGCTCGAACCGACGGGCGTACGTCGACCTTCACTCCGTCAAAAAACACACCCTCGTCGGTCAAAATCCACGAGGTTTCGTCGGTGTCCTCGTCGTCAAAGCGCAGCTTGGCTCCGCCCTCAATCGGACTGGACACCATGCGCAGCTTCCACTCGGTAACGCCTTGGGGAAGCGCTTCGACGTGAACCACGGTCGCTTCTTCGCGAAACTCCGAGGCCATGCGGGTGCCGAGTACGCCCATCAAGGCAATGCCCACTACCGACAGCATGAGGGCCACGCCCATGACGCCCTTGTGCACGGCCCCGTACTGGCGGAACAGCAGCCGAAGGGCCAGCAATACCAGGGCCACCAGCGGGCCCATGAGGACCAGCACCGTGGCCGTCCAGAAGTAAATCGGCCCGTATCCGGCGGGCAGGAAGACGCCCATGAGTTCCGTTACCGATATGCTCGACCCGTCGATGGTGATGCCCGTGCCGAACACGGCAATTAAGAGCACCGAACCAATGAAGAAGGCCAGCATCAAAAAGAGTCCGCCCAAGAAGCGCGCGAATCCCGTTAAAATACTGGAAATCAAGTCGCCAAAGCTGCGCGCGGCGCGGCGCATTTTGCGGTGGTTTTCCTTGTCCTTCAGGCGAGCCTCTACGTTTTTAAACTCCTCTTCTACCGTTTGGCGGATGTTCTCAAACGTCGCCGGCTTGCCTTGCATGGCCAACCGCTCTGCGGGCGTAACCGCTTTAGGTGTAGCCGCCCAGAGAATGAAGTACAGCAGAATTCCAAAGCCCGTGAACATTCCAAAGACCACAAAAAGCACGCGAACGATGACCACGTCGACGTCAAAGTAGTTGGCAAACCCAGAGCACACGCCCCCGATCATTTGCTCCTCGGGGTCGCGGTACAGGCGGCGGCGCGGAGCCTCGGCCGGTTGGGCCTCGGCGGGCTCCTCGGCCGCTTCGCCGGCAAAATCCTTGGGCTGGCCCAAGGTGTTCATGGCGGCCTGCACGTCTTCAGTACTCACCACCTGGCGGGTTCCCGCCATGCGCTGGGTAAAGATTTCGGCAATCCGCGCTTCAATATCGGACAGCACTTCCTCGCGGCCCTCGGTGGCAGCTAGGTGGCGACGCAGGGCTTCGAGGTAGTTCGAGAGTGCGGCATAGGCGTCTTCGTCCAGGTGGAAGAGCAGTCCGCCCAAGTTGATGTCAATGGTCTTTTTCATGGGTTCTTCAGGGAGTTTACGGCGTCAACAAATGAGGTCCATTCCGAATTCAAGGCCTCCAGCAAAATGCGGCCTGTTTCGGTTAACTGGTAGTACTTGCGGGGCGGACCCGACTTGGACTCTTCCCAGCGGTAGTCCAACCAGCCGGCGTTCTTCATGCGGGTAAGAAGCGGGTACAGCGTGCCCTCGACGACGAGCAGGTCGGCGTGCTTCAGGGCCTCGGAGAGGTCGGAGGCATAGGCCTCTCCGCGCCCCAAAACCCGAAGCACGCAGAGCTCGAGAACCCCTTTGCGCATCTGCGCTCGTGCATTTTCAGTATTCATTAATGCAAAGATATAATTAAAACTTGGTACTTTGTTTCGCATAGTACTAAAAACGTGCCAAAGCCTAAAATCCGGGAATGAACCTTACTTCCCCTTAAGGGTTACCACACAGAGAAACCTATGAACATGCGCCTACTTCATTTAGCCTTTTGCCTTGCCTTGGCGGCGTCCGCCTCCGCCCAAACCAACGTACAGGGGGGCATTTACGCCAACACCACCTGGACGCTTGCGAACTCCCCGTACGTGATGACGGGATCCATCGTCGTCTTTCCCGGCAAGACCCTGACCATTCAGCCGGGCGTCGTGGTCAAGGTTCAAAACCCAGGTCCCGGAAGCCTTTACTACTTAGAAATCCGCGGCTCGCTCGTCGCTCAAGGCACCAAAGCACAGCCCATTGTGTTCCAAAGTGCCGTGCCCAACGACACCAACAAATACGCCTGGTCGGGCATCATGATCAAGGGCAGCCAGGGCGGAACCGCCAGCCTGAACGCCGTACACCTTAAAAACGCGTACCACGCCCTCGACAACGACCAAGTCGACAGCACCCGCCAGGCCTGGAAGCACATGCGCTTCGAACACAACTACTACGCACTCATGTACCCCGGCAGCATGGACATTGACTCTTCGGTGTTCCGCGAAAACAACATCGGACTGTACCTGACCGCGCCCCTGATGACCGACACCAACCTGATTACTCATTGCCGGTTTAGCCAGAACAACGTCAGTTCGCAGTCCTACATCGCGCCTTCGACCTTCTTGACCTGCGCGTTTGACAGCAACAACTACGGGTTCTTTGCGGGCAATCCCTTTATTCTAAATTACTTAGAATTCAACGACTGCTCCTTCAATGCGAACTACCGCGCCATGGATTCTCCGGGGGGCATTTGGGTTCGCAACTGCAGCTTCACCAACAACGGGCGCGGAATTCACCAGGCGAATTCCTGCGTAATTGAAAACTGCAGCTTTACCGGAAACGAATGGGCCGCCGAGATTTACAACCAGTCCTACTTTACCGACAACGTGGTCGAAAACAACGACAACGGCCTGACGGTAGCCCGCGTGGCGGCATGGGGCAATCCCGCCGACGTGCCCGTGGTTGAGGACAATCGGCTGTGCGACAACAACTTATACAATGTATTGAACGGCAGCGACTTCAATCTTGAGCTCGAAAAAAACTGCTTTTGCCTTTCGGATTCCGCCGCGATTGACGCCAAGATTTACGACGGCTACGACGACATCACGCGCGGACTTCTCAACTTCGCCGTCTACGACACCAGCTGCACCACCCAGCTTTACCGAGTGCTGAAGGTCAACATCTTAGGTGGTGACGACGCGGCAGAGCTCGCGCTCGTGGCCTACCCGAATCCCGTGACCGACGTCCTC
>JBEGTJ010000006.1:0-37224 GCA_041179465.1 Bacteroidota bacterium | reverse complement strand
TCAGTCATGCGAAAAGTTCAGCGCGATTATTCCGCACTACCCTCCCCGCCTTCACTTGGTGCGGCGCCTCCTTCGGCACCACCCTCCATGCCTTCAGCAAGCTCTTCGGGTTCCGAAGCCGGAACCTTGGCTACCGAAGCGATAGATTCACCCGACTTCAGGTTGATCAAGCGCACGCCTTGGGTAGCCCGGCCCATGACGCGCAAGTCCGAAGCGGCCATGCGAATCATAATTCCGCGCTTGGTGGTGATCATCAAGTCGTCTTCGTCTGTGATATCCTTGATGGCAATCACGTCGCCCGTCTTGTCGGTAACATTCAGGGTTTTTACACCCTTTCCGCCCCGGTTGGTGATGCGGTAGTCCTCGACCAGCGTGCGCTTGCCGTAGCCGTTCTCACTCACTACCAAGATCGAATCCTGGTCGCTGGCGGCGCAAACCATGCCCACCACCTCGTCGTTCTCGGTATCCAGTGCCATGGCACGAACACCGGACGCACCGCGGCCCATCGGGCGCACCTTGGCTTCAGGGAATCGAATGGCCTTGCCGCTGCGCACGGCCATGATGATCTCGTTGGTACCGTCCGTCAGGCGAGCCTCCAAAAGGCGGTCGCCGTCCCGTACACCGATGGCGTGGATACCGTTAGCGCGTGGCCGGCTGTAGGCCTCCAGGGTGGTCTTCTTAATGATTCCCTTAACCGTACACAGAACGACCGAGTGGCTGTTGACGTAGGCTTCGTCCTTCAGGTCCTTGGTGTTGATGTACGCACGAACCTTGTCGTCGCTCGGCAAGTTGATCAAGTTCACGATGGCCTTGCCCTTGCTGGTGCGGTTGCCCTCGGGAATTTCGTAGACGCGCAGCCAAAAACAGCGGCCCTGCTCGGTGAAGAAGAGCAAGTAGTTGTGGTTGGTCGCCACAAACACGTGCTCAATAAAGTCCTCGTCGCGGGTGGTGGCGCCGCGCGAGCCCACTCCTCCTCTACTCTGGGTTTTGTACTCCGTCAGCGGAGTGCGCTTGACGTAGCCCATGTGCGAAATGGTGATGACGACCTCTTCGTCGGCAATCATGTCTTCCATGCGCATGTCGCCACCTGAGAAATCAATCTCCGTGCGGCGCTCGTCGCCAAACTTGTCCCGAACCTCAATCAGCTCGTCCTTAATGATTTGCATGCGCAAATCCACTTCGTTCAAAATGCGCTGCAGGTAGGCAATTTGCTCCATGAGCTCGTTGTACTCCGCTTTGATTTTGTCGCGCTCGAGGCCGGTAAGCTTTTGAAGGCGCAGGTCCAGAATGGCCTTCGCCTGAATTTCGCTCAGGCCAAAATTGCTCATCAAGCCGTCCTTGGCCGCATCCACCGTGTCGGAACCGCGAATCAACTTGATCACGGCGTCGAGGTGGTCGATGGCGATCAAGAGGCCCTCGAGCACGTGGGCACGCTTTTGCGCCTCAGCGAGTTCGTACTTCGACCGGCGAACGACCACCTCGTGGCGGTGCTCCACGAAGTGCTTGATCATGTCCTTGAGGTTCAGCAGCATCGGGCGGCCGTTGACCAAGGCGATGTTGTTCACGCTGAAGCTCGACTGCAGCTGGGTGTATTTGTACAGCTTGTTAAGCACCACGTTGGGAACCGCCTCGCGCTTGCACACGTACACGATGCGCATGCCGTTTCGGTCTGATTCGTCGCGGATGTCTGCGATGCCGTCCAGCTTTTTCTCGTCGACGAGGTCGGCCGTTTTCTTGATCATCTCGGCCTTGTTCACCTGGTACGGAATTTCCGTAACGATGATGCAGTCGCGGCCGTTCACCTCTTCAATGTGGGCCTTGGCGCGGAGCACGATGCGCCCGCGTCCGGTCTCAAAGGCTTCGCGAACCCCGTCGTAGCCGTAGATGGTGCCGCCCGTAGGGAAATCGGGGGCCGTGATGTGCTTCATCAAATCCACGACCTCGACGTCGTTGTTTTCGATGTAGGCGACGGTGGCGTTGATCGACTCCGTCAGGTTGTGGGGCGGCATGTTCGTAGCCATACCCACAGCAATACCCGAGGCTCCGTTCACGAGGAGGGCGGGAATCCGGGTCGGAAGAACGGTTGGCTCTTCGCGCGAGTCGTCGTAGTTCAGCTTAAAATCGACGGTATCCTTGTCGATGTCCCGCACCAATTCTTCGGTAATCTTGCGCATGCGCACCTCGGTGTAGCGCATGGCGGCAGGGGCGTCGCCGTCCATCGACCCGAAGTTTCCTTGGCCGTCAACCAGCATGTAGCGCAGGCTCCACTCCTGGGCCATCCGCACAATGGTGTCGTAAATGGCGGAGTCTCCGTGCGGGTGGTACTTACCCATCACCTCACCCACGACCAGCGCCGACTTCTTGTAGGCCTTGTAGGAATGGTTGCCCATTTCGTTCATCCCAAAGAGGACGCGGCGGTGTACGGGCTTGAGGCCGTCGCGCACGTCCGGAAGGGCGCGCGAATAGTCGATGTAGGAGGTCTTCATTTCCTCCTCAATATTTATAGGTATAATGCGTTCGCCTTCGGCCATAATGTCAGTTAGCTAGTATATCCTTCAAAAATACGCGGCGGACCTCGGTTGAAGCGCAGCAGGGCCGCGGATTTTCTAGGGTTTTATGCACAATTTGATGTTTATAAATAAGCGGCCGCACTCCGCGTCGGGACATGGCACAGCATTGGTTACTTTGGGGGTATGGATGAAAATTTCTCTCCCCGGGTCAAGGACGTCATTGGGTACAGCAAAGAAGAAGCGCTTCGCTTGGGCCACGACAGCATCGGCACGGAACACCTGGTCCTCGGATTGATCCGTGAAGGAGCGGGTTCCGCCATTGAATTGCTTCAAGCGTTGGGCGTGGATTTGCTCGAAGTCCGCCACAAGATTGAAGGCCTTCACCAAGCGGTAGAAAACCCCGCGCTGAGCCGCAAGAACATCCCGCTTACCCGGCAGGCCGAGAAGGCGCTGAAGACGACCTTTCTCGAGGCCAAGCTGTACGGAAGTCCAGTGATCCGCACGGCCCACCTCCTCCTCTGCATTCTGCGGAACGAGAACGATCCGGTCGCCGCGGTACTCCGCGGCCTGGGCATCGACTACGAAACCTTGAAGAACGAGTACCAAAACCGGTTCATGGAAGAGCGCAAGTCCGACCGGGGCAGCAACCCCTCGGCCGCCCTGAGCGGGGACGACGACGACGACGAACCGACGCGCGGAAGCGCCCCGAAGGCCAGCAAGCCCGGGGACGCCAAGAGCAAAACGCCCGTGCTGGACAATTTTGGCCGCGACCTGACCAAGCTGGCCGAAGAAGACAAGCTCGATCCGGTGGTGGGCCGAGAAAAAGAGATCGAGCGCGTGAGCCAGGTGCTGAGCCGCCGCAAGAAAAACAACCCGCTGCTCATCGGTGAACCCGGGGTCGGCAAGTCGGCCATCGCCGAAGGCCTTGCCCTGAAAATCGTGCAAAAGCAAGTGAGCCGCGTGCTCTTTGGCAAGCGCGTCGTTACGCTCGACTTGGCGAGCCTCGTCGCGGGCACCAAGTACCGTGGCCAGTTTGAGGAACGCATGAAAGCACTGATGAACGAGTTGGAGAAAAACGACGACATCATTCTGTTCATCGACGAAATCCACACCATCGTGGGTGCCGGGGGCGCAACGGGTTCGCTCGACGCCAGCAACATGTTCAAGCCGGCGCTGGCCCGCGGAGAAATTCAGTGCATCGGCGCCACGACGCTCGACGAGTACCGCCAGTACATCGAAAAAGATGGAGCCCTAGAGCGGCGCTTTCAAAAGGTCACGGTGGATCCGCCGAGCCCCGAAGAAACGATTCAAATTCTGCAAAACCTCAAGCCAAAGTACGAGGAGCACCACAACGTAACCTACACCGACGAGGCCCTGGCGGCCTGCGTTTCGCTGACCGTGCGCTACGTGCCCGACCGCTTCTTGCCCGACAAGGCCATTGATGCGCTCGACGAGGCGGGAAGCCGCGTGCACTTGGGCTCGATCTCGGTCCCCCAGGGCGTTCGCGAACTGGAAGAACAGCTCGAAGCCGTCCGCCAGCAAAAAATGGAGGTGGTGAAAAAACAGCGCTACGAAGAGGCGGCCAAGCTCCGCGACGACGAGAAGCAAATCGAGGCCAAGCTCGCCCAAGTCCAGGCCGAGTGGGACGAGGAGGTCCGCAAGAACCGCACCCCGGTGACCGAAGACGACATTGCCGAGGTGGTTGCGATGATGACGGGAATCCCCGTGCGCAAAGTGTCCAAAGACGAGCTCGCCAAGTTGGCGGCTATGGAAACCGACATCAAGGGCAAGATTATCGGGCAGGACGAAGCCGTCCGCAAGGTGGTGCGCGCCATCCAGCGCAACCGCGCAGGCCTTAAGGACCCGAATAAGCCCGTGGGCTCCTTCATCTTTTTGGGGCCGACCGGCGTAGGCAAGACGCAGCTCGCCAAAGAAATTGCCGTACAGCTGTTTGATTCGGCCGACGCGCTGATTCGCATTGACATGTCGGAATACATGGAGAAGTTTGCCATCACGCGGCTCGTGGGAGCGCCTCCGGGGTACGTGGGCTATGAAGAAGGCGGACAGCTGACCGAAAAGGTTCGCCGCAAGCCCTATTCGGTAGTGCTGCTCGACGAGATTGAAAAAGCGCACCCGGACGTGTTCAATTTGCTCCTTCAGGCGCTGGACGACGGACACATGACCGACAGCTTGGGGCGCAAAGTCGACTTCAAGAATGCCTTGATCATCATGACGTCGAACATCGGATCGCGCCAGCTCAAGGACTTCGGCACCGGCGTAGGTTTTGGCACCCAGACGCGCCAATCCAATGCCGAAGAGCTGGCCAAGGGGGTAATTGAAACGGCCCTAAAGAAGGCGTTTGCGCCCGAGTTCCTCAACCGAATCGACGACGTGATCGTGTTTCAGCCTTTGGAAAAGGAGGACATTTCGCGCATTGTGCACATTGAGCTCGAGAGCTTGCTCCGCCGCATGACCTCCATGGAGTACCACGTGAGCCTCGACGACTCGGCGGTGGCGTTTTTGGCCGAAAAGGGCTTTGACCCCAAGTTTGGTGCACGTCCGCTGCAGCGGGCGATTCAGCGCTACGTCGAAGATCCTTTGGCCGAAGAAATCGTCAAGGGCGCATTCCACCCGGGCGACACGGTGGTGTTCACCGGCGAGGCCGGGGCCGAACAACTGAGCTTGCGCATCACGCCCAAGGAGGTTGCTGAGCCCAGCGCTCCGGCGGAGTCGAACGACTAAAGGCTGATGAGCCCGGGGATGCCCTGGGCTTGTCGGTAGCGCTCTACCACCGCATCGACGCTGATCATCAGCTCTTTAGCAGTGAAGGACACGTAGTTTCCCTTCGAAGAGGGCCGCAGCGACAGCTCGGCCACTTCGGGGTCAAACAGCTGCTGCAGCTTCGCGATCGACTCGTTTTGGGCCGGACAAATGAATTTAAACATATACAGCGCGGGCCAAGTGTAGTTTTGCTCCAGCAGTTCGCGAAATTTGACTTCCTCCATGACCCAAAGTAACAGCACAACCCGCCGTATCGTTCTCACGGGAGCCCCCTCGACCGGAAAAACCTCGGTGGTAGCTCGGCTTCAGGAACTCGGACATCCCGTGCTGCACGAGATTTCGCGGGACATCATCACCCAAGAAGGCACCAAGCTGGGCGGCGAGGACCCCTGGCGAAACTTACTGGCCTTTTCAGAGGTCATTTGGAAGCTGCGGAGCGCCCAGCACCTCGAAGCAGCAACGTACGGCGGCGACGTCTTTTTTGACCGAAGCTTGCTCGACACCCTTAGCTACCTGCAGGCGGGCGACAAACCCATTCCCGAGTGGATGGACCCTACCCCCTTCCCCTACCACTACAAAGTGTTCATTTTTCCGCCCTGGGAAGCCATTTACCGAACCGACGACGCCCGATGGGAGCCCTTTGAAACCGCGGTTCAAGTGCACGAATCGCTGGTGTCTACCTACTCTTCGTTGGGATACGAACTCATCGAGGTTCCGCGCAAGTCGGTCGAAGAACGCGTCGAGTTCATTTTGAATGTCGTCCAGCGCACCTGACCGCCTTTCGGCCGTACTCTCCTCGGTTTGGGGCTACGCGGACTTTCGACCGCTTCAGCGGCCCATTGCCGAATCGGTACTCTCGGGCCGCGACACGGTAGCCCTGCTGCCCACCGGGGGCGGCAAGTCGCTGTGCTTTCAAGTGCCCGGATTGGTGCTGGGCGGCACCACGGTGGTGGTTTCTCCGCTCATCTCGCTCATGGCGGACCAGGTTCAGCAGCTCGTGCAGCGCGGAATCGACGCGCGCTCTTTGGCCGGCGACCTCAAGCCCGCCGACTGGATGCGGCTGCAGCAGCACCCTCCCCAGTTTGCCTACGTTTCGCCCGAACGGGCCCAATCCAAGAACTTCCTGGCCGTAATGGAGCACTGGGACGTGCGGATGCTGGCGGTCGACGAGGCCCACTGCGTAAGCCAGTGGGGGCACGACTTTAGGCCGCAGTACTTGCTCCTTCGTTCCCTGCGCAAGGCCTTGCCGGGGGTCCCCTGCCTCGCCCTGACGGCGTCGGCGACGCCCGAAGTGCTGCGCGACATCGTGGCGTCACTCGAGCTCCACGAAGCCCAGGTATTTCAGGCGTCGTTTGCGCGCCCCAATCTGAGCTGGACGGTGCGCGTAGTTCCCGACGTAGCTCAGGCCTGCGTGGCGTCTTTGCGTCCTGAGGACGGTCGGCAAATCGTTTACGTGCGGAGCCGCGCCGGCGCGGCCAAATGGGCCGACGCCCTTCGGCAGCGCCGCATCCCCGCGGCGGCCTACCATGCGGGCCTTTCACGGGAGGAGCGCATGCGGCTGCAGGCCGCATGGTCTCAAGGCGAGGTCCGCACGATGGTGGCCACCACGGCCTTCGGGATGGGCATCGACCAACCCAACGTTCGCCAAGTGGTGCACGTCGAAGTGCCCGAGAGCCCTGAAGCCCTCTACCAAGAAATGGGGCGCGGAGGCCGCGACGGCCAGCCCGCTCATGCCCTCGTACTGCTGGACGCGAAGTCCTTGGACCAATTCCGCCGTAAAATGGAGCGCAGCATGCCCGAGTTCTCGACCTGGGTGCGTCAGTACCACGAACTCGCCAGCAGGGCCCAAATTGCGGTAGGCGACGGACCTGGGGTAGCGCTCAAGCCGCAGACGCCCGCCGAAGACCTGCTGCTCCGCATCATGGCGCGCAAGGGGCTCGCTGAGGCCCTGGAAGGGCTTGAAACCCGTGTGAAGGTGCAGCTGCGCTACGGCGGAAGCGACCTCGTCGACGCCGCCGAGGCCAACCCGAAGTACGCCGAGCTGCTTTATGCCCTGGCCCGAAAGGTTCCCGGCGTGGTGCACCACGCCGAAACCGTCGAACTCAGCGCGCTGGCGAGCCTTGGACCGTGGACCCTTGCCGAGGTGCGCTCCCTGCTGTTTTCTGCGTCGGATTTAGGCCTCTTGGACGCCGATTCTGGGGCCGCGGGAAGCGCCTACCGCTGGACGCATCCGCGCTACCCCCAACCGACCAGTCCGATTCCAAAATCCGAGTGGGACGTCGACCGCGACCGAATTCTGCGGCGGGCCCGTGCCGTGCTGGACGTGCTCGATCCGCACGCGGCGGTATGCCGTTTTGTGCAGCTCCTCGCCTACTTTGGCGAGCAGGGCAGCGACTGCGGAGCGTGCGACGTGTGCACCCGCCGCGACCAACCAGAAGAAGCCGGACGCCTGCTGCTCGACGCCCTTCGGACGGCCCCCGGCCAGCGGCTGCAGGTCGCCGCAGCCGCCCAGCTGCTCCCCTTGTCTCGGCCCGCCTTCCTAACGCTCCTCACCCAGGGTTGCGAGTGGGGATGGTGGAATGTAGACGCCGACGGATGGATGCGGCTTTAACGCGACCTTTGCCCCATGATTCGCACGGTTTTCTTTGGCACCCCCGACTTTGCCGTAACGTGCCTCAACGCACTTTGGGCATCTCCCCTCGTTGACGTGTGCGCGGTGGTCACGGCGCCGGATCGTCCCAGCGGCCGAGGCCAAACCATCCAGCCCTCGCCGGTGGCGCGCTTCGCCGAGGAACAGGGAATTCCCGTTTTGCGCCCCGAACGATTAAGGGACGAGGCGTTTTTGGCGGAGTTGCGCTCCCTTGAAGCCGACGTGTTTACAGTAGTGGCTTTTCGCATGCTCCCCGAAGTGGTGTGGTCCATGCCGCGATGGGGGTCGCTCAACATTCACGGATCGCTGCTGCCCGACCTGCGGGGCGCCGCCCCCATTCAGTGGAGCCTTGCGCACGGCGACTCCCAAACCGGACTCACGGCTTTTTCGCTCAACGCCCACATCGACGAAGGCCCCATTTTGGCCCAGGTCGAGCTGGCAGTGGAACCGGACGAGACGCTGGGTTCGCTTTACCCCCGCATGGCCGTAGCGGGTGCTGAATTGGCGGTGCGGGTTTTGGCGGATCTCGCCCTAAACAAGCGAAATCCACGTGCTCAGCCCGAGACGCCCAACCCGCGCTTGGCCCCCAAATTAGGGCCTGACTTTGCGCGCCTGGAACTACTAGACTCGTCGTTTTCGGTCCACAACCGCATTCGCGCCTGCGATCCATCGCCCGGGGCCAGCCTTCCGAGTCCCGAACGCCCAGGGGAACGTTTCAAGTTGTTTGCCAGTTCCTACCGCGCGACGCCCTCGAGCCAGGGCACAGATTCGGTTTATTATGTAATTGATAATGAGTGTTTTAAGATAATTGACGGCCGTGGAGTGTCCGAAATTCACGAGGTCCAATGGCCCGGAAAACGCCGCATGCCGACCTCAGAATTTTTGCGTGGATCGCGAATTAGGGGCCGATTTACACTTAGTGGTCAAAAAATTGACTAAATCCTTGCGCGTATTGCGTTTCCGACTATATTTGGGAAAACCAAACGTTTAATCACACTTTAAAAACATCAAGCATGAACAAGGCAGAACTCATCGATGCCATCGCTGCAGACGCAGGTATCTCTAAAGCTCAAGCTAAATCAGCTTTGGATTCCGTTACCAACAACATCGGCGGTGCTTTGGCCAAAGGAGGCAAAGTATCACTCGTAGGTTTCGGTACCTTCAGCGTATCAGCTCGCGGTGCTCGTGAGGGCCGCAACCCCCAGACTGGCGCGACGATCAAAATCGCCGCCAAGAAGGTTGCTAAGTTCAAGGCTGGCGCTGAGCTGGCTGGCAAACTCTAATGCCCCGAAATCACCTAAACGCGAAAGCCGCCCTCGGGCGGCTTTTTTTATGGCCCTAAACGCCGAGCCTACTTCGCCAGGGCGTAGATCGACTCGATGATTTCGACCACCTTGAGTCCCTCCAAGGCGTTGGTCGTTATGGGTCGGGTACCTTCCAGCACGTCGCGCACGTTTTCGTACACATAAATGTGGTTGGCGGCGGACCCTTTGTAGGGGCCGTAGTCGTTGGGCGGATTGCTCGGCGCGAGCACCGGCATCTCGTAGCCTTCAATATGGCAGTGCACCACTTCGTTCATGTACTGGCCGGCCACCTTCAGGCTCCCCTTGGAACCAATTACCGTCATGGAACTCTCCAGGTTCGCGTCCCACACGCTGGTGCTGTAGTTCAGCGAACCCAGGGCGGCGCCGTGCTGGGGAAGGGCAAAGTGCACGAGTCCGCTGTCTTCAAACGCAATGCTGTGGCTGTGGTTGTAGTTGCGGAGCAGGGCACTCAAGGGCTTCACGTCGCCAAATACCCAGTACAAAATATCGATGAAGTGGCTGAACTGCGTGAACAGGGTACCTCCGTCGAGGTCCTTGGTGCCGTGCCACCCACCGGCGTGGTAGTAGCGGTCGTCGCGGTTCCAAAAGCAGTCAATGTGGACCTGGTAGATGTCCCCTAGGCGGCCCTCGTCCACCACCGACTTGAGCCATTCTGAAGGCGGTGAATAGCGGTTCTGCATCACCCCAAACACGTAGCGGCCGTGCTGAAGGGCCGCGTGCAGCACGCGCTCCGCGTCTGCCTTGCGCAGCGCCATGGGCTTTTCAATGATCACGTGGGCGTGGGCATTGAGGGCCGTCAACGCGTGTTCGGCGTGAAGTCCGTTCGGGCTGGCGATGGCGACTACGTCCACGCGGTGCGCGGCCAACAGCTCCTCTAGGCTTCGGTAGTGCGGAACCTCAGATTTTAACCCCAGCTCCTCGGCGGATTTTACGTCGCAGGTCGCCACGAGCTGCGCTCCGCGGACGTTGCGAATCATTTCAAGATGGCGTTGGCCAATGCGGCCGCAGCCGACCACGGCAAAAGTCGATGAACTCATGGTTGAAGTCGTTGCGCCGTCCACGTTTCGGCAGCGCTTAAGTGAAACTGAATGCGGTCGTGCAAGCGGCTGGCCCTTCCCTGCCAAAACTCAATTCGGTCCACGGCCAGGGCAAATCCGCCCCAATGCTCTGGGCGGACCACCCCGTCAGGGTTTGCGCGCTGCACCTCCGCCAGTCGCTGCTCCATTTCAGAACGCGAGGCAATGGGTTGCGATTGGTCCGAAGCCGCCGCACCCCACTGACTTCCCAGCGGTCGGCTCGCGAAGTAGGCGTCGCTTTCAGAGGCCGGAATCCGGCGCACGCGTCCGCCAATTCGAATTTGGCGCTCCAAACTCGGCCAAAAGAACAGGGCATGCGCCGAAGGAACACGGTCCAAGTCCCGACCTTTTTTGGAAGCGTAGTTCGTAAAGAAAATCATGTCGCGGCCCCGAAGCTCCTTGAGCAACACGATTCGCGCGTCGGGTTGCCCCTCGGCCGACACCGTACTCAGGGCAAAAGCCGTAGAATCCTCAACTCCGGTAGCCCGGTACTCTTCAAGCCAGGCCGCAAATTGAACCAGGGGGTCCGCGTTCAGCCAACGGTCGTCAAGGCTCCCCTTGACATATTCTTTGCGGTCGTCGTGCAGCGCCATATTTGCGCTAAATTAGTTCGCATGCAGGGCAAACCGGGCGATTTTTTACTTGCGCATCCATTATTGGAAGACGAAAACTTTGAGCGCAGCGTCGTCCTGCTGACCCAATGGGACGAAGATGGGGCCTCGGGACTCATTATCAATCGGTTAAGCGACTACACTTTGGACCAAGCCCTAAAGGGTACGTGGCCCTCCTGGAACCTTTACTTCGGTGGACCGGTGCGCACCGATTCGCTGTACTTTGTGCACCAGCGGCCCGACTTGATTACGGGAGGCCTCTTGGTGGGCGACGCGCTCTACTTCGGAGGGGACTTCGACGCCATGCAGCACGCCGTTCGCCACGACTTGATTGACGAAGCCGAAATTCTCTTTGCCGCAGGATATGCAGGTTGGACCCAAGGGCAGCTGGAAGGCGAATTGGACGAGGGCAGCTGGGTGCTCCAGCCGTCGGGCTCATGCGCCGCTTGGTGGAAGCGCGAAGACCTCTACGGCCGGTTGGCCCAAGATTGGCCCGACGAATTGAAGCTTTGGGTTAATAAGCCCGAGGTTCCCTACTGGAATTGAGCGATTTCTGACTCGGCTTGAACGAGTTGCTGCATGCGCTCCGCCGCCGTGGAGCCGTAGCTCGTTTTGCGGAACTGCCGCACTGCCGCGACCCCATGGATGCTGTTGGTGAGCCAAACCTCTTCGGCGTGCTGGAGGGCAAACGGGCTGAACAGTTCTTCGCGCACGCTCAAACCCATTTGGGGCGCCAGCCGCAGCACGACTTCGCGCATCACGCCGCGAAGGGCTCCCGACTCCAGCGGGGGCGTCCACAGCTCCGAATCTTGGACCAACATAACGTTGGAGCGCGATGCTTCCAGGACCTGGTTTTCTGGATTCAAAATCAGCACGTCGTCCACGTGCTGTTCGCGCGCAAAACCGGCGGCGAGCACATAAAGCAAGGCGTTGGAGGATTTGACGTTGCCCAACAGCCCCGCCGATTTGCGGTGCTCTTGAAACAGTCCGAGCTCCGGCCTCAGGACCGGGAGCGGGTATCCGACGTGGTCGAGTGGCTGCAGGTCTACCTCCCACGCCACCGCCGCATCTTGGGGTGGCGCGTAGCCCAGAGGACCCCGGCGCGTTACCTGCAGGCGCAGGCGGTAGTCCACTCGAGGATCGAGGTCCGCAATGCCCAAATCGCGCAGCCAACCTTGGGGGCTCCAGTGACTCGGAATGGGCATTCGAAGAATGCGCATTCCCGCCAGAAGCCTGAAGTAATGTTCCTCGGGATGAAGCAGGCGGCCGCCCGAAACCCGCATGGTTTCGAACAGTCCGTCGCCGTAGGCTTGCGCCCGGTCCATCATTAAGCGGTAACGCCGAAGAGCTCCGCCATGCGCTTGCCGATGTGGGCGGGCGAATCGACGACTTCAACGCCGCATTCGCGCAAAATGGCTTTCTTGGCCTGCGCCGTGTCGTCGGCACCGCCGACAATGGCTCCCGCATGGCCCATAGTGCGGCCCTTGGGTGCCGTTTCGCCGGCGATGAAGCCTACGACGGGCTTGCGGTTGCCGTCGGCCTTGATCCAGCGAGCCGCTTCGGCTTCGAGCTGGCCGCCGATTTCGCCGATCATTACAATGCCTTCGGTCTCCGGGTCGTTCATGAGCAGCTCTACGGCTTCGCGCGTAGTCGTGCCGATGATGGGGTCTCCGCCAATTCCAATGGCAGTGGTCACGCCCAATCCCGCTTTAACCAGTTGATCCGCGGCTTCGTAGGTCAAGGTACCCGACTTGGAAACGATTCCAATCTTGCCTTTTTTGAACACAAAACCGGGCATAATGCCCACCTTCGCTTCGTTGGCCGTGATGACGCCCGGGCAGTTGGGGCCGATGAGGCGCACTCCGCGCTTGGTCACGTAGGCCTTGGCCTTCATCATGTCTGCGACGGGAATGCCCTCGGTGATGCACACGATAACCTTAATTCCGGCGTCGGCGGCTTCCATGATTCCGTCGGCGGCAAACGCGGGCGGAACAAAAATGATGGACACGTCTGCTCCGGTGGCCCGAACGGCATCGCTCACCGTGTTGAATACGGGGCGATCAAGGTGCTGTTGGCCCCCTTTTCCCGGGGTAATGCCTCCGACCACATTGGTTCCGTAGGCAATCATTTGCTCGGCGTGGAAGCTGCCTTCCTTGCCCGTAAAACCTTGGACGATAATTTTGGATTGCTTGTGGACCAGGACGCTCATGACGGTTTCAAGGATTAGCGGTTAATTGCGCGGCAAAAGTACGACGGGCAAGGCGGATTAGCGGACGATGTTCATCTCCTGAATCAGTCGGTCCGCGCCGGCGTAGCGGTCCACAACCCAAAGCACGTAGCGAATGTCCACCATGATGTTGCGGCAGCGCTGGGGCGTGAAGTAGAAGTCGCTCATGGTTCCCTCCCACACGCGGTCGAAATTCAGGCCAATGAGCTCGCCTTGGGCGTTGAATGCCGGACTGCCCGAATTGCCGCCCGAGGTGTGGTTGGCTGCTAAAAAGCAAACCGGGAGTTCGCCGTTGCGCAGGGCGTAGGGACCGTAGTCTCGAGCCTCGAGCTTGGCGCGGTAGGCCTCCGGAAGGTCGAATTCGTAGTCGCCAGGGCGGTACTTCGCGAGCACGCCGTCTGCGGTAGTGTGGGTGGTGTAGCGAATTCCGTCGGCCGGAGAAAATCCGCCCGCACGGCCGTAGGCCACCCGCAACGTCGAATTGGCGTCGGCGGCAATCTGCCGGTTGCCGGCGGCAGCGGCCGCCAGCTGCAGGGCCATCCAGTCCTTCATGCCCGACTGGTACGCCGACTCCGCCGGAGAAAGCCTCGCCATCAAGGCGTTGAACTCCTCGCGGAGCATTCCGCTCAACCCCAGCGCAGCATGCGCCTTGGCCTGGGCGTCAAACGCGTCCCACGACGCTCCCTCGGCCGGCAAGGCAGGGACCGAAGACGCCACGTCGGCCTGAGTAAAGCGAGACAAATCGAGTTCCGAGTGCGCCACCTGGGCATTGGCATTCCATGCCGCAATCAGGCGCACGGCGGCCCGACGGTCCAGCTCGGGGTTCCAATCTTGGTACAGCTCGCGCAAGGCGGCCCTCGGTTTGTCGAGGTTGTCGCCCATTGCCGCGGACTTTAAATAGGCAGCGGTCAGGCGGCTCCAGGTCACCAGTTCCCAGCGCGGAAGCAGTTCTTGGTAGTACAGCGCGGTCCAACGGTCGCGCTCGAGGCGCTGGTTTTCTTGGGCAAAACGCTCCGTCAGTGCGCGTCCTTGGGGCGAAAAGGCCGCCACACGGGCTTCGCGAGCCGCCAACGTATCAAGGCCTGAAACCTCGGCCATTCCCTCGATTTGGCCGATCCACTTCTTCCATCCGTTGGCCACGCTCGCGTACTTGGAGGCGTACTGAATTTTGACCTTGGGATCGACGCGCATCGCGGAATCCCAGGTGCGAAGGACCTCATGGCGCATCGCGACCCGTGTGGGCAGCATCACGTCGAGCTGCTGCTTGACTTCCGGCACGGGCATGTAGCTGTCGGTGCGCCCCGGAAAGCCATATATAAGGGTGAAATCCCCCTCTTCCACCCCGCGAAGGCTGATGGCCAACGGCTTGGCAACGTTCATTGGAACATTGTTCGGGCTGTATTCCGCCGGACTTCCGTCGGGAGCCGTGTACACGCGGAACAGCGAAAAATCGCCCGTGTGGCGCGGCCACACCCAGTTGTCGGTGTCGGAGCCGTACTTGCCCACCGCGCTCGGAGGCGCACCTACCAAGCGCACGTCGGGGTAGCGACGAGCTGCGGTCAGGACGTAGCGGTTGCCGGCGAAAAGGGGCTTCACGCTGTAGATCCACGACGCGTCGGTTTTGGGTTGGGCGGCCGCAACCGACTTCATGGCCTCGGCGGGCTCTTGTCCCTTGGAAACCAGAGTCTGAACCGCCAAGGTCACGTCTTCGGTGCGCAGCACAAAGTCCACAAACAACCCGGGGTTGGGTTTTTCGTCTGCGTAGGACTCGGCCCAAAATCCGTGCTCCAGCAGATTGTCTTCGAGGCTTGAATGCGACTGGATGGCGTCGTATCCGCAATGGTGGTTGGTCAAAATCAGGCCTTTACTCGAAATCACTTCGCCGGTGCAGAATCCGCCAAAATGCACGACCGACTCGTTGAGTCCGCCCCCAGCAGCGGAATACACGGCCTCAGGCTTCATGCGCATCCCAAGGGCCTTCATGTCGGCTTTGCGGCTGGCGACTTCGTGCGGAAACCACATTCCTTGCGCCCACGTCGGGGCCGAACTGAGGGCGGTCGCCGACAGCACCGCCAAGAGCATCTTCTTCATTGCCCTAAGATACGGACGCCGAAAACGAAAAAACCCGCCGGGCGGGCGGGTTAACGTACTCGGACGTACAGGCGATCAGGTCAGCAAACCTCCGTCGACCTGCAGAACTTGGCCGCTGATGTAGGACGAAAGGTCGCTCGCCAAAAACACGCAGGCATTGGCCACGTCTTCAGGCTGGCCGCCGCGCTTCAATGGAATGGCGTCGCGCCACGACTGCACCACCTTTTCGTCGAGCACCCCGGTCATTTCGGTTTCGATGAAACCCGGGGCGATGGCGTTGCAGCGAACTCCGCGCGAACCCAGTTCCAGCGCCACCGACTTCGTGAAGCCGATGATTCCCGCCTTGGAGGCCGCGTAGTTCGACTGGCCGGCATTGCCCTTGATGCCGACGATGCTCGAAATGTTGATGATGCTTCCCGAGCGCTGCTTGAGGAAGTAGCGCTGAACGTGCTTGGTCGTGTTGAACACCGACTTGAGGTTGGTCGAAATCACCTGGTCAAAGTCCTCTTCGCTCATGCGGAGCAGCAACGTGTCGCGGGTAATTCCGGCGTTGTTGACGACGACGTCGATTTGGCCGAAGCGCGCTACGACGTCTTCAATGAGTTTTTCGGCCTGCTCGCCGCTCGAGGCGTCGCTGCGAAAGCCGGCTGCCTCGCCGTACTGGCTCAGTTCCGCTTCAAGTGCTTGCCCGCGCTCCACGCTGCTCAAGTAGGTGAACGCGACTTTGGCGCCTTCCTGAGCGAAGCGCTCAGCGATGGCCTTGCCGATTCCTTTGGATGCGCCGGTGATTAAGGCGACTTTTCCGTCAAGTAGTCCCATGGGTATTTAGTTTGGGGCCCAAGGTACGTTCGGCAAGCCACGCGGAACAAAGTCCAATCAACCAGCCCGCCACCACATCTTCGACCCAGTGGTAGTGCAAAAACAATCGACTTAGCCCTACGCCAACGCCCAGCGCGAGGTAGCCTCCGCTCCACGAGGGCTTGCGAAAAGCCAAAAAAAGCGCTAAAAAGGCGCCCGTAGCGCTGTGGCCCGAGGGAAAAGTCTTGAGCAGAGCCGGGTCGAGCAGCGCGGAATGCCGGATCCCCGCCACCGCACCGTAGGGCCGCACGAGGTCGGGCCATACCACGTTCTTGGCCACCTGCGGAACCAGGGCCGCCGCCGCAAACCCCAGCAGAAATACCGCCCATTCCGCGCGGGTGCTGCGCCGCAGTGCGAGCCAGAGGGCCACGACCAACGCCATGGCGCCGTCGCCCAGGGCAGTCAGGCCGTGCATCACCTCAAAAAGGGGCAGCCGGTCGAGTGCGCGGTGAAACGCATGACTCCCCATGGCGCCGTTGAGCGCCGCAAGCAGGACCGCCGTGGTTCCAAAGAAGAGCGCGGCCTGGACTACGACCCGATGGTGCGCAGCAGCGTCGTGATTTGGCTTTGCCACAGCGACCTCATTTCGTGTTCTTCGTCGGGCTCCACGTAGTCGGTTACCGTGAGCAATCCGTCGCCGGTAAGGTCGTCTACGTCGATGCGGAATTCAAACGAGAAGCGGTTGGCGCTGTCGTCGTGCTCCCACTTGTACTGAATGAAGTAGTTCGTCTTCTTGCGGACTACCGACGCGACCTCCTCCGTTTCACCCCAGAAAAAACGGTAGGTGTCCCCGCGCGAATTGACGTCGTCGCAAAACCACTCCGAAAGTCCGCTGGGCGTACTCAAAAAGGAGTAGAGCATTGCAGCAGAGCAACGCACTGGAAACTCGATAATTAGCGGAACGCGGTCGGACATGAAGCGAATCTTGGGTTGGAGGTGCAATATAACTTCTCGGTCCATTTAAGCACGAAAAATTTGTGCCGTAATGAGAACTGATTAAAATCAGGTAATGAACGAGCGGACTTTTCGACCTTTCGCTTATGAAACTCAGAGCCTCCCTCCTCGCCTTTTTGGTAAGCTATGTTGCGGCATCGGCCCAGGATGCGCGCAATGCCCACGCCAGCCGCTACGCCTTTGCCCCGAGTGGCTACAGCATTCCCAAAGACAGCGCCTACCTCAACGTGGTCGGTCCGTTGGTCGATTTTCAAATCGGAATCACCAACCATTTTTCAGCAGGAATCGGTACCCCCCTATTGCTCGGCGTCTATGGAACCGCTTCTTATGGCCTCGAGCTGGCGCCCAACGTCCGCGCCAAGGTGGGCGCCCTCGCCGGAGTTCCTGTGGTGGGTTCGGGCAGCTTCGCCCTGCCTTTTGCCGTAGGCACCTACGGTAGCCCCGGTTCAAATGTGTCGCTGGGCCTTGGCTACGTGGGCGTTCCCGGCGAAAACCTTCCTGACATCCGTTCCGGAATTGCCTACAACCTCAGTGGCTACCATGCATTTGGCGCTCGTTTTGGTTTCACCGCAGAACTGTGGCATTTTGCTGCAGAAGATGTTACGGCCGTTCTCCCAGCACTGCGCATTTACAGCCGCCGCAGCATTTCGTACTTCAATGTTGGATTTCTGAACGCCCTCTATCCTAAAAACCAACCCACCCTGCTGGGCTACGACACCAATTTTGACGGAATCGTGGATACCCAGGACCCCTACCTCGGTGGGGTTGCCGTTCTAGACTACCTCAATCTTACTCGAGTCTGGGAGCGACTTACCCTTCCCGCCTTCACCTTTGCCTACTATTTGTAGGGCACCTTTGCGGATTCCCTCACGCTACCCTACTTTTGCCGCCCATTCCGGCGAGGTAGCTCAGACGGTTAGAGCGCAGGATTCATAACCCTGAGGTCGGGGGTTCGATTCCCCCCTTCGCTACGAGGATGCAAGCCCGAGCCTTTGGCTCGGGTTTTTCATTTTTATCCGCGAGCGAAGTTCACTTTGGCGAGCAGGAAAAAATGAAAAACAGCCAGCAGCTTCGCTGCTGGGGGCTTGCATCCAAGTAAAGCGCCCCCTTCTGGGAACATGGGCCGCTCCGCGGCCCACTAATCCCCCCACGCCAAGGCCTCAACTTTCCCCCGCCCGGCCGCCAACGACCGACGTGAACTACCTTTCCGGCTTCCGCGCCAAAAAATGCCACTCATGACCGAACGACCCGACGCCGCCTTTCACGAGAAAAAGGACAAAAACAAAAAGACCTATAACTACGGAGGAGGCCAAAAACTTAAAATGAAGAAGGCCCTGAAGCACCGAAAACCCCTTACTCGGGGAGCCAAGAAGAAATGACCGCTGTTTCTGTGGGCGCTCCCGTGCCGCGACCTGCCCACTGCAGGCCCTAAACGGATTACTTAGGCCGAAACCCAAACGGTAAATCCGTGAGGTTGTATTCAGTCGCCATCAACACTACCGCATCAAACTCGTTCCACCTCACGGCGGCTTCGCCTGGCTTCAGAGAACGCTTTGGCGTTCCGGAGGTAACTGCTGAAACACCATAAAACCATAGTTCCCAGCCGTTTGAGATCGCATCTAAAGCTCCTGTTTTAATCATGGTGTACGCAAAACTGTCGGCAACCAGCAGAACCCGAGGCTTATCGTCGCCCCACGGGCGCGCCGCCCGAAGCTCGGGGTACCATTGCCGCTGGATTTCGGGGGACGAAAGCACGTCCAGTCGCTTAGCCAAATCATAATCGTCCTCGAGCTGAACTCCCTCGAGCCAAGACCCTTCGGTGAGGCGAAGACCTTGGCTTGGCCTCCGAAGAAGGTTGGCTAGTGCGGAGTCGATTGCCGGCATGCACGCGTACACACCATATTGGTTCCAGTGTATGCCCGTATTCGCAAAAACAGGGGCCTTTAGTTCGTTTTTTTGGCGGAGCAGTACCTGCATGAGGTCCAGCACCGGCACTGCGCGGGGCATGGACATAAATCGCTCGTAATTCGATGGGGCGCGCGGAGCGCGGCGAAGCTCGATCGGAAGTTTTTCGGGCATCATACGCACTTTGTTGGGCGCTACCACCACCAGGAGGGGAACTCCAGAACGACGTAGCTCCGCCGCCAAATGGTCCAAGGAATCAGCTTGCGCCTTAAAGTACGAAGGCTCCTCTGCGTCGAGCCCCGAATACGCTTCGTAGTGATTGAAGGCAAACAACTGGCCGTCGTCGCCCAACAGTACGTAGTTCGTGGACTTATTGAAGGCCCAGTACACCACCTGGTTGTATCCCCGAATGAGCCAGGACCGCGCCGGAAACTCCCAGGCGAACCAATCAGTGACTTCGGCCTGCCACGCACCCGAAGCGAGGCGCTCCAGGGTAAGCGCACCAACGGTGACGGGCTGTTCCGCGCCTCCAAGGTCCGCACTTTTAAATCCGCCCAAACGAGCTATTAGGGGAAGCCACAACAGCCCCATTAACCAAGCCATAGCCCATTTCTTGATCATGTTAAAAGCGGAAGTAGATGAAGGGATTGTAGCCGCTGGTCGCCAACTTCGCCGAAGACGCCGCGACAAGGAGTAGCGCGAGCACGGGCCACCAAAGGCTGCGCCCTCCGGAGGGTGCCGCAAAGTCAGCTTCCGCCTGCTCCCAGGAACGCCGAAACGGCCAAAACGAAGCAAGGGCCGATATGCCTAAGGCGACGTATACCTGGGCGTGGGGGTCCAGCGTACCGTCGAACCGAACGAGGGCCAACATCCACTCCCCGGCTTCAGAAAGGGTTTCGACCCGAAAAAACACCCAACCGAGCGAGACTACTGCAAACGTTAAAGCGATGCGAAGAGCCGACGGAACGCGAATTCTGAGGTCGCGAAGCACCAGGCGCTCCGCTACCAACCAAAGCCCGTGGTACAATCCCCACAGGACGAAATTCCAGGAAGCTCCGTGCCACAGCCCCGAACACGTAAAGACCACCAGGAGGTTGACGTAGGTGCGGCCCGCTCCAAGCTTGCTCCCGCCGAGGGGGATGTACAGGTAATCCCGCATCCACGTCCCCAGTGAAATATGCCACCTCCGCCAAAACTCCGTAACGCTTTGCGCACGATAAGGCAAGGAAAAGTTCTCCAAAAACCGGAAGCCCATCATGCGTCCCAAGCCGATGGCCATGTCGGAGTACCCCGAAAAATCGAAGTAAATCTGAAAGCTGTAGGCTAATAGTGCCGTCCATGCCGAAGCGCCGCTCACCGTTTCCTGCATAAAAATGGGGTCGGCAATGGCGCCTAAATTATTGGCAATCAGCACTTTTTTGGCAAGACCCACCGAGAAACGCACGAAGCCAAACAAGCGGTCGTCCAAAGTCGTCGACCTTTGGTGAATTTGGTCGGCAAGGTCTTGATATCGAACAATGGGACCGGCGATGAGCTGCGGAAAAAGGAGAACAAAAAGGGCATAGTCCCCCAGGCGTGCGAGCGGCGCTTTCACCTTGCGGTACACATCGACGAGGTACGAGATTTTTTGAAACGTAAAAAAGCTAATTCCAATAGGCAGAGCGACCCGCACCCACGTGGGGGCTTCGGACCGAGAAGCTCCAAAGAGGTCGCACCAAATCTGGTAGCCAAATTCCGCGTACTTGAAGTAGGCAAGCAAACCCAAGTTCGTCGCAAGACCCAAGACAAGCCACAGCCTTCGATTTCGGCCGTGCATGCGTTGGGCCGCGAAAAAGTCCGCATAAAGCGATGCCAGCAGCACCAGAATAAAGCTCCCTCCTCCCCAGGCATAAAACACGCACGACCCCAGTAGGGCCCATGTATTGCGAAACCGGTCGGGAAGCAATCGGTAACCCGTCAAAAAAACGGGCAAGAACCCGAACAGGAACAGCAGGCTACTGAATACCATTTAGTCAGCAGTTCGGTGGGAGCGGGTAAACTCTGTAGCGCTTCATCGTCGCCCCTTGGGCCGCGGTCCGCGATATCCCGGACCGGGCTGGTGAAAATCCTTCGGGCGCGGGCCCTCGACGCGCTCGGTGGGTCCGCCGTCGCTGTGCTTGACCGCCTCGAGGAGCTGGCCCACTTCGGCATCCGTCAGTTCGCGCCACGCCCCCGTCGGCAAGCCCTTGTCGGTGAGGTGCATGATGCGCTTGCGTTCCAAAATGGACACCTCGTGACCGACGTATTCGGCCATGCGTCGAATTTGGCGGTTGAGCCCCTGCACCAAGACGACTTTGTAGGCGCGCGGACTGATGCGCTCTATGCGGCACGGAAGCGTCCTCGTACCCAGCATCGGCACGCCACGGGCCATGGTCTCGAGTTCCTCGTCGCTTATGGGGCGCCGAACTTGAACCCAGTATTCTTTGGGATGGGCATTGCCGGCCCTTAAAATTTTATTGACGGAGTCCCCGTCGTTGGTGAGCAGCAGAAGGCCGCGCGAGTCCTTGTCGAGCCGGCCGACGGTAAAAATGCGCTCCGGGTAGCGAAGAACGTCCAAGACGTTGCCGCGAACGGCACGGTCGGTCGTCGAGGTCACGCCCTCGGGCTTGTTGAACAGCAGGTACACCGCCCGCGGCTTGGCTTGCGGATCGACCTTTTGACCCTGGAGTTCCACGACGTCGCCGTCGCGCACCACGTCTCCGAGCACGGCGATCCGGCCGTTGAGGCGCACCGCCCCGGCTTCGATGGCCCGATCAGCTTCGCGCCGGCTGCAATGGCCGTGGCTGCTGAGGTACTTGTTGAGTCGCGTTCCCGTGTCCATGGCCCTGCGAATGTACTTCGCCCCACCCCCAAAAGAAAGCGCCGGACCCATGAGCCCGGCGCCGCCTTAACGTAAAACTAGATTTATTGGATGGTAATTCGCTGAACCGACGCACCCGAAGCGGCCGGCGAGGCGGGCTTGGTGGTCGTCAATGGGGTGAAGCTGGGCGTTTTTTTGCGAACGATGTTGAATCCGACCGACGTACCAATGCGCCACGAATCGCCGCGGCCTGGGGTGACGACGAACAGGTTGACGGGGAAGTTCATTTTGCCTGACTTGAAGGTCTTTCCGAATCCGAGAACAAGGCCCGTTGAGATTCCGACGTCACCGCGCGAATCCAGGCGGGTAATTTCGTCTTTGCCCGACGCATTATAGCCCTGGCTTCCCTTGAGGATGAAGTCGTCCCCCGAAACGTATCCCACGGCCGTGACCGTGGTCGTGAAGTTGGGGCCCACCGCAAACTCCCAACCGGTGCGGCTGTTGCGCATCCCCATCAGCACGTTGGCGCTCGGAATCAGGCGTCCGTACTCCAAGCCGGCAATCAGCGGAATGAACTCGAACAGCGCCTGAAAATCGCCGCTGTTCACAAATACCTGCTCAAATTGGTATCCAAACGAAGTAAGCGCGGGAAGGCTGTATCCAAATCCCCCTTTTTTGGGGTCGGCCATCAAAATTTTCTGGCTCGGCCCAAAAACCCCAGTCACGCCCAATCGTGGGCCGTTGTTGTTGATGACCGCAGTTTCGGGGTTGTTCAGCGCGCTTTCGTACTCCTCGCTAATGGTCAGCTTTTTAATGAGGTTTTCGTCGTTGGGAACCGCCAAGAGATCCTTGACGGCGACTTCCATCATCGTTAGGTTTTGCTGCGGAATGTTCAAGTACACCCGGCTCGCCGATTCCGTAAAACTACCCTTGGCGACGTCGTAAAGACGCACGGTAACGGCCACTCGGTCCCCCAAAACGTCGTACGATCCCGTCAACAGGAAGTCGCACTTCAACCGCTTGCCGATGTCTTCGAGGCAAATTTTAGAGTAGCAGCCTTTGAGGTCGACTTTGTCGCGTTTCGAGATGTACTCGATGTCGTACTTGTCAATGATCTCAAACTTATTGATGCGAATGAGTTCAATGGTGGCCTTGTCAATGAGTTGCTGGGCATCAACCGGGTAGTTGCGCACATCAAAGTCGAGAACTGCTAACGTTTTCTTTGATTCGGTCTGCGCTTGAGCAAAACTGCCCATGGCGAGCGCGGTGAACAAAAGGATGGATGGTAAAAAAGTCCGCATGAGAGGGATTTTGGTTTGTGCAAAGAAGCAACAAGCTTTGGAATTATCAAACGCAGATTTTACCGAGCTCCACAAATCAATTAGTACAATCTGCTGAAATGGAGGACGACTTCCTATGCCAAATTCGCATCATGAAGCTTTACCCAATGCCTGAATCGCAGCCCGGTGAACACAAGGACGCATTTGAGAAGGCACAGACGACATGTACGCCAATAGTAATGCGAAAATTCGCTCAAGATTGGCCTGCGAATCACTGGACCTGGAACGACCTCTGCCGAGGCGTGGGCACGCGTACTACAGGCGTGCGCGGAAGCGCATTTGCGAACGGGCAATCAACCACCTTTTTTCCCAAGCCCATTGCTCAAAAGCCCATTGCGGAGTACTTCAAGCAGCTCGAGCGAAACGAGCCGTCGGACGAGCGCCTCTTTGCGTTCAATTTGCGCGCCGCGGCGCCCGGACTAGAACACCGAAATGCAGCCCGGTTTCGGCCGTTAGGAATAAGCGTTGCCGAAATTCCCGCATATTTTTTTGGCGCACCCGGAAGCGACACCCGCATTCATTATGACTTCGATTGGATTGACCTTTTGCTCAGTCATTTTAAGGGTCAAAAGCGGGTGCTTCTCTTTGATCAAAACCAAAATAACCGACTCTACCAAATCCCAGGAACCGTTCATTCAGCGGTCGATTTTAGCCAGTTGGGAGCCTTAGCTCCAAAATTTCCGCTCCTTTCTCAACTCGAAGGCTATGAGGTACTACTGGAGCCCGGAGATACCCTTTACATTCCCAAGGGCTATTGGCATCATATTACCTACGTGACCGGGAGCTTTTCCATAACCTACCGCATTTGGCCAAAGAGTTTTAAGGAATGGCTAAAAACCAGCTACTCGTGGATTACCGGAGGCAGCGACATTCTCTTAAATAAGTTGCCCGGGGTTGCTGCCTGGCAAGCGCGCCGAAGGGCTGCCGCATTTTTAGCGAAGTACGGTCAACCACTTTAAAAACTCCTAAAAACTTTGCGCAGCAGATCGGTGGTACGCTGCACGGGGTCCTGGCGGATGCGGTCTTCCTGCAGCGCAATTTCGCGAAACAGCGCGTCGGTGGCGCGCTGGTTGACGTAGGCGACGAGGTCGGTTTGAATGTCTTCGGTGCGGCCCAGCAACCGCTTGTTCTGGTTGATTGCCTTGGCCACCGGCTCCCAGTACTTCGCGATTTCTACTTCGTCCAGCGCGCTCTGTACGGCGGGGCGAAAGGCGGTCTGGAGGGGCTGCTCGGTTTCGCTGCGCAAGTATCGGGTTGCGGATCCCGATCCGCCCTTCAAAATGCCCAAGGCGTCGCGCACCGACATGCCCACGACCGCCTCGCGAAAAATGGGAAAGGACTTGGCCGCCGCACGCTCCGCTCCCTCGTTGAGCTTGGCCTTGAGCTGCTCGAGTTGGGGCTTTAGGACGGCACGGAGCACCGGGTTTGCGTTGATCTTGGTTTCGAGGTCGGCAACTTCGGGCGGAAGCGCCAAACGGTAGACTTCGGACTGCGCAAATCCGCCTGCCGCACCGAGCAATGAAGAACCGGACTTGACCCCAGACACCAAGGCCTCCTTGAGGCCTTCTGCGACTTCAGACTCGGTCAACGCCGCCGCCGACTTGGGCAGCAAGGCCGAAGCGGCCTTGGGAACGTTCAACGGCAATTTGACTTGGGCTTGGCACGCAAAGGCCAGCGCGACGGCAGGTAACAGTAGGGTTCGCATGCGGAACCGTATGCAAAGCCTGTGCCTCGGCTACTCCCACACAAACAGCGGGCGGTGCGCCATCATCGCCTTAACCTTATCGCCAACGCGGTGCTGTACACCAGCGTCTTCGGGGTTGCGGAGCACTTCGTCGATGAGGTCTACGACGGCTTCCATATCGGATTCCTTGAGGCCGCGCGTCGTCAATGCCGGGGTGCCGAAGCGAATTCCGCTGGTGATGAAGGGCGACTTGTCGTCAAAGGGCACCATGTTCTTGTTCGCCGTGATGTGGGCGGCGACCAGGGCGTTTTCGGCTTGCTTTCCGGTCACGTTTTTGTTGCGAAGGTCCACGAGCATGAGGTGGTTGTCCGTCCCGCCGCTCACAATGTCGTAGCCGCGCGCCACCAACGCTTTGGCCATAGCCTGGGCGTTTTGGCGCACCTGAACGATGTAGTTAAAGTAGTTGTCGGTGAGCGCCTCGCCGTAGGCCACGGCCTTGCCTGCGATTACGTGCTCGAGCGGTCCGCCTTGGATCCCGGGGAATACCGCCATGTCGAGGACGTGCGACATCATGCGGATTTCGCCTTTGGGCGTCGTCAAGCCCCAGGGGTTTTCAAAATCTTGACCCATCATGATCATGCCTCCACGCGGACCGCGCAGGGTTTTGTGGGTCGTAGTCGTCACGAAGTGGCAGTGGGGCATCGGATCGTTGAGGAGTCCGCGCGCCACCAAACCCGACGGATGGCTGATGTCGGCAAGCAAAAGGGCCCCCACCTCGTCGGCGATGCTGCGGAATTCGGCGTAGTCGATGTCGCGGCTGTAGGCGCTGGCTCCGCAAATGATCATTTTGGGCTTCTCGCGGTGCGCGATTTCGCGAATGTTGGCGTAGTTCAGTTGACCGGTCTCGCGCTCGAGGCCGTAGAACGTGGCACGGTAGGTTTGGCCGCTAAAGTTCACGGGGGAACCGTGCGTCAGGTGTCCGCCGTGGCTCAAGTCGAAACCAAGGATGGTATCGCCCGGCTTCAAGCAGGCCAAGTAGACGGCGGCGTTGGCCTGCGACCCGCTGTGGGGCTGAACATTGACGTATTCGGCATCAAAAAGTTCGGCTGCGCGGTTTCGGGCGAGGTCCTCCACGAGATCCACAATTTGGCATCCGCCGTAGTATCGCTTGCCCGGGTAGCCCTCCGCGTACTTGTTGGTCAGCACCGATCCGACGGCTTCCATAACGGCCGGAGAGGTGAAATTTTCAGATGCAATCAGTTCAATGCCTTCAACTTGGCGTTGGTGTTCGGCATTAATTAGGTCAAAGAGGGCGGAATCGCGGTTCATAGCGTGTAACTTGGGGGTAAAAATACGGCCATGGCGAGCTTTATTCCGGTCTCGGACGCATCAGATTTCAGCTTTTCAAACCTCCCTTGGGGCGCCGTGGTGTGGACTGACGGAACGACGCACCTCGCCACACGCCTCGGAGGAACCGTGATCAGCCTCCGCGCGCTGCATCAAGCGGGCATGTTTGCCGGGTTTGCGGAACTCCAGCAGGACTGCTTTAATGCCTTCATCGACCGCGGACCCGAGGCTTGGTCGGCCGTGCGCAGGGAACTGCAGGCGCTCTACCGCGCGGGTTCGGCGTGGGAGGCTTCGCCCCTCAGGGCCGCTTGCGAAGCGGACTGCGCAGCGGTGGCGAACGTACTGCCGGTGCGAATTGGCGACTACACTGATTTTTATGCTTCGCGGCAGCACGCCACCAACGTGGGTATGATGTTTCGCGATCCGGCCAACGCCCTACTGCCCAACTGGCTTCATCTTCCCGTGGGCTACCACGGCAGGGCGTCGACCGTCGCGGTCAGCGGAACCGACGTGGTTCGCCCCAACGGTCAGCGCAAAGGGCCCAACGACCCCGCGCCGGTCTTTGGTCCGTCGGTGAAGCTCGATTTTGAACTCGAAGTGGGCGTGGTGCTGCGCGGGGGACCGACCGACGGTTCGTGGATTTCTGTGGATCAGGCTGAGCCCCACATTTTTGGGCTGGTCTTGTTCAACGACTGGTCCGCCCGCGACATCCAGCAGTGGGAATACGTGCCCCTTGGGCCGTTTTTGGCGAAGAATTTCGCGTCGACGATGGGTGCATGGATTGTGCCCTATGAGGCGCTCGAAGGAGCTCGGTGCGCGGGGGCTCCCCAAGAGGACCCATCGCCCCTTCCCTATCTGCAGCAGGACCGCCGCGCCTCGCATTGGGATTTGACGCTCGAGGTGGCGATTGTGGCGGCCGACGGGAGCGAAACCGTGATTTCGACCTCCAACGCGAAGCACCTTTACTGGAGCTTTGCACAGCAGATTGCGCACCACAGCATCAACGGATGCGCCCTTAGAAGCGGAGATTTACTGGCCTCAGGTACGATCAGCGGCGACGAACCCGGTTCCTACGGCTCCATGCTCGAGCTGACCTGGAACGGCAGCAAACCCCTTCGCTTGCAGGACGGCACGGAACGCACGTTCCTCGAAGACGGCGACACGGTGGTCCTTCGGGGGCGCACGGCCCAAGGTCCGCGCATTGGTTTTGGCGACTGCCGCGCCCGCGTCTTGCCCGCAAAGCCATGGCAGAAGTAGATTTTGAAAAGCAGGTTCGTGCTCAGTACCGAGCATTAGTCAAGTCGGCTACCGAGCGCGGAGCCGACAAAGACGACCTCGCCCTGATCAAAAAGGCCTTTAAGGTGGCCAGCGACGCCCACAAGGACGTGCGCCGCAAGTCCGGTGAGCCCTACATCACCCACCCGTTGGCCGTCGCCCAAATCGTTTCGCACGAAATTGGTCTCGGACCCCAGTCGATAGCGGCCGCGCTGATGCACGACGTCATCGAAGATTCCGAGTACACCCGAGAAGATTTGGACCATCTCTTCGGGGCCAATGTGGCCTACATCGTCGAAGGGCTCACCAAGATCCAAGGGATTTTTGACATGCAGACGTCGATGCAGAGCGAGAACTTTCGCAAGCTGCTGGTGAGCATTAGCGACGACGTTCGGGTGGTTTTGATCAAAATGGCGGACCGGCTGCACAACATGCGCACGCTGAGCTCCATGTCGCACGCCAAGCAGCTCAAGATTGCTTCAGAAACCCTGTACATCTTCGCCCCCCTTGCCCACCGAATGGGGCTTTACTCCTTCAAGCAAGAGTTTGAGGATTTGAGCTTAAAATACTTGGAACCTGAGGTTTATCAAGAGCTTCAGGAGAAGATGACCGAGGCCGAAGAACTGGACGGCGGATACCTTGAGCGCTTCAGCCACAGCCTGGAGGATTTGCTGCACAGCGAGGGCTTTCACTTCAGCATGAAGCGGCGAACCAAGGGCGTGTACAGCATACGCCGAAAGATGCAGAACCAAAACGTTCCGTTTGAGGAGGTGTACGACAAGTACGCCGTGCGCATCATTTTGGACTCTTCGGCCAACCGCGAAAAAGCGGACATTTGGCGGGTCTACTCGCTGATTACGGCCATTTACCGACCTAATCCGCGTCGGCTTCGCGACTGGGTAACGACGCCCAAAGCCAACGGGTACGAGTCGCTGCACATTACGGTCATGGGTCCTGAGGGGCATTGGATCGAAATCCAAATTCGCTCGAAGCGCATGGACGATCAGGCCGAGCGCGGTTACGCGGCCCACTGGCGCTACAAGGAAGACGGCTCGGGAAGCGCCGCGCTCGATTCGTGGATTGAGCGCATACGCGACGTGGTTGAGGGGCAAACCGACAATGCGGTGGAGTTCGTCGACAACTTCAAGCTCCAGCTATTTTCAGACGAGATTTTTGTGTTCACGCCCCAGGGCAAGATGGTCACGCTGCCCAAGCGGGCGACGCCGCTGGACTTTGCGTTTGAAATCCACACCGACTTGGGAATGAAGACTTTGGGTGCTAAGGTGAACGGCCAATTGGTCTCCCTTGGCCACCCTTTGCAGAACGGCGACCAGGTCCAAATCATCAGCAGCGACACGCAGCTTCCGCAAGACTCCTGGCTCGATTGGGTGGCCACGCCCAAGGCGAAATCCAAGCTCCGCGCCTACTTCAGGGACCGCCTGCGCAGCCAAGAAACCGAAGGCAAAGACAAGCTCACACGGCTCCTCAAGCGAGCCAATCTGGAACTGAATCAGTCGACCACGCAGCGCATGCTGAACTTTTATGCGCTCCGCACCCCCAAGGAGCTGTACCTCAAGTTTGGCAAGGGGGAGCTGGACAGCGACCGCCTGCGCGACTTTTTGCGCGAAGACAGCGGCGGATTCTACCAGTACATTTTGCGCAGGTTTCGGCCCAAATCCAAAGATGGCGGCATCAAAGACGTGTCGACGTCGGCCAACCTGGTGCTGTTTGGGCCCGACGAGGTGGTGCTGGAGTACAAACTGGCCCCCTGCTGCCGTCCGATTCAGGGCGATTCCATTTTTGGGTTTATTGAAGAGAGCGGAATCGAGGTGCACCGAACCGATTGCCGCCATGCGGTAAAGCTTCAAGGTCAGTTCGCGGAACGGGTAATCAAATCGGTCTGGAACCGGGGCACGCGCCAGGGGTTCAATGCGGTGCTTCGGTTCTCCGGAATCGACTCCAAAGGGCTGATTCTCAAAGTGACCAAGGTGATTTCAAGCGACATGCAGATCGACATCCGCGCGTTCCACATCGACGGAAGCGAAGGGGTGTTTCAGGGAACCGTGAGCGTGCACGTCGCCGACCGAAGCCATTTGACTGACCTCGTGCAGCGGCTAAAATCGGTAAAAGGCGTGGAACGGGTGGAACGAGAAATCTCGAACCGCTAAGGCATTCCGATGTACTTGTGGGTTTGGAGCCCAAGGCGCCATTGAGGGTACTGTTCCAGGTAGGCAATGATTTTGGGGAGCTGGGTGTCCCGGCGCGACCATTCGGGCTGCAGAAAAAGCTCGACCCCGGGGGCGCAGCGCGCCGCGTGCTCTTCAGCCCAAGTGAAGTCGTGGTCGTTGTACACGATGACTTTGAGTTCGTTGGCCCGCGCGTACCATTCGGGCAGCGGGGCCTTGGTTTTCTTGGGCGAAAGGCAGATCCAGTCCCAGGTACCGGTGACCGGGTACGCTCCGCTGGTTTCGAGGTGGACCTTTAATCCTCGAGCGCGCAGTCCTTCGGTCAAGGGGCCCATGTCCCACATTAACGGTTCGCCTCCCGTTACCACCACCGTTCGGTCGTTGGCCGAAGGCAGGTTCAGAAGCTCCTCAAGGGGCGTAACGGGGTGCTTGCTCGCGTCCCAAGACTCCTTGACGTCGCACCAATGGCAGCCCACGTCGCATCCGCCAATGCGCATGAAAAACGACGGCCTTCCGGTGTGGGCCCCTTCGCCCTGAACGGTGCGAAAGGCCTCCATCAGCGGCAGGGCCCGAGAATTAGCGGCGGCGAGCGGCATGCAAGGTGTTCATCAGCAGGCCGACGCGGGTCATCAAGCCCACACCCCCCGGCACCGGGGTAATCGCCCCAGCGACGGCAAGGGCGGACTCGTAGTCTACGTCGCCCACGAGTTTTCCGTCGACTCGGTTAATGCCCACGTCCAAAACCACGGCGCCCGGACGAATCATGTCGGCGGTAACGTATTTGGCCCGGCCGATTGCGGCGACCAAAATGTCGGCGCTTTGGCAGAGCTCCGTGAGGTTTGCGGTTTGGCTGTGCGCCAACGTGACGGTAGCGTTGCCCATCTTGCTGTTGCGGCTGAGCAAAATGCTCATGGGCGAACCCACGATGTTGCTGCGCCCCACCACCACGGCGTGCTTGCCGGCCGGAGAAATTCCGTAGTGCTCCAAAAGCAAGAGCATCCCGTAGGGGGTCGCCGGCAGGTAGGTCGGCAGTCCGAGCGCCATCCGTCCCACGTTTTCAGGATGAAATCCGTCGACGTCTTTTTGCGGGTCAATTGCCAGAAGCACCTCGTCGGGCTGAAGGTGCTTGGGCAGGGGCAGCTGGACGATAAACCCGTCTACTTGAGGGTTTTGGTTCAACGCCGCCACGTGCTTCAGCAGCTCAGCTTGCGTCGTGCGTTCCGAAAGCGCAATTAGCGTGGATTCAAAACCCACCTCTTCGCAGTCCCGGACTTTCCCGCGCACGTAGGCTTGACTTGCCGGGTCTTCGCCCACCAAGATCGCGGCGAGGTGCGGCGCGCGCTTTCCTTGGGCCAAACGGCCCGCCACTTCTTTGCGAATGTGGGACTTCCATGCTTGTGCCGCGTCGCGGCCGCTGAGTACGTCGGCCATTAGCGCATGCGGTTCATCATGGACATCAGCTGGCTGCGCCCGCCTTGACCTTGCATCATTTTCATCACGCGGCTCATGTCGTCGAACTGCTTGATCAGCTTGTTCAATTCGGGCACGCTGCGTCCGCTGCCGGCCGCAATGCGCGCACGGCGGCTTCCGTTGATGAGCGAAGGATTGCTGCGTTCCTCTGGGGTCATGGAGCGAATCATGGCCTCGACGTGCTTGAACGCGTCGTCGGGAATGTCAATTCCCTTCAGCGCCTTGCCCACTCCGGGAATCATTCCCATGAGGTCCTTCATGTTGCCCATCTTTTTGACCTGCTGAATCTGCTCCAGAAAGTCGTCAAAGCCGAATTTATTGGTCGCAATCTTTTTGTTGAGCTTGCGCGCCTGCTCGACGTCAAACTGCTCTTGCGCCCGCTCCACCAGCGAAATGACGTCCCCCATGCCCAGAATGCGGTCGGCCATTCGGTCGGGGTGAAACACGTCGAGGGCGTCCATTTTTTCCCCCGTTCCGATGAACTTGATGGGCTTTTGGACCACTTGGCGGATGCTGAGCGCCGCCCCACCCCGCGTGTCGCCGTCGAGCTTGGTGAGGATTACGCCCGTGAAATCGAGCACGTCGTGAAAGGCCTTGGCGGTATTGACGGCATCCTGGCCCGTCATCGAGTCGACCACAAACAAAATCTCCTCGGGACTCGTGGCGGAACGGATCGACGCAATTTCGCGCATCAACGCTTCGTCCACCGCGAGGCGGCCCGCCGTATCGATCAAGAGGTAGTTGAATCCGTTGGACTTGGCGTAGTTCTGGGCTTCGCGCGCAATGCGCACGGCGTCTTGCTCGCCGTCCAGGCTGAACACTTCGATTCCGACTTGCTCGCCCAAGGTTTTGAGCTGGTCAATGGCGGCGGGGCGGTACACGTCGGCGGCCGCAAGCAGCACTTTGCGGCCTTTTTTGCGTTTGAGGTGGTTGCCCAGTTTGGCCGTAAAAGTGGTCTTACCCGAGCCCTGAAGTCCCGCCATGAGCACGGTTTGAAGCCCATTGCCTGCGGCGATTTCGCTGGCGGACCCTCCCATGAGGGCGGCCATTTCGTCGCGCACAATTTTGACCATCAACTGGCCCGGCTCGAGGGACTTGAGCACGTCCTGACCCATGGCTTGGTCCTTGACGCGGTCGGTAAAGTCCTTGGCGAGCTTGTAGTTGACGTCGGCATCCACCAAGGCCCGGCGAATGTCCTTGACCGCCTCGGCAATGTTGATGTCCGAAATCTTGTTGCGCCCCGATAACCGGTGGAGCGCGGAGTCTATTTTTTCACTGAGGGATTCAAACATGATCCCTGCAAAGTTAGGCTATAGTCGGGAGCCGAAGGGGAACGTCCATGGCCAAAATGAACGCGTCCTGTGCGGCCCGCACAGAAATTTCCTCAACTTCAGAAACGCCCAGACCGTCGCGGGTGTGGAGCATCTGGCCGGCGACCTCGGCGGATCCCTCGATCACAAAGAAGTAGACCCCATTCTCGGCGCGTCGGGCGGCGTAGTTCCGAGACTCCCCTGCCGGCAACTTGGTGAGCGAAAACCAAGCCTGCTGGTGCACGGGCATCGCTTCACCTTGGCCCATCGGATTGACCACGGTATGCCATTCTTTGGCGAGCGCGTCGACGTCGTAAAATCGCTGTTCGTAGCGAGGGAGCACGCCGCGGCGCTCGGGAATAATCCAAATCTGAAGCAGCGAGCAGGATTCGGTCGCGCTGGCATTGTATTCGGAGTGAAAGACCCCGGTGCCCGCACTCATGGCTTGCACCTCGCCCATTCGAAGAACTTCCTTGTTTCCCATCGAGTCTTGGTGCTCGAGCGCTCCGGTAAGCGGAATCGTCACGATTTCCATGTTGTCGTGCGGATGCTTGCCAAATCCGGTTCCGCCCGCAATCCAGTCGTCGTTGAGGACGCGAAGCACTCCGTAGTGAATGCGCTCGGGATTGTAGTAGCTCGCAAACGAAAAGGTGTGCGCCGTCTTGAGCCAACCGTGGTCGGCGGTTCCGCGGCTGTCGGCCGAATGGAAAACAGTTTTCATGACGCAAATGTATGTTTAAACATGATTATGTGCAAGCCATAAAAAAAACCGGATTGCCGGTTTCACTGGTTAAAACTCGCGCTCGACGCGTTCTTCCTGTCGTTCAATGCGTATCGGTTGGCCTTCGATGAGCCCAGGCAGGCTGCCCATTCCGCCCGCCGGAATCAAGTACCCCTTCATGCGCTTGTTCGCGCCGTCGCGGCGAAAGCGGAGGTCCACGGCGTCTCCAACCTTCAAGCTTTGAATTAAGGACACCAGGTCACTGGGCTGAACAACAGGCGTTCCATTTACCGAAGCGATGACGTCGCCCACCTGCAAGCCCAACGCGGCTGCGGTGCTTATCGGCTCGACCGACTGAACCGTTACGCCGCGCACCCCCTCGGTTGCCGCAATGCGAACGCCAAGCATCGGCCCGGAACCCATCGGCGAGCGCAGCAGCATCAGGCGATCCATTCCCGCCCCTCCCAGCGCGCTCAGATCCACGTCGACGCCGCCCTGCAGGGAGTCGATTTCTATTCGCAGCCCTTGGAGCAGGCTGTCGGGAGGCGACGCGAGTACGGCTCCGTCTTTAATTACGACTACGCGCTTTTCCACGCGGACTTTAGGGGCCTCTTGAGCCAGGGTGCTCAAGGAAACTCCGAGTGCCAAAAACAAAAAGCGGGTTTTCATTAGGATGGGGGTTTTGGTTAACAAGCTACGCAAACTTAGAACCGGACCGAGAAACAAAAAAAGCCCCGGCAACGCCGGGGCTTTCTCGCGGTCGGGATGACTGGACTCGAACCAGCGACCCCTACGTCCCGAACGTAGTGCGCTACCAACTGCGCCACATCCCGCGATTGCGGGGGCAAAAGTACTCAATGGCGAGCAAAAAAAACTACCTTTGACCTCGGTTATGAAGTACCCCGCGTTCATCCTGCCGAGCGTACACGTTGTGGATCCTCGGTCTCCCTTCCACACTCAAGCGGTTGACCTCTTGATTTCAGACGGCCAAGTGCGCGCCGTCAGCGAGCCAAACAGCCTCTCGGATGCGCCCAAGCTCGAATGGGCGCGCGGACGCCTCATCAGTCCCGGCTGGGTCGACAGCCGTGCCCGTTGCGGATCGCCCGGCCACGAGGAGCGCGAAACCTACGAAACCCTGGCTGCGGCGGCGCTACACGGCGGATTCACGCACGTAGCCCTGATGCCGTCAACCCATCCGCCCCGGGACAACCGACCCAGCATTGAAGCCCTACCCGAATCCGAAACCACCGTGTGGATTCCCGTTGGGGCGCTCACGCAAGGCCTTCAGGGAGAACGTCTTGCCGAGCTTGCCGACATGCGCGAAGCCGGCGCCCTCGCCTTTTCAGACGACGGACACGCCATTGACCGCCCGCACACCCTGCAGCTCGCCCTGGAATACGCTCAAGGCTTAGAGGCTCGGGTTTGGAGTTTGCCCATGGAGCGTGCGCTCTGCCCGACCGGGGTTGCCCACGAAGGTGCTTCCGCACTGCGTTCGGGCATGGCCCCCATTCCCGCGGTGGCCGAAGTGCTTCGCGTGCAGCGCGACCTCGCCCTTGCCGAGTACGCCGGTGGCGGACTGCACCTGATGGGACTCTCCTGCGCCGAAAGCGTCCGCCTGGTTCGCGAAGCCAAGGCACGCGGACTCGACGTGACGGCCGACGTGTGCATTGCCAACCTCGTTGGCACCGACCGCGACGTGGAGGGCTACGACACCGCCTACAAGCTCCTTCCTCCCCTGCGCAGCGCCGACGATCAGGCGGCCCTTTGGGAGGGATTGCGCGACGGCACGGTCGACGTGGTGGTCAGCGACCACAACCCCATGGACCACGAACTCAAGTCCTGCGAATGGGGCAGCGCGCATTTTGGCGCCGCCACCATCGACTCCTGCTTTTCGTGGTTCAATGCCCACTCCGGCTCCCCTGAAGACCTCGCCCTGTGGGTCGAAGCCGCGGCGCACCGCCCGCGCGAGCTGTTTGGCTTGGGATCGGTTACGGTCAACGTGGGAAGTCCCGCCGACTTCACCCTGTTCACCCTGGACGAAGCGCCGGCGCCGAGCCCGAGCCTCGGAGTGAATCGGCCTTCGTGGAACGCCCGTGGAACGGCGGTAGGCATCGTCCTCGACCACCTCGCCGTCCCCAGTACGCCCCTCGCCTAAGCCATTTCAGCCGTCAGGCGAAGGCCGTCGTAGGCCAGATGCATTCCCTCGGGAAGGAGCGCGTCTTCGTCGGCGTGGAGCCCCAGGTGGTGCGAAATGTGCGTAAAATACACTTGGGGCACCCCGGTGCTTCGCGCAAAGTCAACAGCCTGACCCAAAGTGAAGTGGGCCACGTGCGGATGCTTGCGCAGCGCATTCACCACCAGAATTTGGGCTCCCGCGATCTTTTGCCGCTCGGCATCGATCATTCCCGAAAGGTCGGTGAGGTAGACCACAGGTCCGACGCGGTAGCCCAGCACCGGCCACGTGCCGTGAATTCCCAGAATGGGCAACCAGGTTTGGTCTCCGATGCGAAACGGTTGGGGATGCTGAATTCGGCACACGTCAAACTCGGGCGCCCCAGGGTAGCGTTCGGCGGCGAACGCATAAGAAAACTGCTGCCGTAGTCGGGCCTCCACCCGATCGGTCATCCACACGGGCATGGGGCGCTTTTGCGCAAACATGAGCGGACGCAGGTCGTCGAGACCCGAAACGTGGTCCATGTGCTCGTGGGTCAGCACCACCGCATCGAGTTGGGCGGCACCGGCGCGGAGCATCTGCTGCCGAAAATCCGGACCGCAATCAACCAAAACCTCGGTAGTTTCGGTCGCGATGCGGACCGAAGCGCGGAGCCGGCGATCCCGACGGTCCGTCGAGCTGCATACCGGGCAGCTGCAGCCGATCACGGGCACTCCCTGACTGGTTCCGGTACCAAAAAAATCCAAGGAAATCGAGGGCATTGGCTCAAATGTACGCTACCTTTGAGTCATGGCTGACATGGTATTAAGTGCCGCGCAGAAGGCGCTCCGCACCAACTTAAATCCCAATGTTTACGGTTCGTTTGCGGAAATTGGCGCCGGCCAAGAAACCGTTCGCCACTTTTTTAGGGCCGGTGGGGCTTCGGGCACCATTGCCAAGGCGATGAGCGCCTACGACAAAGAATTTTCAGACGCTATTTATGGCCAGGAGGCCGACGGACGCTACGTGACCGAAACCCGCCTCCGCAAGATGCTCAACCACGAGTACCGCCTGCTTCACGAGCGAATTGACCGCCAGAAGTCGCCCGATAAGTGCTTTTTTGCGTTCGCGAACACGGTTGCGACCATCAATTTCGCCAAAACGTTTAAGGGCCACGGCTGGCTGGGCATTCGCTACCAAACGAGGCCCGACGGCGAAGCAAACGAAGTGATCGTGCACGTTCGCTTGCACGAGGACAACGCCAAGTACCAGCAGGAGACCATTGGCGCGATGGGGGTCAACTTGATTTATGCCGCCTACAATTTGTACCACGAGCCCAAGAAGTTCTTGATGAGCTTGTACGACGGCATCGACAAGTCGGCCATTGAGATTGATTTGATCAATTTTCTGGGGCCCGACTTCGAACACGTGGACAATCGGTTGATGTCGCTTCAGCTGATTAAAAACGGCTTCACCGACGCGGTAATTTTTGGCCCGGAAGGCAAGAATTTGCTTCCCGCCGAGCTTTTGTACAAAAAGAACATCTTGGCCATGCGCGGGAGCTTTAGGCCCGTGACCAAGGTCAACATGGACATGATCAAGAAGGGCTACAAGCAGTTCATCAAGTCCCAAAGCGTCGAAAAGGACGAAACGGTGGTGCTCTTTGAAATCACCCTGAACAACCTGCTGGCCGACGGAAACTTGGACGAACAGGACTTCTTGGACCGCGCCGACATTCTGTGCAGCATCGGGCAGACGGTGCTGATTTCGAACTACCAGGAGTACTACCGCCTGGTGGACTACTTCGCAAGCTTCACCAAAAAGCGCATGGGACTGATCATGGGAATCCCCTCGCTGCAGGAGATTTTTGAGGACAAGTACTACGACCACCTCACGGGAGGAATTTTGGAGG